>NZ_JASPGY010000001.1:0-407122 GCF_030229765.1 Corynebacterium nasorum | reverse complement strand
AATCCTCGGCGGCGCAACCCCACGTGAAATACTTAACGAACTATTCAAGCGTGGCGCATCCACCGCTTGATTCCGCCCAGCGCGTTTGGCTTTTGCGACTTGCTCTTTGATTCCGCGCAGGCCGCGTCTGGCCCGATCATAGGAGTACTGGAAGTGGGTCACCGTATTCGGGGTTGTGTGTTTGCGCGCATCGCTTGCCGAGGCTTGTGTCCAGATCTGGCCGTGGGCGTAGGCTTCACCAGGGATTTCCCGCCGCCAGGTTTCAATCACCTCAGGCACGGTGGGGTTTCACCGACAAAATGTAGTGCAGACCTGCATCTATCAATGCTTGCTTGTTCGGAGGGTGTCAAGTTGTTTGTGTGTGGAGCTGGGTTTATAGGTATTTGTCGAAGCTGTCGGGGTAGGCCACGGCCATTTGGTTAATGGTTTGTTTCCAGCCGGAAACTCGGGTCCCTTCCATGAGTCTGCCGGTTGTCGCTGAGACTCGTTTGCCCTGCTTCGCTCTCTTGGCAGCTCGTCTGTCTTCGATATTGCAGATCATCAACCATAGCGTCTTGAGCGCTGATTCATTGTTAGTGAACTGCACCCTGTTGCGGGTAGCTTTCCGCAGTTCATTGTTGAATGATTCAATCGAATTCTTCGTGTAAATGACCTTGCTGGCTGCTGGTGGGAACTGGAGAAACGGTACGAAACGCGCCCATGCATCTCGCCAGACTTTGACTGAGCGTGGATACTTTTCTGCCAATTCAGAGGCTTCAAATTCGTCTAAGGCAGCCTTAGCTGTGGACTCGTCCGTGGCGGTGTAAATCTTTTTCAACGCGGCCGATACGCCCCGGCGATCCCTGTAGGCTACCCATCGGTTAGCGGCACGTATCAGGTGCACGATACAGGTTTGCACCATAGAGTTCGGCCAGGTTGCCTTTACTTCTTCCGGCAAGCCTTTGAACCCGTTACAGCAAACGATAAAGACGTCTTTAACCCCACGGTTAGAAAGATTGGCGCATACTTGCGCCCAGGATGAAGCGCTTTCTTCTTTGGCAATCCACGATTCCAAAATGTGCTTGATCCCGTCGAGGTCCACGCCGATTGCCATGTACGCGGACTTATTGACCACTAGGCCGCCATCGCGGATTTTAATGCGCAGCGCGTCCAGGAAAATGACCGGGTAGAACTCGTCTAGCTGGCGGTTTTGCCAGACCATGACCTCATCGAGGACGGCATCGGTGACTGCGGAAATCGTCTTATGGGAAATATCAACACGCATCGCCGTTGCCATATGGTGCTGGATGTCCCTAATTGTCATCCCACCGGCGTACAAGCTAACGGTCATGTCATCGACATCGGTCAATCTCCTCGAGCCTTTAGGGACCATAGTCAGCAAGAATGTGCCAGCCCTATCCCTCGGCACATCAACGGTAACTGGCCCGTAGTTAGAATCCACGGTCTTTGGATACGACCCGTTGCGGTGATTGTCTGTTCTAGCTGCAGCTTTAGCGCTCCTGTCGCCAGACTCGTAGCCCAGGTGGGCATCCATTTCAGCGTTGAGTCCCCTGGTAATCGAGGCTTGCAACATGCCGCGAACCAGGTCGTTGGCATCCGTTGTAGACGTGCCTAGGTCATCAATCAGCTTCGCGATTTCAGGGTTAGCAAGAAGCTTCTTTTCAATCGCATCAATCTTGGCCTTATCAGCCGGATCTCGTCTCGCCACAGTAGTCATTCTGGTCCATCTCCTCATGCAGGTTAGGTACCCACACACAAACCATCAGACACTCTCTATTCCGAAGCCACTCCGGCGGCGTGGGCCGCGCACAACAAGGACCGCGATAAGCTGCAGGACATTAGCCGTGAGATGCTCGGCAGCGCCCTCGACTTGGTCATGGCCGCTGGCCACCCGTTCTACGATAATGACCACCAGAAGGTCGATACTCCCGACTATATCTTCATGTACGAGGACGACTACGCCAAGCTTTCCGGAGGCGAGACCGACTGGAATTACTTCGAGTCCAACGATGACTTCAAGAAGATGGCGCAAGGTGACGTCAAGCCGTAGCAGAAGTATTGGGGTATCGCGCAGGTAGGTTCCACGTTGCAGAACTCCCGCTCGAGCGAGGCAAAGGCTCCATACTCGGACGAGCTTAACGACGTCGTCGATCTCCCCACCATGACGACTGGCGCCCTCAATGCGCTGGGACAGGACGAGGATGGCTTTTCCATCATGATTGAGGGCGGTGCCATCGACTGGGCCGGCCACGGAAATAACCCAGTGCGCGATATCGAGGAGACCCAGGATTTCAATAAGTCGGTTGACGCCGCCATTAAGTGGGTGGAGGAGAACTCCTCGTGGGAAGATACTCTGCTCGTTGTCACCGCGGACCACGAGACTGGCTATCTCTCCGGTGCGAATGAGGTGCCTACAGAAGACAACCCTGAAGCGGACAACCGCTTCAATGCTATGGAAGGTGAAAAGGGCAAGGTTGCCCGCCACGGTTGGTACTCCGGGCAGCACACCAACCAGCTAGTGCCGTTCTTCTTCAAAGGGGCCGGCTCGGAGGACATTATGGCCCGTACCTCCGGTACCGATTCGGTGCGCGGTGAATACATCGACAACACTTTGGTGGCAAATTTGGTCTTTGACGAGTGGTGGAACGATGGCACCGATTCCGCTGGTGACCCAGAACAGCCGGGAGATACTGCTAATCCCTCGGATGGCGAAGGCAAGGACGGTAGTAGCAAGGGCTTTGCCGCAGGCCTCGCTACCGGCCTAGGAATCCTGGGGGCCGTCGTCGGTGGACTCGGCTTCCTGGCTACGCAAATGGGTGTGCTCACTATTGACTTGCAACCCATTTATGAGCAGCTAAAGCGCGTGGGCCTGCGCTAAACAGAATTGAGCACAGCGCCTTGCCAAAGGTCCTGCCCTCCGCCACGAAAGCGAAGGACAGGACCTTTTCTTAGCGTGAGGAAATCGGGGTGGGCTGGATCTTCCACACCTCGTTTGCGTAGTCCGCGATGGTCCGGTCAGAGGAGAAGCGGCCGGAATAGCAGATATTGAGCCACGCCTTCTTAGCCCAAGCAAGGTTGTCTTCCTCATAGTCCGCAGCCATGCGGTCTCGAGTAGCGCGGTAGTCGGCGAAGTCACCGAGGACGTAGTACTGGTCCTGGGCATGCTCCCCGTAACCATCGAGAAGCGAGGAGCGCAGGTCGCCGAAGATACCGGCATTTTCGGCGCCCAAGGTGCCGTCGACAAGCGCATCAAGCACGCGGGCTAAGCCTGGCACGCTCTGGTAAAGCTCGCCCGGGTTGTACTCGGCGCGCAGCGTAGGAAGCTCCTCGTTGCGGGCGCCAAAGATATAGGCGTTGTCCTCACCGACTGCCTCTACGATTTCTACGTTGGCACCATCCATGGTCCCCAAGGTCAGCGCGCCATTCATCATGAACTTCATATTGGACGTACCGGAGGCTTCTTTGCCGGCTACAGAGATCTGCTCTGAGATATCAGCGGCGGGGATGATGTGCTCGGCAGGGGAGACGTTGTAGTTCTCCACAAAAACGACGCGGATGATGTCCTTGGTATCTGGGTCGTTATTGACTAGGTCCGCAATGGTGTTGATGAGCTTGATAATCGCCTTGGCACGCTCGTAACCCGGTGCGGCCTTTGCACCAAAGATGAAGGTGCGCTTCGGCACCGTCTCGCCCTGGTCTTTGATGCGGAAGTAGAGGTCGAGGACGTAGAGGGCATTCATCAGCTGGCGCTTGTACTCGTGCAGGCGCTTAATCTGTACATCAAAGATGGAATCGGGATCAACGTCGGCGCCCTGGTGGTCTTTTACCCAGTTAGCAAAGTCGCGCTTGTTGGCCTGCTTGATGGCGATGAGTTCGCGCAGCAGAACTGTATCGCCTGCCTTCTCGGCGAGCTGGGCAAGCTGGGTGAGATCAGTAACCCACGCATCGGAACCTGCCTGCTGGGTAAGCAGTTCCGCCAAGCGGGGATTACACATCTTGAGCCAGCGGCGAGGGGTAACGCCATTGGTCTTGTTATTGAATTTCTCCGGC
This sequence comes from Corynebacterium nasorum, assembly GCF_030229765.1. Taxonomy (NCBI): domain Bacteria; kingdom Bacillati; phylum Actinomycetota; class Actinomycetes; order Mycobacteriales; family Corynebacteriaceae; genus Corynebacterium; species Corynebacterium nasorum. The sequence continues at coordinate 403,072 of NZ_JASPGY010000001.1, read as the reverse complement.
CAGAGTTCGTGCCATTCGGCCAACGTATCGGCCTTGATGATTTCCGTGTGCAGGGCGGCGACACCATTGATGGAGTAGGCGGCATAGCAGGCGATCCAGGCCATATGCACGTGGCCGTTGGATACCGGTGCCATGTAGTCGATGCGGCCCTGATCCAGACCGCGGTGGGCCATATCTTCGCGGAAGCGGCGGTCGATTTCCTCCACCAACTGCCAAATGCGCCAAAACAGCTTCTGGAAGATGGACACCTCCCAGCTCTCCAGCGCCTCCGCCAGCACGGTGTGGTTGGTATAGGCGAAGGTTTCGGTGACGATCTTCCAGGCTGCATCCCAGCTCAGACCATGCTCATCGAGCAGGATGCGCAGCAGCTCCGGGATGGCAAGTACAGGGTGGGTGTCATTGAGCTGGATGGAGTTATACTTCGCAAACCCGGTGAGGTCTTCGCCGTGCTGGTCAATGTAGTTATCCACCATGGTCTGCAGGGAGGCAGAGACAAAGAAGTACTGCTGGCGCACGCGCAATACCTTGCCCTCGTACGTGGTGTCATTGGGGTAGAGCACGCGGCAGATATCCATAACACGCTCGCGCTCGACGATGGCCTCGGTAAAGCGCTGGGAGTTAAAGGCATCGTAATCGAAGTCATCGATGGGCTCGGACTTCCATAGGCGCAGGGTGCCTACGTTATCGGTCCCGTAGCCGGTGATAGGCATGTCATAGGGAATTGCGCGCACGTCCATGTCATCGAAGTGGACGCGGCGCTGTTCAGAGGCTCGGCGGATGACAAAGTCATAGCCGTTTTCCATCCACGCATCTGGTTGTTCTTTCTGGAAGCCATTCTCAAAGGACTGTCGGAAAAGGCCGTAGCGGTAGAGAAGGCCATAGCCGGTTACGGGGTAGTCCTGAGTGACAGCGGAATCGAGGAAGCAGGCGGCAAGGCGTCCGAGGCCGCCGTTGCCGAGCGCGGCATCATGCTCGGCTTCGAGGACATCGCTCAGCTCGTGATCGGTTGCCTTGGCCGCAGCCTTGGCATCGTCAACAAGACCCAAGTTGGTGAGGTTATTGAGCAGCGCGCGTCCCTGCAGGAATTCCGCAGAGAAGTAGTGCTGTTGGCGCGTTTCCGCGTAGGCAGCACGGGTGCGCTCCCAATTATCGGCAATCTGCTCCATGACGGCACCGGAGAGGCCCGACCAGAACTTACGGTTGGAAGCGCTGTGCGGGCTCACGCCAGAGGCCGCGCGGACATGGGAGGGAACAGTGGATTCGAAAGCAGAATGCCGTGGCTGGCTCATTTTCAACCTTAAGTTTGTGGGGAGTCACGAAACGCCTGCCAGCTTAATAGCATTGGCCCTGCGCCGCAGGCGGGGGAATGAGAATACGCGTCTCGGGCACCTAGGGCGTGGCCAAGTAGGTCAATGCCGCACCATATGCCGCCCGGGTGGAGGCATAAACAGTGGGGGCATAGTCAGGCAGGAAGGTTGCTTGGTGGTTGACCGGAGGATCCTGCAACTCATCTTCCGAGGTGCAGCCGATGTGCCAAAAGACATAAGGTACCCCCCACGCCTGCGGCAGGTAGCAAAAGTCTTCGGAAGCGGTGGAGGGGGCCGCGATGACTGAATCGGAGCCAAAGGCGGCGTCGAAAACCTCGCCTACTGGGGCATGGGCAGTGGCGTCATTATCGGTGACCTCGCCGTGGGCGTAGTACTCAAAAGTAGGGTCCTGCTCGCTTCCGGAGGCGACACACTCGGCCTTAACCATGCGTTCGAGGGAGTGGTAGAACTTTTCTGCCAACGCGGGATCATAGTAGCGAGTATTGAGTACCAGCTCGGCGGAGTCGGGGATGATGTTGTTTTTATCGCCGGAGTGAAGCTCGCCTACGGAGATGACAAAGAACTCGTGCGGGGCGACCTCGCGGCCCACAATGGCTTGGAGGCGGGTGACGATCATAGCCGCGATGTAGGTCGGGTCGATGGAGTTATGGGGCATGGAGGCGTGGGCGGATTTGCCAAAGACGCGGATACGCAGGGAGTCGCATCCGGCCATGATCGGGCCGGCGGTGTGGCGAACCGTGCCGGCGCGGCCGGGCATGATGTGCTGGCCAAGGCAAATATCGGGGCGCGGCACGCGTTCAATGAGGTTATCGGCCAGCATGAATTTGGCTCCCATGGAGGATTCTTCGGCCGGTTGGAAAAGGGCGAGGAAGGTGCCGGACCAGGTGTTTCGGGAGGCGTCGAGAAGCGCGCAGGCACCTAGCAACGCTGTGGTGTGCATGTCGTGTCCGCAGGCGTGCATCTTTCCATTGGTAGCGGAATAGGAAACACCGGTGGCCTCCTCTACCGGCAGGCCATCGAAATCCGCGCGCAGCAAAGCGGTGGGTCCATCGCCATTGCGGAAGATGGCGACCATCCCATAACCCCCGATGTTCTCTACTACCTCGCAGTCAAAATCGGCGAGCTTGGCGCGGATGCGACCGGCGGTTCGCTCTTCCTCGTGGGAAAGCTCGGGGTGGCGGTGCAGGTCCTCGTAAAAGTCCTGCTGCCACTCCAGATCGGCCTGCTGGGAAGTGACGATCTGGGCGATGCGGGCAGAATCAGACATGGTTTCACACCTTAGGAATTGGGTAGGGTTAGCGCTATGCCGGTTATTCAATTTGATGTTTTGGTTCCCAACGCACAAGCAGAGCGCGTCGCGGATATCTTTACCACTGCCACCAACAAGTTGGTAGAAAGCGGTTCATTAGCCTCCGCTGAGGTTACTCGCCCCGATGCGCCGCAGTTTCCAGAGGGGTTGGAAGAACAGCTGCGGCAAAATTATCGCGATGAGCATGAGGACCGCGACCTTGAGGACGCGAGCGTGTACCGCTACGACATTGCGGTAACAGGGGTTAGCGGCTCGGTTAACCAACTAGGCATGGTGCTCTCGCGCCTTCTTACCCCGCATGCCGTGCTGCCGAAAGACCACGTCTTGCTGGAAGATGAGCTGGCGCATGAGCAGCCAGCTATCTTCCCGTGGTCGCTGTCTATCCGGCCTTAGAGCTGCTTGAGGATGTCTCTGGCGGCCGCCGCCAGCTGTTGCGCCAAGGGGCCTTCTTGGCTAAGCGATGCGCAGTAGGCGTCCGTGCCATGCTCGAAAGAACCGGCGATGATGCCTATGGGCGTGCCTGCGTCCCGGGCGAGAGCCGCAATGGTTCCGACGGCCTTTCCAGTCAAAGATTGTTCGTCAAACCTGCCCTCGCCGGTAATGACGAGATCGGCGGAGGATATTTTTTCTGGAAGTCCGAGCGCAGTGGCGACATGTGCGCTGCCGGATAAGACGCGAATATGCTCATCTGAGCCCCAGAGCGTGCGAGAAAGCCAGTGCAGGCCGATGGGAAGGCCACCCGCGGCACCAAAATATTCGGAGTCCGCATCGGCGCCGGTGACTTCGCATGCTTGCAACATGGCGCCGGCCAGCAGCGCTACCTGCTCGCCTTGCGCTCCTTTTTGGGGGCCGTACATGGTTGCCGCCTGTACTGGAGTAGCGCGGGTATCTGCCAGCAATGTGAAATCAAGCATGCCCGCCTTGATATTGAGCTGCGCGGTGTCAATGTGATCGAGCTGAACTAGGGGAGCGCCGCCCTTGGGTAGGGCGTAGCCGCGGGCGTCGTGCGCGGCAGCGCCGAGCGCGGTAAGGATGCCTATACCGGCGTCGATGCTGGCAGTTCCTCCCAATCCGAGAACGATCGAAGTGGCGCCGCGCGTTTCTGCATCCGCAATCAGTACGCCGGTGCCATAAGAATCGGCGTGCAGCGGATCAAGGCTGTCCTGCACTGCGGGCAGGCCGGTGGCAGAGGCGACGTCGATAAACGCAGTGGTTCCGGCCAGGACATAGCTTGCCTGAGTCAAGCGGCCTATGGCGTCGGTGGTAGGCAGGGTGATGGTTTCGACGGATTGTCCGCCGGCTGCGGCCGCTTGTGCGAGGACGGCGGCGGTTCCCTCGCCACCATCGGCCATGGGCAGGGTGGTAACTGTGGCCTCGGGAAGAGCCTGGCGCACCCCCATGGCAATGGCTGCTGCGGCCTCGGGCGCGGAGGCGGTGCCTTTAAACGAGTCTGGCGCGACGACAATATGCATGCCCGTGATTATAAAGCCCGCCTGTCATGGGGCGCTGCGCCGCTTGAGATCCGAACGTTCTACAGAAAACATTTAGCTTTATTGTCACTGGTAAAGACGGTGCGGATCTACGCAAGGTCTAGAAACTGCTTGCTTTATCGGTAGTTTGATAGGAAACTGGTATCTGTTCTTATACGTCCACAGAATGGAATGCACGCCATGTCAGTAGATAGCCAAATTTCTGAGTACTACGACAAATTGCTCAAGCGCAATGCGGGAGAACCAGAATTCCACCAAGCGGTTTCTGAGGTCCTGGACTCGTTGAAGATTGTCCTAGAAAAGGACCCGCAGTACGCGGATTACGGCTTGGTGGAGCGCCTCTGCGAGCCTGAGCGCCAGCTCATCTTCCGCGTGCCGTGGATCGATGACAATGGCGATATCCAGGTCAACCGCGGTTTCCGCGTCCAGTTCAATTCCGCGCTCGGCCCCTACAAGGGTGGACTGCGTTTTCACCCTTCGGTCAACCTGGGCATCATTAAGTTCCTCGGGTTTGAGCAAATCTTCAAAAACTCCCTGACCGGCCTGCCCATCGGCGGCGGCAAGGGCGGTTCTGACTTTGATCCCAAGGGCAGGTCCGAGGTGGAAATCATGCGCTTCTGCCAGTCTTTTATGACGGAATTGCACCGCCACATCGGGGAATATCGCGATGTTCCGGCCGGTGATATTGGCGTCGGCGGCCGCGAGATCGGCTTCCTCTTTGGTCAGTACCGCCGCCTGACTACCCAGCATGAATCCGGTGTCCTTACTGGCAAAGGCCTGACCTGGGGCGGTTCCCTGGTTCGTACCGAGGCCACGGGCTTTGGCGCGGTCTATTTCACCAATGAAATGATGAAGACGCACGGTGAGTCTTTCGACGGCGCCAAGGTCATCGTTTCCGGTTCTGGCAACGTGGCCATCTACGCTGCCGCCAAGGCCCAAGAGCTCGGCGCCACCGTAGTGGCCATGTCTGATTCCTCCGGCTATATCACCACCCCGAATGGCGTGGACATTGAACTGCTCAAGGACGTCAAAGAAACCCGACGTGAACGAATTTCCACCTATGCCGAAGAAGCTGGAAACGGCGTGGAATTCCACCAGGGTGGAAATATCTGGGAAGTACAGGCAGACGTGGCACTGCCGTGTGCTACCCAAAATGAGCTGGACGGCGACTCCGCCAAAAAGCTTGTGGAAGGCGGCGTGCGCTACGTGGCCGAAGGTGCCAATATGCCGTCCACCCCGGAGGCCGTCCACATATTCCAAGAATCCAAGATCAACTTCGCGCCGGGCAAGGCCGCTAATGCTGGTGGTGTTGCTACCTCCGCGCTGGAAATGCAGCAAAATGCGTCCCGTGATTCTTGGTCCTTTGACTACACCGATGACCGCCTCCACGCGATCATGTCCAATATCTTTAAAAACATCGACAATACGGCGAAGGAATACGACCGCGAAGGCGATTACGTAGCCGGCGCAAATATCGCCGGCTTCAAGAAGGTAGCGGACGCCATGTTGGCACAGGGCGTCATCTAAAAATCGGCCTCTATTCAAGCTCCCCTTTTTGCCCCACAGAGCGTGGCGGTAAATGGGGGCGCTTGTATTTGTATATGCGTGCCATAAATTCTGTATGTGTGGGCGCGGACTGGCAAGACCGGTTGTGGAAGTAAAATCTGCAGTACACACTCGGTGCGTGGCCTCCACGCATGGCGGGTGAGGGTATGTAAAATTCGCGGTATGTACCGTGTCTTTGAGTCTCTAGATGAATTAGTTCAGCACTTGGAGGGGGCCCATGGCTTCCCCATGACCTCTAATTGCGTAGTTCCGCGCCATGAAATGCTCGCGCTTCTCGACGACCTCCGTAACGCGCTGCCCGTTGAGATTGATGACGCGCAGGATGTCTTGGATAAGCAGGATGAAATCCTGCACGGCGCTGAGGAGCGCGCGGACCAAACCATCAATGATGCTAATGCTCAAGCAGATGACATTGTGGGCCACGCCCGCGAGGAGGCAGATGCCACGGTGTCCCATGCAGAACAGCATGCCGCCAAGCTGGTGGCTGATGCTGAAGCTCGCGCTCAGTCCATGGTGGAGCAGGCCCGCGCGGAAGCAGACCGTACTATCGCTCAGGCGAATGATGAATATGAGCGTTCCGTCGCTGAAGGCCGCGCAGAGCAAGAGCGTCTGGTTTCGGAATCAGAAGTTGTTCGCCGCGCCGATGAAGAAGCACATCGCATTGTGGAATCCGCCCACACCGAATCTAACCGTCTGCGCAGTGAATGCGATGAATTTGTGGATGGCAAGCTGAGCGAATTTGAAACCACCCTTAATGGTCTGCTGCGTACAGTAAACTCCGACCGCTCTGCCCTGCGCGGCGGCGCCGGAGTGCGCTCCCGTGGCGGCGACTATTCGGCTCCGGGACGCGCCGGCGGCGCAGCTAGCAACACACGTTACGCGGAAGGCGAGACCTATGAGCGCCGCTATAACGAGCGCTAAAACTTTAGTTTCTTTATCGGCCTTAAGCTCTATGGTTCGGTGCACACCGGGCCGTAGAGTAAGGGGCTAGGAAAGACCTATACACTAGGCACGGCCAAAGGCCCTATTTGGTGAGCAGGCGGTTCGTCGTACACCGTCTACTCACCAAATAGGGCCTTTATTCATTGCCGCTGGTCTGAGTAAATCAGGTGGTGGCACGAGTGCGAGGTTGCTTAGCGGCAATGGCCTTTCCTCTTTCATGGGGAGTAGGCGTTATGTGGGTGTGTAGGGGAACGGAGATGTCTTCCTGCCGCGGGAGAAGGTGTGCAGGCGCGGCGGATTGGACGGCCATGCATGCTGCGATAATCGCGGTTACCAAGCCTGGGAAAAGGAATGCAACGAGTGCAGTGAAGAAATAGGAAGACAGTGATGTCAAGGGATTATCACTGAAATTTTGTGGAAAGCACACGGCACACACGCTAAGGAGTGCACCGGTAGCTAGCACCATTGTGCCCACAGAAATGAGCGCGGTAGGAATGGTCGCGCGGGAGAACCAAGTAATAGCACCTGCACTTAGGGAAAAGATGAGCGCGCCGGTAAGAACCGAAAGGTCCATGCCGGTGGGCAATACCAAAATGGCACCGGCTACCAAACCGGCAACGACGCTACAGATGAGTGCGGTAAAAAGGCGAATGCCACGCGCGCCGTACATTCCTGAGCGGTCCGGCCGTGGAGTGGCGTGAACGAGCATACCGGCAGTAGCTAACACCGCAGCGGGAAGACAGCTAAACACGGCGAAACCGAGCGCTATGCTGCGTAGATCCGTGGAGGCTAGCGCCAAGTGGTAGGTCATGCTTCCAGACTAAGGACGGCCTTCGCTCGGGAAAAGGCTAATCCGCAAAGGCATATGTCCTTTTACATTAAACGCCAGACTCTTGACAGAAACTTTCCTCGCGCGGGCCGCTAGGCGGAGTTTGCGGGGCAAGGTAGACTACCTAGTGTTATGACATCACCATTGAAGTTCGATGTGGGCGAATTGTTGAACGCCCAAGGCGCTGACGCATTGCCGGAACAACGCACCCAAACCGGCCCCTCACCTGAGAGGATCGGCGTGGAGATGATCGCCATCCCGCAGGGCGAAGAGCTCACCGTAGACGCTACCTTGACCCCTCTTGGCGCAGGTGTCTTAGTGGATGCCAACGTATCCGGACAGCTGACCGGGGAATGCGCTCGCTGCTTGAAGGAATTGCACCCACAGTTGGACTTGCACGTCACACAGGTCTTTGCAGCCGACGAATCCTTTGTCTCGGGAGATACCCCTACAGACGGTGACGAAGGATCCGGAGATGAGATTCCAGAGATTGAAGATGATGAGCTGGATCTCTTGCAGGCCGTGATCGATGAGGCAGGCCTTAATCTTCCCTTTGCCCCAGTATGCGAAGATGGCTGCGAGATTGACACGCCTGAGGGCGTAACCACGGGTATCTCTGGCGAAGAGGACGAAGAAAAGGTCGATCCCCGCTGGGCTGGTTTGGAGAAGTTCCTATGAGCCGCAAGAAGAAGCTAACTGGGGAAGAGGCACTGGCTGCCGAGTTCGCTGCAGTAGACCATTCCCCGTTGTTGGAATCGCTCGGTGTGGAATTGCAACCAGAGCACCTGTGCCTAGCGTTGACCCACCGTTCATTTGCTAATGAAAATGGGCACTTGCCAAACAACGAGCGCTTGGAGTTCTTGGGCGATGCGGTGCTGGGCCTTTCGGTAGCCTCTCAGCTCTACATCACCTACCCGTCCCGTCCGGAATCGGATATTTCCAAGATGCGCGCATCGATCGTCTCGCGCTACGGCCTGTCTGATATCGCCCGAGAAATAAACCTAGGACCGCACATTTTGTTGGGTAAGGGCGAGCAGTCCACCGGTGGCCGCGATAAAGATTCCATTCTTGCTGATACCACTGAGGCAATCTTTGGCGCCATTTACCGCGAGCATGGTTTTGAAACGGCGCGTGACGTCATCTTGCGCTTATTTGCGGAAAAGATCGAAAATGCGACTGTGAGCGGGCGCCACTTGGATTGGAAGACCACTTTGCAGGAGCTGTGCGCGGAGCTAAAGGCGCCGATGCCGGTTTATTCGGCTACTTCCACCGGACCAGAGCATGACCAGACCTTTAATGCCGTAGCCACTGTGGCTGGTCTGACCGTAGGAAATGGTGTGGGCCACAATAAAAAGTTGGCCGAGCAGCAGGCAGCTCAGGAAGCCTGCCAGACCCTGCGCGAAACTCCGCTTTTGGTGCAAGGCACTGCACATAAAGAGGGCTGAGCATGCCGGAATTGCCGGAAGTCGAGTCCGTCCGCCGTGGCCTTGCACCACACGTGGTGGGACGGACTTTTGAGTCTGTAGAGGTGTTACACCCGCGTTCCAATCGTGGCCAAGATGAGCCGCTTTCCGGTATTCTTGAGGGCAAAGAGATCTCTGCGGTGGCCAGGCGCGGGAAGTTTATGTGGCTGGAATTTGTGGGTGAAGATACCATGGACCCCCACCGTGACGTCCTCTTTATCCACCTAGGTATGTCAGGCCAGATCCGAATAGGTGCCACCGAATCTCCGCACCTTCGCATTACCGCCCAGCTGAGCGGTGGGGTAGAGGTGTGCTTTGTTGACCAGCGAACCTTTGGGTACTGGTTGTATGCGCCGTGGGACAAGATTGCGCACATTGGCATTGACCCGCTGGAACCAGATTTCGATAGTGCGGCTACAGCACGGCGGCTGCGTGCGAAGAGGACCGCAGTGAAGACCGCGCTTTTGGATCAAACGCTGACCTCTGGAATCGGCAATATTTACGCTGATGAATCCCTGTGGGCCGCCCAAATCTCACCCCGCAAGAAAGCTTCGACCTTGCGGCAAAAAGATGCTGTTGCACTGCTAGCGGCAGCTCAGGAGGTCATGACAGCGGCCCTAAAAGTGGGTGGCACGAGTTTTGATTCCCTGTACGTTAATGTGAACGGCGAATCGGGGTATTTTTCGCGTTCCTTGGCCGCGTATGGGCGTGCTGGCCAGCCCTGTCTGCGGTGTGGAACGCCCTTGGAGCGCTGCGTAATTTCAGGGCGGTCCACCCATTTTTGCCCCCATTGTCAATAATTTATGGCGCATGGGGTTCACGTTGTGAACCTTAAGGCAGTAAATTATTCTGCATGGATTTTCTTGAAAATGTCGTAACGACATTTAATGACGGCGTGTGGTCGTGGATTTTGCCGTGGCTGCTGATTGCTGCGGGCCTATTCTTCGGCATCCGTACTGCTTTGGTGCAAGTGCGCATGGTGCCGGAGATGCTCCGCGCCGTCGTCGAGCGCCCCAAGGGGGAGGGCCGCGATGAGGACGAAGACTATGGCGGAATCTCTGCGTTTAAGGCCTTCACCATTTCAGCTGCCTCCCGGGTCGGCACCGGTAACGTTGCCGGTGTGGCCGTGGCCATTTCCGTTGGCGGCCCAGGTGCCGTCTTCTGGATGTGGCTGATTGCCATCCTAGGTGGCGCTACTGCATTCATCGAGTCGACCTTGGCCCAGCTGTGGAAGGTCCGCGATGGCAATGGGTACCGCGGTGGTCCGGCGTATTATATGAAGCGCGGTTTGGGGTGGGGACCGCTCGGCGTGCTTTTCTCCATCGCCATCGCCTTTACCTTTGGCTTGGTATATAACGCCTTCCAGACCAACGCCATTGCGGATGCGGTGTCCTTTTCCTTTGACCGCGATGACACGATGTTCCGCTCCATTATCGGCATTGTTATCGCCGTGGTTGCGGGTCTTATCATCTTTGGCGGTGTGAACCGCATTGCCAATATCACCCAGGTCATCGTGCCATTTATGGCGGTGGCTTACCTGCTCATCGGTGGTTTTGTCGTCATTACCAATTTTGACAAGGTACCGGGAATGATTGGCGATATCGTCGGTCACGCCCTAGGAATCAAGGAAATTGCGGGAGCTGGTCTTGGCGCGGCCATGATGAAGGGTATTCAGCGCGGTCTGTTTTCAAATGAGGCCGGCGAAGGCTCTGCCCCTAACGCGGCGGCAACTGCGGCCGTATCTCACCCAGTCAAGCAAGGCTTGGTGCAGACCCTCGGCGTGTACTTTGACACCTTGGTGGTATGTACCATCACCGCTTTCATTATCTTGCTGGGACCAGAGATTGCCTATGGTGCAGAAGCAGAAGGCGTGTCCTTGACCCAGGCAGCCCTATCTTCTGAGGTGGGCGAGTGGGGAATCCACTTCGTCAGCTTTATCCTCTTCTTCCTGGCCTTCTCTTCCATCCTGGGCAATTACTACTTGGCGGAGTCTAACCTGGAGTACCTCACCCAGAGCAAGCCTGCGCTGGTGATTTTCCGCCTCGTCGTACTTTTCTTTGTCTGGTTCGGTGCGGTGGGCTCCTTGCCGCTGGTCTTTGCCTTGGCCGATACCGGCGCGGCAACCATGGTTATCCTCAATATCCTCGCCATCGTGCCGCTATCCGGGGTGGCCATCAAACTGCTCAAGAACTACAACGAGCAGCGCAGCCATGGCATAGACCCGGTATTCCACCGCGATATGCTGCCGGAGCTTAAAGGCGTGGAGTGCTGGGACGGCTCCGACCCCGTCACTCGTCGCAGCGAAGAGGACCGCCGCGTCCTGCGCGATAAGGGTCAACAAGATCACTACTAGGAGCTAGGGAGGCCGCTTGACCATGGAAAGAATGACCGCTTTTGTCCACGGGCACGTCCAAGGCGTGGGCTTTCGATGGTGGACGCGCTCCCGTGCCCTCGAGCTCGGCTTGAAGGGGCATGCTACTAATTTGGCCGACGGTCGGGTTCAGGTTGTAGCCGAGGGACCGCGGGAGAAATGTGAAGAATTGCTAGGACTCCTCAAAGAACAGCCCAGTATGACTCGCCGGCCAGGAACAGTGGACCTAGTAGTCGAGCAGTGGGCTGCCCCCAAGGGAGAGTCTGGCTTCATTGAACGCTAATGCATAGCACATGCCCGCAGTTTCGAGCCTTGAGGCTCGGCTGGGCAGGCGTGCTCTAAGCTTGCTAAACTAACCCAAATGCACCTGAAATCGCTGACGCTCAAAGGCTTTAAATCATTTGCGTCGGCGACGTCTCTGAAATTTGAGCCGGGCATTTGCGCTGTTGTCGGACCAAATGGTTCCGGCAAGTCCAATGTGGTCGATGCGCTAGCTTGGGTCATGGGCGAGGGAAGCGCCAAGACGCTGCGTGGCGGAAAGATGCAAGACGTCATCTTTGCTGGCGCTGGCGACCGCAAGGCTTTGGGGCGCGCCGAGGTAACCCTCACCATCGATAATGCGGACGGCGCGCTGCCGATCGAGTATTCGGAAGTTTCGGTCACCCGCCGAATGTTCCGTGACGGTGCCAGCGAATACGAAATCAATGGTGCCAAAGCGCGCCTCATGGATATCCAGGAGCTGCTCTCTGATTCGGGTATTGGCCGCGAGATGCATATTATCGTCGGCCAAGGCAAGCTTTCTGAAATCCTCGAATCGCGGCCCGAAGATCGGCGCTCTTATATCGAAGAGGCAGCGGGTGTGCTCAAACACCGCCGCCGCAAGGAAAAGGCGCAGCGAAAGCTCACTGGCATGCAGGCCAATTTGGATCGCCTGCAGGACCTTACGGATGAGCTAGGAAAGCAGCTTAAGCCTTTGGCCCGCCAGGCCGAGGCCGCGCAGCGTGCGGCCACGGTGCAAGCTGATCTGCGCGATGCCCGCCTGCGCTTAGCCGGCGATAGGGTAGTGCGGCTGCGCAGCAAGTTTCAGGAGGCCGAGCGCACAGCCGAAGTTCTCGCCGAGCAGGTTGAAGAAGTTACGGCGCAGCTGGAAGAAGCGACAGGCTCCCAGCTAGAGGTAGAAGCCCAACTAGAAGAAATAAGCCCCAAGGCAGATGCCGCCCAAAAACTATGGTTCGATCTGTCTACGCTTTCTGAGCGCATTTCCGCCACGCAGCGCATCGCGGAAGAGCGAGCGGCCAATGCTGGTGCGCAGGTGGCTTATTCTGGCCAAGATCCGGAGGACCTAGAGGCACGGGCCACCCGTGCAGATGAGGAGCATGCGGAGCTTCTCGCCGCGGCGGAAGAAGCTGCAGAACGCCTGGAAGCGATCCGCGAAGAGGTAGCAGAGCGCCGCGAAGCCTTCGAGGCGGCCGAGCGCGAACACATGGCCCAGCTGCGCGCCATTGCTGATAGGCGCGAGGGCGTAGTCCGCCTTATCGCGGCGGAGGAAAAGGCGGCAGGCCAGGTTACTTCGGCGGAAGAGGAGCTAGCGCGGCAAGAAGAAACCCTTGCTTCTACCAGTCAGCGCACTCAATCTGCCCAGGCAGAGGCGGATGAGGTGGCGGATAAACTGCAATCTTTGGCTGGCGAGCGCGAGCCGCTCGAGGAGGCACATGTGCGCGCGGCCAGTGAATCGGGTGCGGCTGATAAGCGCTTGGAACAGCTGCGCGATGAGCAGCGCGAACGCGAGCGCGCCGTGTACACGTTGCGCTCCCGCATCGATACCTTGGCCCAGACCGCACCAGAAAAAATCGATGTAGGTGAGCAGTTCCAGCCGCTGGCCACATTCATCAGCACCTCATATGAGACAGCGGTTGCTGCCGCATTGGGCGCCTTCGCTGAGGCTCAGGCCGGCGAGATTTCCGTTCAGCTCATTGCGGACCTGGAAAAAGGTACGCGTTCCGCGCTTATCGATGTCTCCGTGGCCGCCCCCGCCACTTCCTGGCGCGTGGATGCAACTTTGCCCACCGGAACCTCGTGGTTGCTCGACCACATTGCTGTGGTTCCGGAGGTATCCGCCGCGCTGCACCGCCTCCTTGCGGATGTCGTGCTCGTTCCCGATTTCGCGGCGGCGAAAAAATTGGTGGCAGAGGATCCTCGCCTGCGCGCCGTTACCGAATCGGGCGTGGTGCTGGGCGAAGGTTGGGTAGAAGTAGGCACCGGTGCCTCGTCTACCGTAGAGGTCACCGCTCGCATCGCAGAGGCAGAGGAACAGCTGGAATCTGCGACGCAGGAGCTAGAAGAGCTATCCGGCACGCTTGAAGGTGCAAAGATTGCAGCAGAAGATGCCCGCGTGACCGCCGCTTCGGCGAAGGCTGCTTTGCGCGAACACGATACCGAGGTTGACGCGTGGAAGCGTGATCATCAGCGCCTGCTTAAGCAATACGAGGCCAATAAATCGGAACACGAAAAGGCCGCTGCGCGGGCGACCGAGATTGAGTTAAAGATCGCAGAAGCCCGCAAGCAGCTTGCCGACGCCCGCGATAGGCTCGCCCGCGTCGATGCGGACGAGCAGCCAGATGAGCCTTCTTCGGCGGAACGTGACGAGGCTTCGGCCGCATTAGAGCAGGTTAAGTCGATGGAGATGGAGGCGCAGGTTGCAGCCCGCTCTGCTCAAGACCAAGTGGGTCAGGTAGCGGGGAAGGGCGAGGCATTGCGTCGCCAAGCGCAGCATGAGCGCCAAGCCAAGGCTCGCCATGAGCAGGCCATGGCCCGGCGCAAAGCCCAAGGGGAATTGGCCGGTGCAGTGGCAAGGCATTCGCGTGATTTGGCCGCGCGCGCCACGCAATTGCTAGAGCGCGCCACCGCTGAGCGCGATGACTACTTTGCGCAGCGCACCTCCTTGAACGCGCAGTTGCAACAGGTAAAACAGCAAGTCTCGGCCGCGCGACAGCAGCTGGACCGGTTGACCAACCGCGCTCATGACTCAGAAATTGCTCGCTCGCAGGCACAGGTGCGCGTCGATGAAGCAGAAGCCAAGATTGTGGAGCAGCTCGGCATTGCGATTTCGGACCTTTTGCAGGACTACACCCCAGGCGAGGATTTCGATCGCGGGGCGGAAAATGCGCGCCTGAAGCAAGCAGAAAAGGACTTGAATTCTTTGGGCAAGGTTAATCCACTTGCGTTGGAAGAATATAAGGCTTTGGAGGAGCGTTATTCCTTCCTGTCCACCCAGCTGGAAGATGTCATCCAAGCCCGCAAGGATCTTGCCGGGGTTATTGAGGACGTGGATGCGCAGATTTTACAGCTTTTCACCGATGCCTGGCATGACGTGGAAGCGGAATTCCCCAAGGTCTTCCAGACCCTTTTCCCTGGTGGCGAGGGCCGCCTCATCCTCACGGAGCCGGAGGACATGCTTACCACCGGCATCGAGGTGGAAGCGCGCCCACCGGGCAAGAAGGTCAAGCGCCTGTCCTTGCTTTCTGGTGGTGAGAAGTCGCTCACCGCGCTGGCAATGCTGGTAGCAATCTTCCGCGCCCGCCCCAGCCCGTTCTACGTCATGGATGAGGTTGAGGCAGCGCTTGATGATGTCAACCTGCGCCGCCTCATTGCCCTTTTTGAAGAGTTGCGCAAGGATTCGCAGCTTATCGTCATTACGCACCAAAAGCCGACGATGGATGTAGCTAACGTGCTGTATGGCGTGACCATGCGCGGCGACGGTATCACCCGTGTTATTTCGCAGCGCATGAATCCCGCAGGTAGTGCCCCTGGAACAGAGCAAGCCAGCGAGGACGCTACCCGCCTGGGCGTTGATGCTCCACGGGGCGACTAGCCAGGGTGGTAGCCGCGGGCGTCGCCTGCCGGTAGGCCCCTCTATCCGGGATAGGAGGGGGTTTGGCGTGCCGCGAGCCCGCAAGACTGGCACTATAGAGACATGAATTCTTTATGGTTATGGATCGGCATTGCGATCGTCGTCATTGTGCTGATTATTCTTCTCGTAGTAATCGGCAAAAAACGCGGCGACGCCAAGAAGGTGTCCTTTGACAAGCCCACTGAGGAAGAACCGAAGCAGCTTACTCAGGAGCAAAAGTCCGGCAATTATCAAGCTAAGTCCGGCTTTAACTTCGCTCCTGCCGGTAGTGCCAAGGAAAAGCAGAAAAGCCCGGTGCAAGCGGAAAAGCCCGTGAAGAACCAGCCAGCTGCGGATAAGTCAGCTCCGGCACATCAGGAGGCAAAGGCAGAGCCTAATGCTACCGACATTGCCAACGAGCAGCTTAGCGGCAAGACCCCACAACCACAGGCCAAGCCGCAAGCACCTGCGGACAAGCCACAGCCTGCTCAGGCTAAGACCGATGCTGCGGCCGACAAGCCCGCGGTAGAGCAACCAAAGGAAAATAAGCCGGCACCACAACAGCAGGCAAAGCCGGCAGAAACCAATAAAACTACTGAGACCAAGAAGCCGGCAGATGTCAAAGAGCAGCCGACTGACTCTCTCCCAGATAAGTCCGAAAAGAACCCGTCCACGGGCGCTGGAGCCACGGCGGCAACCGCTGCCGGTGCAGCAGGGGTAGCGGGTACGGCAGCTGCGGCTGCAGAAAGTAAAGAAACGCCTGCGGATAATGTCGCAGAATCGGTCGAGCAGCCAGCAGCAACATCCGAGCCGAAGGAGCCAGCGGAAGAGGCTTCGCCAGCTGCTGAAAAGGCAGAAGCTCCTGAAGATACCGTGGCTGTGGAAGACGCCGCAGTAGCAGAGGAATCCCCAGTCTTTGACGAGGTCGTTGAAGACAAGAACGCGGAAGACATTGAAGAGCGCGTCGATGACCGCGAGGAGGCCGAAGAGGCTGCGGCTGCAGCCGAGGCACAAACCGGCGCGGCCGAAGCAGCCAAGGAGCAGACCGAGGCTCCAGAGGGAGAGCCAGCCCCAGCGCCAGTACCACAGGAAGACATTGCTCCCGCAGGCGGGCGCCTTGGGCGTCTGCGTGGACGGCTGTCCCGTTCGCAAAATGCCATCGGCCAGGGACTTATGGGGATTCTTTCCGCAGGCGATCTGGACGAAGATGCCTGGGAGGAAGTAGAAGATACTCTCATCATGGCGGACCTAGGCACCAAGTCCACTATGAAAGTGACTGACTCCCTGCGCGAGAAGATTGCTGAGCGCGGCGTCTCCAGCGAGGACGAGGCCCGTGCCATGCTGCGTGAATGCCTCATCGAGGCAGGCCACCCAGAGATGGACCGTTCCATTAAGGCCATGCCGAATGAGGGTAAGCCAGCCATCGTTATGGTTGTCGGCGTTAACGGCACCGGCAAAACCACCACCACGGGCAAGCTTGCCCGTGTGCTTGTAGCCATGGGTCATAAGGTACTTCTGGGCGCGGCGGATACTTTCCGTGCTGCGGCCGCTGATCAGCTCGAGACATGGGGTCGCCGCGTTGGCGCCGATACCGTGCGCGGCAAGGAGGGCGCTGACCCAGCATCGGTCGCCTTCGACGCGGTAGCTCGCGGTGTAGAACAGCAAGTAGATGTGGTCTTGGTAGATACCGCAGGCCGCCTGCATACCTCCACAGACTTGATGGACCAGTTGGGCAAGGTCAAGCGCGTGGTGGAAAAGAAGACCGATGTGGACGAGGTTCTGCTGGTACTGGACGCTACCGTGGGACAAAATGGTCTGACTCAGGCCCGCATATTCCGCGAGGTAGTAGATATCACCGGCGTCGTCCTAACCAAGCTGGATGGTACTGCCAAGGGCGGAATCGTCTTCCAGGTGCAAGAGGAATTGGGCGTTCCGGTCAAGCTCGTGGGCTTGGGGGAAGGCGCCGATGATCTCGCGCCGTTTGAGGTCGAAGGCTTTGTCGACGCTCTCTTGGGCGAGAAATAACGGCTAACTTCAAAGCTCCCCCTGCATATCGGGAAGCGCGAGCGTGCGCCACGGTGTGCTGGGGGAGTTCTTCGTTTTCATGGCTGAGTTCCAGCGTGTACCTTGCTCGCGAATTCTTTTCGTCGATTTGGGATCACCACTTCGCAAACTATGCGGAATGGGCAATTCAATTGCTATGGAAGAATGTCCTGCTAAGTGCCTGTGGTTTTTCTGACTATAAGCGTAATTGGGGCGGTTGTGCTCGCCTTTTATCAGTCGCCAGGGAATGCTGCAATGTGGTTTGGCCTTGGTGGGAATGGTAGCCTGAAGGGGCTGTATTTAATGCGAAATTCGCATTAAACCTAGACCAAGGTTCGTGAGGCAAGTATTTCGTGACGCTACTTTATGCAGTCCTCCTCGCGGCGCTGGCAGTGATCTTGGCACCGGTAACCGTAAAGGTTATTGACCGAAAGGCAGGCTATCTACTAGCTGGCCTTTTTGTTATTGCAGCGGTCCTTATTGCCAAGGAATTTCCTGCCATTGCAGCCGGGGAGGAATTGAGTTTCCACGCCACTTGGGTGCGCGATTTTATCGCACCGGGCGTCGACGTAAGTTTTGCTCTCCGCGGGGATGCGTTGAGTATTTTCTTTGCTATGTTGGCGCTGGTCATTGGTGCCGTCGTCTTTACGTATTCGGCGGCTTATCTGCCTAAGAATGAGGGTAATACCAGCTTCTACACCTTGATGACAGCGTTTACGCTGTCCATTTTATTGCTGGTTTTGGCCAATGACGTTGTGGTTTTGTTCCTTGCCTGGGAGCTAGTCTCCTTGGCTTCCTTTATGCTGATTGCGCGCTCCGGTTCGGGCGGCGAAGCTGGTTCGCAGCGCACCTTGATCCTGACCTTCGTTGGTGGATTGACCCTGCTGACCGGGTTGGGTATTGCTGCGACAGTGACCGGATCGACTGCGGTATCTGAGATTCTGGCGTCGCCGGTATGGACACAGCGCCCCGGTGTAACAGCGGCCGTAGCCGTGTTGATCGCGGCGTCTGCATTTACCAAATCGGCGCAATTCCCATTCCACTTTTGGCTTCCTGAGGCTATGGCCGCCGCCACTCCGGTTTCGGCTTTCCTTCACGCAGCCGCAGTGGTCAAGGCTGGCGTGTATCTGCTGATTCGCTTTTCCACGATCTTCCACGATGTGGCGGTATGGAATTGGCTGCTCATCGTGGTCGGAATGGGTACCGCGGTAATGTCCGCGGTCTTTGCGGTGCAAAAGACGGATTTGAAGAAGCTCACGGCTTATTCGACCGTGTCCCATTTGGGCTGGATTGTCGCCACCATTGGTGTGGGAACCCCATTCGCTATCGCCGCAGCGTTGGTACACACGTTGGCGCACGCGCTATTTAAGTCCTCGCTGTTTATGCTTATTGGCGTCATCGACCACGAGGCCGGTTCGCGCGATATTCGCCGCCTCGGACCACTGTGGAATAAGATGCCGTGGACATTTGGCTCGGTAGTCATCGGCGCGGCCTCTATGGCCGCGGTACCACCGCTTTTGGGCTTTGTATCCAAGGAAGGCATGCTCACTGCGTTTGAAGACGCCCCGATTGGTGGCACTGGCCAGGGCATCTTGCTCATCGTTGCCGCCATCGGCGCCTTCTTTACCTTTACCTACTCCGCCAAGATCGTCTTCGGCGCCTTCTTTGATGGACCTCGCGATATGGGACATGTCCACGAGGCTCCGGTTTCCCTGTGGCTGCCTGCCGCACTACCGGGCTTTATGTCCCTGCCACTGGTATTTGTACTCGGAATCTTTAATAACCCGATTGACCATGCAGTGGCTGCTGTTGGTCTGGAACATCATTCGCACCTTGCCCTCTGGCACGGGCTTAATGTTCCTTTCCTTATCTCGCTCGTGGTCCTTATCGCCGGTATTGCCGGTATCTTTGCCCGCAAGACGATGTGGGCAAGCTTTGAGGACAGGGAGTTTATGCCGCGCAGCGGCAATGAGTTGCTGCACTCTTTGCAGTTGGGTTGTTCGCGGCTGGGACGAGTCTTGGGCAAGATGTCCGATTCGCATAATCCGTCCCGCCACATGCTGCCTATTGTCATTTTGGTTATCGTGTTGGCCGCGACCACCCTCATCCGCGAGGGCGTCGATGGGGTAGCGCTGCAGCCGAGGGTAGATGGTCTGGATAACCCATGGGATCTGCTGCCATTAGGAATCATCGCGCTGGCCATGTTTGGTTTGGTGCGCACTCAGAATCGCTTGACCGGTGCCATCATGATCGGCATTGCCGGCACTGGTGTAACCCTGCAGATGTTCCTGCTCGGGGCGCCGGACGTAGCTTTGACTCAGTTTATGGTGGAAGCCCTATCCGTCATCGTCATGATGATGGTGCTGCGCTACCTGCCGGAAACCTTCCAACCGGTGAAGGATAAGTCCCGCAAGACCGGCTCTATTATCATCGCAGTTTTAGCCGGTGTGGCTGCATTCTTGGGCGTGTGGGGACTAATGGGCCGACACGAGCGTTCGGATCTAGCCATGTGGTATCTCGATAATGCGCCGGATATTACAGGCGGCGATAACGTTGTGGCTACCATCATCGTGGAATTCCGTGCGCTTGATACTTTGGGCGAGCTTTCCGTGCTGGGCATGGCAGCAGTGGTTATCGCAGCCATTACTACGACGTTGCCGCGGTTCCCGTTCAAGTCAGGTACACGTCCTGCGCCATTTGGCCAGTCACAGCTGAACTCTGTGCCACTGCGCAAGGGCGTTCACGTGGTAGTCCCGCTTCTGGTAATCATGTCTGTCATCGTTTTCTTCCGCGGGCATAATGCCTCTGGCGGTGGCTTCCCGGCAGCGTTGATTATGGGCGCCGCAATCGGGCTTATCTACCTGTCCCGAGGCTCTGATGAAATCGTCTTTGGCCGCATGACCCCGATTCACCTGACCGGCATCGGCATTATTACTGCCTTGATTGCAGGCTTCGTGGGCTACTTGCACCACGGCCTTGGAAATGGTGGCTTCCTCGCGGCTATTCATGCTGAGGCCTTTGGTCAGCACTGGACTACCTCGCTCATCTTCGATTTGGGCATCTACCTAGCGGTGTTGGGCATGTTGACCATGGCGATTAATGCCCTGGGCGGTTACCTGCGCCCTGGCACGGAGCGTGACTTCCTGCCGTGGATTCATGATGATAATTCCGCGCTGCCAACCACGCCGCGCATTTCGCTTGAGGATGTCGATGATCCGTATCCGGACCCGATTAACCCCTCGACCGATCCTTTGGCTTTGCTGACGCCATCGGAAGCAAGGACGAAGAGGAAAAATAAACGGTCCATGCCTAAGCGAGGAGGAGAGAAGTAATGATCCTTGCATTGACTATTGCTTTGCTCATAGGCAGTGCCGTCTACCTCATCCAGCAGCGCGGTTTGGTGCGCATCGTGTTGGGCATGATGGCCTTCGGACACGGAGCTAACCTAATGCTGCTGGCTACGGGCGTGTACTCCTACCGCGGCGAGTCCTTCCCCTCCCAGGTTCCACACGACCAGATGGCAGATCCGCTGCCGCAGGCCTTCGTGTTGACCGCGGTGGTTATTTCCATGGCAACCTCGACCATCCTGTTGACGATGGCGGCAATGGGCAAGAACGACGACACCGATGTGGTGGAGCCGGTTGATGACAACACCATCGACCATGCCTTTTCAACCTTGGGCCGTGACGCCCAAAATCGCCAGATTCTGGAAGAATCCACCAACCAACTTGACCGTATCGGTCAGGTGGACCACGACACTCCCGTAGCAGAGCGCGGGGCAGCTGAACAGAAGGAGGATGATAAATAATGACTGATGCTGTAGCTCAACTCCTTCCGCTATTCCCAGCGGTCCCGCTGATTGCAGCAGCCTTTGCACTGCTGGCACCGTGGCGTGCGGTGCGCGATTCCATCATGTTGATCATCCCGGGCATGGGAATCTTCGCTGGCCTGGGTCTGCTGATGTACACCATGAACAACGGGGTAGTTGCCCACACAGTGGGCCTATACCAAGGCAATGTGGGTATCCCGTTTGCTGCGGATGCTTTCTCCGCGTTGATGATCATCACCACGATGATTGTCGCTTTTGGCGCCAACTGGTTTGCCATTGCGGGCGGGGAGACCAAGTCTCGCTTTTATCCATCGCTCACCTTGATTTTGATTACCGGTGTCTGCGGTGCGTTGCTTACTGCTGACCTCTTTAACTTCTTCGTCTTTATTGAGGTTATGCTTCTGCCGTCTTATGGCCTTATCACCATGTCTGGTACTTGGTCGCGTCTGGCGGCCGGACGTGCCTTCGTCTTGGTGAACCTTTTCGCCTCCACCTTGCTGGTCGTTGGCGTGGGTTATATGTATTCGGTTACCGGCGCGGTTAACCTTGGCGCATTGAAGGGTGCGGCAGCAGGTAACGGGCCCGTCACCGTCGCCGCGGGTTTGATTCTCATTGCAATCACCGCCAAGGCCGGCGTATTCCCTGTGCAATCGTGGTTGCCTCGCACTTACCCGGGGACCTCAGCTGCGGTGATGGGCCTGTTTTCCGGCCTGCACACCAAGGTGGCCGTGTACATGCTCTATCGCCTCTACGTGCAGCTATTCGGTCTGGATCAGCGCTGGAATGTGTTGATCATCGTGATCATGATCATCTCCATGATGATCGGTGCCTTTGGCGGCCTAGCGGAGAACTCCATTCGCCGCGTGCTCGGCTATCAGATGCTCAACGGCATGCCTTTCATCTTGGTAATGCTTGCTTTTACCTCTGATGACCCACGCCGCGCACTAGCAGCCGGCATTATGTACACGATTCACCACATGTTGACTGTTGGTTCGCTGATCTTGGCTTCTGGCGCCATTGAGGAAACCTACGGCACGGGCCTGCTAACCAAGCTGTCCGGTCTCGCTCGTCGGGACCCCATTATCGCGTGGATTTTCGCTGCCGGTGCGTTCTCCGTCGTAGGTTTCCCGCCGTTCTCCGGAATGTGGGGCAAGCTGATGATCGTCTTCGAGATTGCCCGGGTAGGAGGCGCGTGGGCGTGGATCGCTATCGCGGCTATTATCATTGCCTCCTTTGCCGCCTTCTTGGCCATGCTGCGCGTATGGCGCAAGGTTTTCTGGGGCAAGGGCTTGCCGGAAGATAAGGTTCCGGATGAACTGATCATCCGCAAAAAGCTCATGGCCCCCTCTGCCGCACTCATCCTTGGTTCGCTGTGCATGTTCATTTTCTCTGGAATCGTTCTGGACGTTGTGGATAGCGCCTCGGAGCAGCTGCTTGATACCACCGCTTATACTGAAACCGTCTTGGGAGACGAGCCGATTGCCGTTCCCAATATCTATGAAATTCAGGAGGGCCGTTAAATGAACGCAGTGGTGTATGCATTGTGGCTCATTAAGGAAATCTTTGTGGCCGGCATTAGCCTGGCAATGGCGGCCTTTAAGCCAGATAACGAATACCACCCGGTTATCATTCGCTATCCACTGCGTGTGACTGGAGCATGGGAGATCTTCTGGTTTACTTCTTCCATCACCGCAACGCCGGGAACCCTTTCGCTGGGTTTGCGCGAGCCACCCCGCAAGGGGCTGCCACGTATCGTGCTGGTGCAGGCCGTTCAGGGATCTGACCCGGCGGCAATCGTGGCTGATTTGGCTGATATGGAGCAGCGCCTTGCCCCACGGGTGAAAGACATCGACTACGGCGTCCCAGGCCAAGGAGAGACGACGCAATTGGATGAGGCTTTCTACGAGTATCCCCTCGAATCTGTCGGTCGCTTTATGCGCTCGCCTGACTTGGCGCGGGCGGAGGACACTCCGCTTTCAGAAAGCGAAGCGGACGTCGAAAAGCCGAAGCGTCATGCCCGGAACATAAAACGCAGGAAGGAGACCGAGCGATGATTGATTTTGCCACACTGTCCCCGTTCGGCTGGGTCGTATTTGTATGCGTATTCATCATTGGCATCGCCACATGGTGCGGCGTGCTGCTTGCACTGCGCACACGCGATGAGCTCACTCGCGCAATTACGTCTGACATCGTGTTCTACGGCATGATCTGCATGTACTTGGCATGGTCGATGACCAATAACGCCCCGATGGCCTACTACATTGCACTCCTCGGTGCCATTGCCGCGGGCGTGCTGCCCACGCTATCTATGGCCCGCATTATCTCGAAGGGCAGGCGATAAAATGGCTATTTCTGAGATTATCGCCTCGGTGCTACTTATTATCGCCACCATTTTGGTGGTCGCGACGGTTATATCCCTGTGGCGGGCGCCCGACGCATTGACGCGCGCTAACCTGCTGGGGCCGACCGTGGGTCTTGCGGTACCGCTGATTATCGTGGCCAAACTAGTTGTAGATTTTGGCCGCGATGGCTTTTCCCTGTGGCTGCTCATTCAAGCCCTGATCGCCTGCTTCGGTGTGTGGATTATCGGTTCAGTAGGTTCCTTCTACCTGGGACGTTCCATCTACGGCGTAACAGTTACTGACGTCAAACACGCCAAGCATAACCACAAAAAAGTCCAAACCGTGCAAGCCAAGGAAGACGATATCTAGTCACCCTCAGCGCCTTCTGGCGGCGAGTCTTATCTGCAATAGCGCTCAATGGCGGAAATGCAGACGAGCTCGCCGCCTTTTGGTTTTACTGGATTGTGGCATTCACCGGGCCCTAGATTCATGACGCGAATATAGTGCACAGCAACTGCCGTGCTCGGGCTAGAATGGATGCACACTATTCGGTGCTTCTAGCCCGCCCCGAAGAGAAAACAAGGAGTAACAATGAAACTCATCACGGCCATCGTTAAGCCCTTTACCCTGCCGGAAATCCGTCAGGCGCTAGAGCAGCAGGAAGTACGCGGTCTCACTGTTACTGAAAGCCAGGGCTTTGGGCAGCAGCGAGGGCATAGCGAGGTATATCGCGGAGCAGAATACGCCACCGATTTTGTGCCTAAGGTCAAGCTGGAAGTAGTAGCGGCGGATGACCACGCTGAAGACATCATTAACGCCATTGTGGATGCTGCCTACACTGGCAAAATCGGCGATGGCAAGCTGTGGGTAACCCCAGTAGAAGATGCCATTCGTGTACGCACCGGGGAGCACGGCGAGGCGGCACTGTAAAACCAGCATGCTTAACGCCGCACAGATTCGCGCCGAGGCCCATGCCTCGGCGCTTCGTGTATTGCGCAGCCTCGAGCTCCCAGCGGGGACTGCGCTCGCTGCCACCGGGTCCTTCGCCCGCAATGAGATGACCCCGCAATCGGATATTGACGTCATCCTTATCTATCCGGAGGGCCACGATCCAGACCCAGCGCTGGTGGAGAAGCTGTGGTTGCCCGTATGGGATGCCAAGTATCGCCTAGATTATGCCCTGCGCACCCCGCAGGAGTGTGCGGCGATTGCTGCAGAAGATGCTTCTGCTGGCTTTGCACAGTTGGACTTGGCCTTTGTCGCAGGGCGCAAGATATTAGTGGATGAGGCGCGGGCACAGCTGCTCGCAGCGTGGCGGCGCCAGCTGCAGCGCGGCTTTGATGACTTTGTGGATACCGCGATTATTCGCTGGAAGCGCTCGGGCGCGGTAGCAGCAATGACGAATCCAGACTTGAAAAATGGCCGTGGGGGACTGCGCGATATTCAGCTTCTGCGCGCGATGGCTTTGGGTAACCTGTGCGACTTTCCTGATCTAGACGTCGAAAAGCAGCTGCTTCTCGACGTCCGCACACTCCTGCATGTCAAAGCCCGACGCCACCGCGATATCTTAGACCCCGAGTTCGCCGCGGACGTGGCTGCGGATTTGGGCTTTGAAAACCGATATGCCTTAACCGCCGCTTTGGTAGGCGCTGCAGCCACTGTTAATAAGGCCGTAGAACGCGGCCTGGCCACCGCCCGAGGGGTGCTGGGGAGAAATGCGCTGGCGGCGGGCCGCGGGCAGCGCCGTCCACTCGATGTGGACGTGGTGGCAGAGGGCGGCGTTATCTACCTTTCGCGCAAACCGAATGTGGAGGATCCGTGGTTGCTTACACGCGTTGCGGCAGCCGCGGCGCGCACGGGATATGCCGTTGCCGAGACCACCTGGCACCAGCTCCAAAAATTGCCGAATCTGCCGCCACGCTGGCCGCGAGCAGCGGTGGATGATTTCTTCGCCATTTTGTCGTCCCCGCAATATACGCCGCGGGTTATTCAGGATTTGGACCGCTATGGCCTGTGGGAACGTCTAGTGCCGGAATGGGGGCATGTGCGCGGTTTGTTGCCGCGCGAGCGCAGCCACGTCAGAGCGGTGGACCATCATCTCATTGCGACGGTTACTCGGTGCGCGGAGGTGCGCACCTCGGTAGCTCGCCCTGATCTATTATTGCTGGCCGCGCTTTACCATGACATTGGTAAGGGCTACGAGCGCCCCCACGCTCAGGTAGGCGCGGAAATGATAGCTCGCCAGGCAGCCCGCATGCGGTTGAGCGTGGCCGATAGGTCGCGTGCTCAAATTCTGGTGGCAGAGCATACCACCTTAGCGCGGCTAGCTGCGACAATGGACCCGTTCTCCGATGCCGCTCGTGACGCATTGTTGGCCGCAGCGCATTACGATCAGCTGATTATTTCGCTGCTGGCGGTATTGGCTAAGGCTGATGCGCAATCGACAGGGCCTAGCGTCTGGACACCGCGGGTAGAGCAAGCGCAGAAGCTTATTGTCTCTCGCGCTCTGGAAGCACTCAAACCAGGCGTCCTTCAGCGCCCCGCGGTGCACGTGCCGCTATCTACTGAGGGCGTTGCGCTTACGGTGGATTGGGAAGACCAAGAAGTTACTGTGTCCTGGTGTGGCTCCTCCAAAGGGGAGCTCAAGCGCATTTTTGCCTTGCTGTCCGCTTTGGGGTGGACCATCGTGCGGGCCAATATCGTCAAAGAGGATGACGGTACTTATAAGGCGGAGTTTTTCATCCGCACCGTACAACAGACCCTCAAGGAAGCGGCCCAGGAGATAAGGTTTATCCAGTCTTATAACTCCCGTACCTATACGGAGCTGCCAGATATCGAGGGAGAAGTAACCACCGCGGCTTTTGATGTGGGCGGCATCTTGGTGATCCGTACCGTCGAGCGCATTGGTGCTTTGGGGCACTTGATAGAGGCATTGCCAGACTTTGTGTGGCTGCGCCATGAGATTATGGGCGCGACAATGATCGTCAATGTCTTCCTTGCCGGGGAGGCTTCCCGCGCTACGGTGGTGGGGAATGTGACCAGGGCCCTGGCAAGGGACTAAGATTAAATAGTTGAACTTTAGATCGATCTAAATTAAGGGAGCGCATCCGTAGTGTTTGACTCACTATCAGACCGCCTACAGTCAGCCCTGGCGGGCCTGCGCGGTAAGGGCAAACTGACCGAGGCTGACATTAATGCCACCGCCCGCGAGATCCGCCTCGCGCTGCTGGAAGCTGACGTGTCTTTGACCGTCGTCCGTGGCTTTATCAAGCGCATCAAGGAACGTGCCCGTGGCGCGGAAGTCTCTGAGGCGCTCAACCCAGCCCAACAGGTAGTCAAGATCGTCAATGAAGAGCTCATTGAGATCCTCGGCGGCGAAACTCGCCGCCTGAACCTAGCGAAGAACCCGCCGACAGTGATCATGCTCGCCGGTTTGCAGGGTGCCGGTAAGACCACGTTGGCCGGCAAGCTGGCCAAGCACCTGGCCAAGCAAGGGCATACCCCGATGCTGGTGGCCTGTGACTTGCAGCGCCCGGGTGCGGTGCAGCAGCTACAGATCGTCGGCGAGCGCGCCGAGGTGCCGACCTTCGCGCCAGATCCGGGTACCTCCCTGGACTCCAATGAGCATGAAATGGGTACCTCCCACGGTGATCCGGTAGACGTCGCCAAGCGCGGCATTGCTGAGGCCAAACAGAAGCAGCACGATGTGGTCATCATCGATACCGCCGGCCGCTTGGGCATTGATGAGACACTGATGACGCAGGCGCGCAATATTCGCGACGCCGTCGAGCCGGATGAAGTCCTCTTCGTCATCGACTCCATGATCGGCCAGGATGCTGTGCAGACTGCTGAGGCTTTCCGCGATGGCGTGGACTTTACCGGTGTGGTTCTCACCAAGCTGGATGGCGACGCCCGCGGTGGTGCGGCCCTATCTATTCGTGAGGTCACCGGCAAGCCCATTATGTATGCCTCTACCGGTGAGAAGCTCGATGATTTCGATGTCTTCCACCCCGAGCGCATGTCCAGCCGCATTTTGGGCATGGGTGACCTGCTTTCCCTCATCGAGCAGGCCGAGGCCACCTTGGATCATCAGAAGGCCGAGGAGGCCGCCTCCAAGCTTGGTTCTGGTGAGCTGACGCTGAATGACTTCCTTGAGCAGATGCTGATGATCCGCAAGATGGGGCCCATCGGCAA
This sequence comes from Corynebacterium nasorum, assembly GCF_030229765.1. Lineage (NCBI taxonomy): Bacteria > Bacillati > Actinomycetota > Actinomycetes > Mycobacteriales > Corynebacteriaceae > Corynebacterium > Corynebacterium nasorum. The sequence continues at coordinate 375,477 of NZ_JASPGY010000001.1, read as the reverse complement.
CCTGCTGAAGATGATGCCCGGCGGCAAGCAGATGAATGAGATGGCCGCCATGGTGGATGAAAAGCAGCTGGACCGCATCCAGGCCATCATCCGTGGTATGACTCCGCAGGAGCGTGAGGATCCGAAGATCCTCAATGCTTCGCGCCGCAAGCGTATTGCTAATGGCTCTGGCGTGAGCGTTTCTGAGGTCAACCAGCTCATCGAGCGCTTCAACCAAGCTAAGAAGATGATGTCTAAGATGGCCGGCCAATTCGGCATGGGTGGTATGGGTGGCCGCTCTGCTACCAAGAAGAAGCCGAAGGGCCGCAAGGGTAAAAACGGCAAGCGCAAGAAAGGCAAGGGCGGCGGTGGAAACCGCGGCCCGAAGATGCCGGGCGGAATGCCGGGCATGGGCGGAATGCCAGGTATGCCCGGTGGTGGCGGCATGCCGTCCATGGAAGAACTGCAAAAACTCCAGCAGCAAATGGGCGGCGGCGGTGGCATGCCGGGAATGCCGGGCATGCCAAAGATGCCGAAGGGAATGGAAAATATTGATCTTAACAACTTGGACTTTGGCAAGGGCAAAAAATAGTCTGCCTCAGTCTTAAGACATAGCAAAGGAGGCTCCCACGTTATTGTGGGAGCCTCCTTCGTTCTATGCAGGCAGTTGGGTGCCTTATCCCCAGCGCCCGTGCTCGTAGGCGTTGGCGCGTGTTCGCGCGCTATGGCCTAGACGGCGTCGTCGCGCACAGTGTTGGGGTAGGGGACTGGGTTGGCATGTGGCTTGCCGGCGTCGGTAGGTGCGGCGGGTGCCGGCTCCACAGCTGCTGCGGCCTGCTCCGGGGGGATATCAGGGGCTTGCTGTTGGACCTTTTCCCCGTTGAGGAATGGCTTCAGGGCCTCGCGAATCATGGGCATAGCCGATTCCGCGAAGGCATTGGTGATGTGGTGCATGTCGCGGTAGACCATCGTATTGCCGATGATGACTGGGCAGTCACCATTGTCATCGCAGAACCACGGGGCGGTATCTACCGAGAGCATATTCTGGTACTTCGAGAGCACTACTGCACCGGGGTCATAGGGCTGGTAGACCTGCTCAAAGCGCATGCCGCAACCATAGGCATCTTCGGTGGCTACATAGCACTCATCGAACTCGCGCGGACGGCCTTCCTCATCGAAGCCCCACGGGTTATCGCGGAAGCCCAAGAAGGGGATATCGCGCTCGGCTAATTCATCCCAAAATGCCTGGTATCCAGCGGGAACAGCATCGGGGCCCGTGCCGTACTCATTTTGCGGGCGCGTGGTATTTGAAATCACCAAGGCTGGGTTTGCTTCTTCGATGCGATCCATCACTAGTTTGCCCCATTCGGCGCACTCAGGGGTCACGGTGACATCGTCACCCAGCTCGATGGGGCAACCTTGGCGTAGCAACGGAACCAATTTAAAGCCCATTTCTTTGCCCAGGCGGTCAAGCGCGGAAGAATACTGTTCCGCGTGGGAGCCGCCAACCAAATAGACTTCCTTTTCTGCGTTTGTGTCACCGAAAATGCACGGAGTTTTGCCGTCTTTGCGGGTTTCGAAGAAGAAATCAGCGGGCTGGCTATCCGGAACAAAGCACCAATTAGCAGCCACTGGTGGCTGGATGCCGCCGGCCAGAATTGGGTCAGGCTTAATCTCTACATTATCCGGTGGGGTGAGGTGATTGATGAACGTCGTCGCACCGGGGTAGAGGGAAGGATTCAGAAGTTCTGCGTCGGCATCATCAAGCGTGCGCATCCACAGCGGCTGAATGGCCAGAAGGCCGACAACGGCCGCAGCAACCACGACACCACCGACGCCGCGAGCAGCGCCTGCCGGCTTCCGCAATGTCGATAGGCCCTTGCGTACCGGCAGATCCTCGGCGGTGGGGCGCTTGCGATGCTGGCGCAGTGGCCGCTCCAAAAAGCGGTGCGTGAGGTCCGCCAGCACCAGTGAAATGGCGATAATGATAACGCCCAGCCACCACGATGGGGTTTCTTGACCCAAATAAGAGGTGGACAGGATAAGCAGAGGCCAGTGCCATAGGTAGAGCGGATAGGCTACATCGCCCAGCCAGCGGGCCTGTTTGGAGGCCATGGCCTTGGAAATCTTGCCACCGCCACCCAAGATGATGAGCACGGCGCCGCCCAGCGGCAAGAGCGAAAGCGGGCCAGGATACGCGGTGGTATCGGCGATGATGGCACCGGTAAAGATGAGCATCACAAGGCCCAAACCCGTAAAGAGGTCATAAAGGCGGGGCGGAATCTTCCAGGCGGAACCGTAGATGGCTAGGACAGCACCCAAGGTCAACTCCCAAGCGCGTGACCAGGTGGAGTAGTAGTTCTCCGGGGTGCCGTAGAGGCCGTGGCGTGAAGCATAGGCGAAGGAGGCAATGGTGGCCACAATGAGGATCGGGCCCGCAATCTGGTTGACTGTGGGGAAGCTGCGCTTGCCCAGTGGTTGGTGCTTCGGCCGGAACTTCATGATGGCTGCCAAGATGGTCGCAAAGGCAATGCCCATGATGTAGAACTGGCCCTGTACGGCCATGGACCACATGTGCTGCAGCGGGGAGGTATCCGCTGCGGCCGCCGTGTAGTCGGCGTTTTGTTCCGCTAGCTCCCAGTTCTGGTAGTACAGCATGGTGGCTGTGATCTGCTGGGTGAGCTCGGTGCGCATGAGCTGTGGGGTGAAAATGCGCACCAGAATGTAGGTCACGCCAATGACCAAAACTAAGCTGGGTACCAAACGTCGCAGGGTGCGCCAGATGGGCCACCAAGGGTTTAAAGAAGCGTTGGGCTTGCTGGCGTAGCGCAGCTGGGAGCCCAAGAAGAAGTAGCCGGATAGCAGCAAGAATACGTCCACGCCGCCGGAGACGCGTCCAACGAAGACGTGGTAGATAACTACTAGGCCGATGGCAATACCGCGAAGACCATCAAGGTCATAGCGGTACCGGAAATTTCGCGGTGATTCTTTAGTCATAAACTGTCTTTTCGTGCGTCAACGCCTTTACAGTGAGGCAGAAGGCGCGCCATACATATGAAACCAAATGTCTATATTCGGCCCTTAAGGCTACTCTGCTTTAGTATCGATGGCATAACGAACCTGCGTGAGTGGCGTCGTGATTTTTAAAATTGCAGATACTCGCGCTAAAATACTTCAGGTTATCTACTCGGATACTCCGGGCTAGGTAGTCCACAGAACGTAATATTCTGCGTAGCACCGTTCCCGTCTACGGTCGGCCGGTATGTCACACGCAGATTAAATCCAAGGGTTGAACCGGCGCACTACCTGGTGCGCGTCTGTACTGCCCAGTGACTAGAAAAGGAGCCGTCATGGCTGTCAAGATTAAGCTGCAGCGTTTGGGCAAGGTCCGCGCTGCTGAGTACCGCGTTGTTATTGCTGATGCCCGCACCCGTCGTAACGGCAAGGTAATCGAGAACATTGGTATCTACCACCCGAAGGAAGAGCCTTCCCTCATCCAGATCGATTCTGAGCGTGCGCAGCACTGGCTGTCCGTCGGCGCACAGCCAACCGAGCCGGTTCTTGCTCTGTTGAAGGTCACCGGTGACTGGCAGAAGCACAAGGGCCTGCCTGGTGCAGAAGGCACCCTGAAGGTTGCTGAGGAGAAGAAGTCCAAGCTGGAGATCTTCAACGAGGCACTGGCTGAGGCTAACAACGGCCCGACCATCGAGGCTATCACCGAAAAGAAGAAGAAGGCCAAGGAAGAGGCTGAGAAGAAGGCCGCTGAGGAAGCTGCTGCTGCAGAGGCTGCCGCTGCTGCTGCCGGCGAAGCTGATGCCGAGGCCGAGGAGAAGGCTGAGGAAGCTTCCGAGGAGTCTGCAGAGTAATCTGCCTTCCTTTGCTCAGCGCACAGCGCTTCTACCTTCGGGCCCTGCCTACACCACTGTGCAAGTCGTGTAGGTGGGGCTTTTGTGCTGTGTGGATGAAATCAACCGGCCCAAAAAGATGACCGCGCACGTATGTCCTTGGTGGAGTTGCGTGCGCGGTCATCTTTTTAGAAAAGCACGGTGAAACCCAGCAAGCTACAACGGGTGGGGGAGGGTGAATGTTTCCCTTAGCTCTGTGGCTTGTAGTCGGCATAGCGACTGTAGACATTAGACGGATCTTTAAAGTCCATGCCACGCAGGCCGCCGGCAACAACCGGAGCAAAAAGTTCTAGGATTTGCTCGCGTGGTAGCTGTGACATGGGGCCGTTGACGGCAAGAACGGTAAAGCCATGGATGGTAGACCATGCCAAAAGGGCGTTCTGCATGAAATATGTGGGGTCAGTAGTATTGTCCAAAGCTTGCGCGTGGCGGGCGAGAAGGGCGAAGAAATCGCGAATCTGCTGAAGGTGATCCATCTTCGGATCATCTTCGGTGTGCGGATCCACACCGAGCATGAAGCGCAGCGCCTTCCATTCCAACATGCAACGGAAGAAATTGGTCTCATCCAAGGCAAACTCGAGGTAAGCGTAACCGATTTGCACCAAGTGCTCTGGAAAATCCAAGTGCCCGGCAGCTTTAGTAGTCTCATGCAGGCGCCGGACCAGTTCGTCGGTGGCAAGCTCTGCTACCTTATCGTGTAGTTCTTCTTGATCCTTGAAGTGGCGGTAGGCGGAGGTAGGGGATACTCCGGCTTCGCGGGTAACGGCACGGACCGTGATGGCATTGGGGCCGCTTCGCTTGCCTAGCTGGACTGCGATGCGGAGCAGCTCATCGTGGAGGTTTCCATGATGGTAAGGCTTATTATGCGATTCCATGAGAGTCATTTTATCACCGAAACTTATGTTCCTATAAACTATTTTGTCAGCATAGTGAGCAACAAAATTGCGGGGGTAGAGGTACCGGAATCCGCAGCTGCAGCCTCGACTTTATGCACCTCATATGCAGGAAGATGCACGATCGTGCCCGGCGTAAGGGTGACGGTTTCTTCACCATAGGTGAAGTTGAGCTGCCCGCGGAGCGTCTGCACGGTAATGGGATGAGCGGCCTTGTGGTCCGGTAGGGACTGTCCTGGTGCAAAGCTAAAGAGAATGAGATTAGCGCCATCGGTGCTCAAGACGCGCTGTACGCCTGGGTGGGGCCGCTGCGGATCCGTATCCGGTGCGATATCGAGCAAATTAAGTGTAGTCATAGCGGAAGCAGTGCCCAGATGGGAAGCCGTGCCAAAAGTATCCGGGGAATTGGTAGGTAAATCGCTCATGTGCCTACTTTAACGACAATGAGCCCCAAAAACTGGAACTTTTTCGAAGTAGCTGAAAACCCATCACTGACAAGGGAAAAGGCTCGTGCTGTAGAATTTCCGCTATGGAATTGATGATTGGTCGCGTGATTAAATCGCACGGCGTGAAGGGTGAAGTAGTAATCGAGGCCACTACTGACGAACCGGAGGTGCGCTTTGCGGTGGGGGAAGCGCTCCATGGCACGCAGGGCAAAAAAGAGCACACGCTAACTATCAAGGCAGTCCGCACTCACAAGGGAAGGCTGCTCGTTACCTTCGAAGAAGTAAAAGACCGCAATGTGGCGGATAGCCTGCGCGGCACGAAGTTTTTCGCCGCGCCGCTCGATAGCGATGATGGCGGTTTTTATGACCATGAGCTGGAAGGACTACGCGTACTTCTGGCGGGCAAAAACATTGGTGAGGTTACGTCGGTCATCCACGGTGGAAGCCAAGATTTGCTAGAGGTAAATCTCGACACTGGCAAGGAAGCACTCATTCCTTTCGTGCATGCCATTGTTCCTGACGTGGACCTTGCAGCAGGGACGTGCACCATTGACCCGCCGGAAGGATTGCTGGACCTATGAGGCTTGATGTTGTCACCATCTTTCCGGAGTACTTGGAGCCGTTGCGGCATGCACTTTTAGGAAAAGCCATTGAACAAGGTCGCCTTGAAGTAGGCGTACATGATCTGCGGCAGTGGGCGACTGATGCGCATAAGTCTGTCGATGATTCGCCGGTCGGCGGTGGCCCTGGCATGGTTATGAAGCCGGAAGTATGGGGGCCGGCACTCGATAGTGTTGCTGCTCAGGAAAGTGCACCGAACCTAGAATCGGCCCTTCCGCACTTGAACCGTCCCCGCCACGATGAGCTTGAAGGAGTAGAGGCGCACGCCTATGCGGTCGACGCCCAGCCCGAGGAGGATAGTGACCTCCCACTGCTCATTGTGCCTACCCCAACGGGAAAACCGTTTAGTCAAGCAGATGCGCGTGCGTGGTCGAATGAGGAGCACATCGTCTTTGCTTGCGGGCGTTATGAGGGAATCGATCAGCGCGTGGTGGATGATGCCGCGCGTCGCTACCGCGTCCGCGAGGTATCCATCGGTGATTATGTGCTGATCGGTGGGGAAGTAGCGACGCTGGTAATTGCAGAGGCCGTCGTGCGACTCATTCCAGGCGTGCTGGGCAATAAGCGCTCCCATGAAGAGGATTCTTTTTCTGATGGTCTCCTAGAGGGCCCGAGCTATACCAAGCCGCGAGAGTGGCGGGGTCTGGCCGTACCGGACGTTTTGACCTCGGGAAACCACGCCTTGGTGGATAAGTGGCGGCGCGAACAAGCATTATTGCGCACTTGGCAGCGCCGTCCCGAGCTGCTGGAAGTAGCCGAGCTAGACAAGGATGATAGGGCTTTCATTGCGCAGTTGGAGCAGGAAGCTAAGGCTAAGGGTGAAGGCTAATGGAGGTTAGTGCTGATCTTTCCGTGCTTCTAGGAACTCGAGAGAATGAGGATTGCCTCGCAGGACTGCCTGACAGGCTACGTGCTCAGGGCTTTCATCCAGCTAGCATTTTCGTCATTCAGGTAGCGGAGTCATGCCCGGAGAGCAGCCCGTTAGCGCAGGAATACCGTTTCAGGTTTGGTCAGCGACCGCAGGGAATTCCGGTGTGGCGGCTTATAGTTAACGGTGAGACCGCACTCCCCTTAGCCACCGTGGCCCCCACTGTGGCGGAATGTTTGCCCCCGGAAGCGCTGTGGTTGGGGAGCGCGGAAATCGGTTTTACAGAGATGGGGCTTGGTACCCCAGCGGTATGGCGAGCGGAAGCTGCGCAATAGGCGCCGACGAGAAAATTAATCGCCGCATTTTCACGCTAAATCTGCAGCGCTTAGGCCGTTTGGGGTTATAGTAAGGGGGACATTGCCTCCAATTTTCTATTCCCAAGGTGGTTCCTTAATTATGACGGCTCCCAATGGCAATAATTACGATGGAAATAATCAACAGCCGCCCCAGTACAACCAACAGTATTATCCCCAGCCGCAGAACAATGGCGGCGTCAGCGGTGCCACGATCGCTGCGATTATCGCAGCCATTGTGGCGGTAATCGCGGTGGCTGCCATGGTCATTATGTTCGTGACCAATAACCAGAGCGATTCTACGGAGAGCGCTGCAGGTAATAACGAATTCCAGCAATCGGATGCGAGTAGCGGATCCGGATCCGGGACAGGATCCGACAAGAAATCCGGTTCCTCCAAGGATTCTGCAGAGGATGAGGACTCCAGCCCGGTCACGGTGACCGAGACCAAGGAAGCCCCGGCACCAGCACCGGCACAGGTCGATTCCGTTGGTTCCAGCAATGGACATTCCTGGGGTGATTACCCTAACTATTATGCGACTGGCCCGACTACCAGTCCTTTTGCTCGCAACGTCTACACCGCTTTTATGAATAACTGGGTTGCAGGCGGCGGCACCAACGTCACCTTGAGTGTCTATTCGCCGAGCACCGGTGGTACCTACACCATGTACTGCTCCGGTAGCTCCGCCCGAGTTACTTGCACCGGCGGCAAGAACGCCCGCGTGGTTATCCACTAGGCACGCGCCGCACCTTCCTCCTTTCCTTGCTGGAAAGGAGGTTTTTGCGTTGAGGGGGCGTCGGCAAGCGAAGGCGGTGTAAGGGCCGTGCGGTAAATTGGGTGGGTCTAATCCCAAACCTCGAGAAAAGAGTGAGGAGACCACGTGAATATTGCGGCAACCATCGCCGCCGAGCTCAACGTGAAGGAAACACAGATTTCCACCGCGTTGCAGCTCCTTGCGGAGGGCAATACCGTGCCTTTTATTGCCCGCTACCGCAAGGAGGCCACCAGCGAGCTGGATGACTCCCAGCTGCGCACTATTGAGGAGCGTGCGAATTACCTGAAGGAATTGCAGGAGCGTAAGGAGACCATCCTTGCGGCGATTGAGGAGCAGGGCAAGCTTAGCGGCGCCCTGAAGAAACAAATCCTTGCCTGCGAAACCAAGGCGCGCCTGGAGGACCTGTACCTGCCGTATAAGAAGCGCCGTAAAACTAAGGCGGATATTGCCCGCGAGGCCGGCCTAGAAGAGCTGACCGATAAGCTCATCGCGGATCCTCACGCCACCCCAGAAGATCTAGCGCAGGCCTTCCTTTGCGAGGGCTTTGAAGATACAAAGAAAGCCCTCGACGGCGCCCGCGCCATCCTGGTGGATCGCTTCGCACTGGACGCTGACCTGGTGGGTGAGGTGCGAGAGCGCATGTTTACTAAGGGTGTTATGGGCGCGCACGTCATTGAAGGCAAGGAAGCAGAAGGGGCGAAGTTTAAGGATTATTTCTCCTTCAACGAGTCTTTCCACACATTGCCCTCGCACCGCATTTTGGCGCTCCTGCGGGGCGAGAATGAAGGCGTATTGCAATTGCAGCTTGATGCTGGCGATGACGCGGACTATGAGGACGTTATTGCCTCCCGCTTTGAACTGGATCGCTCCTCCAAGTGGCTTGCTGACGCCGTCCATTGGGGCTGGCGCACCAAGCTTTATATTTCCTCCAGCCTGGATGTACGTATGCGCCTGAAAGAAGTGGCAGAGGAAGGTGCGCTCAAGATTTTTGCCACCAATTTGCGGGATGTGCTACTTGCTGCGCCGGCAGGTCAGCGTGCCACCATTGGCCTGGATCCGGGATACCGCAATGGCGTCAAGTGTGCGGTTGTAGACAAAACCGGCAAAGTGCTCGATACCACTATTGTCTACCCGCACCAGCCGCAGAATCAGTGGAGCCAGGCGTTACAGACCTTGTCTACCTTGTGCGCCAAGCATTCGGTGGACCTTTTGGCCATCGGAAATGGTACTGCCTCCCGTGAGACCGAGAAGCTCGCCCAGGAGATTGCGGACCTCATCAAGCAGGCCGGACGCCAGCGTCCCACGCCCGTCGTAGTCTCAGAGTCCGGCGCTTCGGTGTATTCTGCCTCGCAGCTGGCGGCGGCGGAATTCCCCGATATGGATGTCTCGCTGCGTGGTGCAGTCTCCATCGCTCGTCGTTTGCAGGATCCTCTGGCGGAGCTGGTAAAGATCGATCCGAAGGCTATTGGGGTGGGGCAGTATCAGCACGATGTTAACCAGACCGCGCTCGCTCGCACCCTTGATGGTGTGGTGGAAAGTGCCGTGAACGGCGTGGGCGTAGATCTCAACACTGCTTCCGTCCCGCTGCTGGAGCGGGTGGCTGGAGTTAATTCCACCATCGCTGCCAATATTGTGGCCTATCGCAATGAAAACGGGTCCTTTGCTTCCCGCAAGGCACTGAAGAAGGTGCCGCGTCTCGGACCTAAGGCGTTTGAGCAGTCAGCCGGCTTTCTTCGCATCAATGGCGGCACCGATCCGTTGGATGCCTCCGCCGTGCACCCTGAGGCTTATCCGGTGGTCTCCCGCATTGCGGAAAAGACCGGTCTGGGCATTTCCGAGCTTATTGGCAATACGCGCGTACTTTCCAAGCTTGTGCCAACAGATTTTGCAGATGAGACCTTTGGTATCCCTACGGTGACCGATATCATCGCTGAGCTGGATAAACCCGGCCGCGACCCGCGTCCGGAATTTAAGACCGCAACCTTCAAAGAGGGGGTACATAAGGTCTCCGATCTCACCCCGGGAATGATCCTTGAGGGCACAGTTACCAACGTGGCGGCCTTTGGCGCTTTTGTGGACGTTGGAGTACATCAGGACGGCCTCGTCCATGTTTCTGCCATGAGCCACAAGTTCGTCTCTGATCCGCACGAGGTCGTGCGCTCTGGCCAAGTGGTCAAGGTAAAAGTCATGGAGGTCGACGTCGAGCGGCAGCGCATCGGCTTGTCTTTGCGCCTCGATGATGAACCGGGGCAGCAGGCTCCCAAGCGCCGTGGCGATGCGCAACATGCCGCAAACTCTGCCGCCAGGGGAGAAGGGAAGCGCTCCGGACACAAATCCGGGCGCGGTTCCCGGGGTGGCTCGCGCGGCCGCACTGGCGGTCGAGGTGGCTCCGGCGGTGGTGGCGCCATGGCCGATGCCCTGAAGAAGGCAGGCTTCTAACCGCCGTGGTCTAGTGTTTTGCCTGCTGCTTTAGCTCCCATCGTTGCGTACGGTGGGAGCTTTTGCAGTCCGGAGGGAGGATTCTGCCACGATGTTGTCGGAACCATGATGCGGGCGAGGTGGAACCCATCCAATCACCTGCGCAAACTTCACCTAGCGGTGGTGGGGGCGGCCGCTTAGCAGTTTCCCTCCTAAGCTGCGGCGGCGTAGCTTGGGCGGGGGAGAGAAAGAAGTGCCGGGAAGGAAATTTGGTTCCTGCAGGTACATATGGAAAAATAGGTGGCCGTTCTATGTAACGGGCACGAACCGGTTAGGCTTAGCGCCGCTAGGGTCCTCTGTCCCAAACTGAAAAGGAATATTGGCATGTCCAACATTATTGACAAGGTCGATGCAGCACAGCTGCGCGACGATATCCCGTCCTTTCGCCCAGGCGATACCCTCGACGTTAACGTAAAGGTTATCGAGGGTAACAACGAGCGTGCACAGCTGTTCAAGGGCATCTGCATCCGTCGTCAGGGTTCCGGCATCCGTGAGACCTTCACCGTCCGTAAGGTCTCCTTCGGTATCGGCGTTGAGCGTACCTTCCCGGTTCACTCCCCGAACCTGGAGTCCATCAAGGTCTCCCGCCGCGGCCGCGTTCGCCGTGCGAAGCTGTACTACCTGCGCGATCTGCGCGGTAAGAAGGCTCGCATCAAGGAGCGTCGCTAGTATTAGTGCGCTGCGCGCCACCATCCCCCTTGCACCCTTGTGGGTGCAAGGGGGATTTTTGTGCCTATTGCCAGCTATTTCCTGGTGTCAGCCGGCAGGCTTTAACCGGATAGTTGCCTGTGAATTCTCCAGCCGCGAGGGGGATAAGGCGGGAACCGGGACGTGGGGTTGCTAGGATTTAGCGCGTGAATAAAGACAGCATCTCGCAGGAACAGTCGCCTGAAGGTGAGGGGGCCAACCCCGTAGAGGGGAACGCTTCCCCGCAAGGCGAAGGGGCAACCAAGAAAAAAGACATGCCGTGGCTGCTGGAAACCCTTCTGGTCGTGGCAACGGTCCTTGTTATCGTGGGCCTTTTCCAGAACTTTATCGGACGGCAGTATGTGATCCCTTCCGGCTCGATGGAGCCGACACTGCATGGCTGCGAGGGCTGTACGAATGACCGTATCTTTACGGAAAAGATCTCCTATTACGGCGATGGAGAGCCAGAACCAGGCGATGTTGTCGTCTTCAAAGGCACCGAGGACTGGAATTCCAGCTATGTCTCGCCGCGCTCGTCCAACCCGGTAATCCACGGGGTGCAGGATGCATTGAGCTTTGTATCCTTGGCGCCGCCCGATGAAAATACCCTGGTTAAGCGCGTGATTGCTACCGGTGGGCAGACAGTGTCTTGCCAGGAGGGCGATCCTGCAGTCATGGTTGATGGCAAGCCCATCGAGCAAGACTACGTGCAAGACCCGCCAACGTACCCGGTAGATAAGTCGACAGGCTCGGAAGCTTGTGGAGGCCCGTACTTTGGTCCCGTGGAAGTACCGGAGGGCAATATCTGGGTCATGGGTGATAATCGCACGGCCTCGGCAGATTCTCGCTATCACATGACCGATAAATTCCACGGCACAGTACCGGTGGAAAATGTCCGCGGCAAGGTGAAGTTCGTCTTCTGGCCGTTTACCCGCATCGGTGGCATCGATGACCCGGACATCCAGGAATAAACCTTCTTCCCAACGCCTGCGCACCCGGGATTTTTTCTTCCCCGTGGTGGCAGGTTTTGTCCTGCTGGTGCTGTTACAAGCATTGGTGGGACGGATGTATGTCATTCCTTCTGCGTCGATGGAACCTACCCTGCATGGTTGTGCCGGCTGCGAAAATGATCGCATCGCAGTGCAGAAGGTCAGCTATTACTTCACAGACCCACAACCTGGGGAGGTGGTTGTCTTCGAAGGGCCGGAGTCGTGGAATAACGAGTTTCAGGTCACACGCTCGCGCAATATTATTGTGCGAGGTGCGCAGAATGCTTTGGCGGCAGTTGGGCTTTTGCCCAACGGGGAAAATATCCTCGTCAAGCGGGTAATTGCTACCGGCGGACAAACGGTGAGCTGTGAGGCTGGTGATCCTTCGGTGATGGTGGATGGTCAGCCGATTGATCAATCATTCGTGCTTGATCCACCGGAGATTCCCGTAGACCCCGGTGTTGGCTCCCAGGAGTGTGGCGGCGAGTACTTCGGCCCCGTCACCGTCCCGGAGGGGCATCTCTGGGTAATGGGAGATAATCGCACCAACTCCCTCGATTCGCGTGCGCACTTGGGCGATAACCTACAAGGCACCGTGCCAGTGGACAATATTCGCGGCCGAGTTGAGGCTGTCATCTTGCCTCTGTCGCGGTGGGGTGGGGTGGAACACCCAGAGATTTCGCATGCGGCGGCTTAAGCAACGACGCACCTATGAGCTGGCTTTGAGCAAGGCTGGGCTCGGGCCGGTGGCTGGAGTGGATGAGGCCGGGCGCGGCGCGTGTTGCGGGCCAATCACCATCGCGGCCTGCATTATGCCTAATCGCCCGATCAAGGAGCTGGCGGAGCTTAGCGATTCCAAAAAACTGACTCCCCGGCAGCGCGAGCGGCTCTTTCCACTCATTAAGGACAAGGCTGTGGACTGGTCTGTGGTGCACATTAGCGCGGGGGACATCGATAAGCGCGGCATCCAGCACGCTAATATTTCCGGTATGCGCAGGGCGGTAGCACGCCTGGATATCCGCCCAGGCTATGTGCTTAGCGACGCCCTCTTTATCCCCGGCCTTACCCAACCCCAGCTGCCCATCATCGGCGGCGATGCAGCCGCGCGGTGTATCGCCGCGGCAAGTGTCTTGGCAAAAGTGAGTCGCGACCACCTGATGCGCGACCTTGATGCGCGCTATCCCGGCTATGAATTGGCCAAGCACAAAGGCTATGGGACTAAGGCACACGAGGCTGCAATTTCGGCGCTTGGAGCGTGCCCGGAACACCGGATGAGCTATGACAATGTCCGCCGCGCTCATGCGGAGTTCGCCGCGCGTGCCTAGCTAGAATCTAGCCTCCTGCGCGCTAAGCTTAAGCGAGCTAACCCACAACCTGGAGGTCCACCGTGAGTGCAGAGGAACTCGATAACTACGAGGCTGAGGTAGAGCTGTCCCTCTACCGCGAGTACCGAGACGTTGTCAGTCAGTTTTCCTATGTCGTTGAAACTGAGCGGCGCTTTTACCTGGCTAATGCGGTAGAGCTCATTCCGCATACCTCTGGACCTGATGTGTACTACGAGGTGCGCATGTCCGATGCTTGGGTATGGGATATGTACCGCTCCGCCCGCTTTGTGCGCTATGTTCGCGTCATTACCTACAAGGACGTCAATATCGAAGAGCTGGATAAGCCTGAATTCATGATGCCGGAGTAATTTTGTCAACTCGGCACTACAAGCGTTGTGCCCTGGTTGTGGATAACAGTGCCTCGAAGCATAGTTATCCACAGCCTGGGCACTTTCCGTTTTGTACACCTTGTGCACCCCATGCTAGCTGCGGTGTTCTGTGCAGGCCGATGAATTTCACGACGCACAAGGATAAACTGCAATGCAATTTAGTTCAGAACACCACCTAGCCACGAAGAAGCCTCGCCATAAGCAAGTCTTAGGGAAAAGGGGAGAAGCCTTCGCCGCGCGCTACCTCCGTGAACGCGGGGCCGAAATTATTGCCGCTAATGTCTCTTATAGGGTAGGAGAAATTGACCTCATCGCGCGCGAGGCGGACGGAACCATCGTCTTTGTTGAGGTTAAAACGCGCGCTACTCCCAGCTTCGGGGTAGCAGAAGCCGTAACCCCGCAGAAGCTAGCGCGCCTTCGCAAGGCTGCAGCGCAGTGGCTCGATGGAAAGCCACTGTCTTCGGTGCGATTCGACGTTATAACGTTGTTGGAGCGCGGGCAGGGATTTGCGCTAGAACACTTCAAGGGGGTTGAAGATGGCTCTAGGTAATTGCTTAACGATGTCCCTCAACGGAGTTCTAGCACAGCTAGTCGATGTAGAAGCGAACGTTGGCCACGGCCTGCCAGGGATACATGTTGTGGGGCAGACGGATACCGCGATCTCTGAATCGCGGGATAGGATCAAGACTGCAGCCTTTAACTCCCACCTTCCTTGGCCCAAGACCAAGGTGGTCGTCTCGATGTCTCCAGCGTCGCTTCCCAAATCCGGTTCCCACTTTGACTTACCCATAGCGCTCGCGATCCTGGCGGCGCAGGCAGAAGGTGACTTTCCGCGCTTTGGCAATTCGCCTTCGCCCGCGAGGCGGCTGCAGCGCACCTTGGTTTTGGGAGAGCTCGGTCTCGACGGATCCGTTCGGCCCGTCGCAGGTATTATTCCGGCCCTCCTAGCCGCAAGGGAGCAGGGAATATCAACTCTTATCGTGCCGCCGGGTAACGCAGCCGAGGCAACCTTGGTGCCGGATTTGGACGTACTCGTCGCAGCATCTTTGAAAGAGGCTTTTAGCTGGGCGTGCGGAAACCGAGGGTTACCGCAGGCGGCGAGTTTTTCTGGCTCGCTCGAAGCTGCGCCTGCAGCCACGATGCGCTTGGACTTTTGCGATATCGCGGGCCAAGCTAATGCAAAATGGGCCGCCGAGGTTGCTGCGGCCGGTGGGCACCACCTTATGATGATTGGCCCTCCCGGGGCGGGAAAGTCCATGATTGCCTCCCGTCTGCCCACCATCCTGCCTACACTTACCCCGGATCAGCAGGTAGAGACCACCGCGATTCATTCGCTTACCGGAACGCCAGGTGAGGTCATTGAGCATGCTCCGTTTATCGCCCCGCATGCCTCGGTTACTCGGGCCGCGCTGCTGGGTGGCGGATCCGGGCATCCGCGCCCAGGAGCGGTAAGCCTGGCTCACAATGGTGTGCTCTTCCTCGACGAGGTCAGCGAGGTTGCCGCACCGGTACTCGATGGCCTGCGTGCCCCGTTGGAAGAAGGGCAAGTACGGCTTGCGCGCTCGCGCCGAGAAGTTATCTATCCTGCTCGCTTCCAACTGGTCATGGCAGCAAACCCGTGTAGGTGCTCGGCAGAAGATCCTTCGCAGTGCAGGTGTAACCCCCACGAGCGCATGAACTATCTGTCCAACCTCTCCGGTCCGCTCCGGGACCGTCTAGATATGGTGGTCACCTTAAGTGGGCAGGCGGCGACGATTAACGCGGAGGGCGAAGAAGACTCCGCAGTCATTGCCGAGCGAGTTGCCGCTGCCCGCGAGCGTGCCGCTGCGCGGTGGTGGGCGGATGGCATTTCCGCGCGGACCAATGGCGAGGTCCCTTCGTCCTACTTGCGCCGAAAGCGGCCGGCTGCAGATGCTGCAATGGTCATGTTGTCCGCCTACCTGGCGGAAGGCGAAATTTCCCAGCGCGGGGTGGACCGTGTGCTCAGGCTTTCGTGGACCTTAGCTGATTTAGCAGGAAAGATGCAGCCGGACTTGGATGAGGTGGGACGCGCACTCGACCTGCGTGGCTCCATCAACGTGGGAAGGCTCGCGGCATGAGCGAATTAGATCTCTCCACCCCTTATGCCACCTGGGTATACCTCAACCGCGTGGTAGAAGGCCCTTCCGCTGCCTTGCAGGCCCTGCTTACGCAGTATCCGGCCGAGGAAATCGCCCATGGAATCTACCATCGTGCCGAATGGATAGGACCGCTGCTTGCGCGCACGGCCTCCCGTTATGATTGGCTGCGTCAAGCGGAGGATATGGCAGCAGCAGAACGCGTTGGGGCTCGGCTCATCACGGCAGAAAGCCCAGAATGGCCAACGGAGGAGTTTGATTCCGCATTCGGCTTTTATCAAAACAGCGGGGAAGCCCCAGCTACCTTTGATGACCAAGCACTGCCGCCGCACAGCCTCTGGGTGCGTGGCGCCCCTGTGAAGCAGGAGGTTGCTCAGGCTGTAGCGATTGTTGGCACTCGCGCCATTTCTCGCTATGGCTGGCAGGCAACCCAAAACGTAGTGTCCGGATTGGTTCAACACGAATGGACTCCTATATCTGGCGGCGCCCTAGGCGTTGATACCGTGGCGCATGAAACTGCTTTGCACAACAACGGGCACACGGTAGCTATAGCAGCGTGCGGCATCGATAGGGACTATCCGGCTCGCAATGCCAACCTATTTGCCAAGATCGCGGATAACGGGTGCGTTATTTCTGAATTCGCACCGGAAACCGCACCGAAGCGACACCGGTTCCTAACGCGCAATCGTTTAGTAGCAGCACTCAGTCACGGCACCGTAGTTATGGAGGCGGCTTTTCGATCCGGCGCACTTAATACTCTCAACTGGGCAGAAGCGCTAGGACGCGTGGCCATGGCTGTACCGGGGCCGATAACCACTAGCGGCTCGCTGGGCTGTCACCAGCGCATTCAGGAAGGCCGTGCACAGTTGGTCACCAGCGCCGATGAAATTCGCGCCTTAGTCAGCCGCGCCGGGGAAGTAGATCCAGGTGCACAATATGAAATCAATTTTGCGGCAACAATGACACAACGTCTCTCCCGCAATGAGTTGCGAGTCTTTGATGCAACACCGCCGCCAGGCCAAGAAAAAGCTACGGCAGAGGACATTGCCCGCGACGCCGGATTTCGTCTGCCGTTGACAGTTCACCTTTTATTGGCGTTAGAGAAGATGTGTGTCGTTGTCCGCCACGGCAATACCTGGGCGCGCCGGGAAACGGAATAGATCGCCCCAGCGAAAGGCGAGTACACTGCTGTGACATGAGTGAAGATGGAGTTTCCGCGAAGGCGCCGGATATTCAAGGGCAGATGGCTGAGGCTATCGAGGATTTCGTGGATTTCCAACTGCACGTGAAAGGCCGTGCGGAGGCAACGGTACGTGGGTATCGCTCAGATCTGCGCGACCTTGCTCGCAGCGTTCCTACCTTTGCGGAATTTAACCTCAACAGCCTGCGCCAATGGCTGGCAGAGGCCGTAGCGGAAGGAAAGTCGCGCTCCACCTTGGCGCGTCGCACCGCAGCGGCCAAAGGGTTTTCCACTTGGGCAGTGCGCGAAGGGCACCTCGAGCGAGATGTAGCCGCACGGCTAGTCACGCCCAAGGTAGGCCGCCACCTACCGACGGTTCTATCCCCCGAGCAGGCCGGTGCGCTCATGGGCAATGCGGTTTCTGCAGACGAAGCTCACTTCCTGCGCGATAGTGCCATCTTGGAGTTGCTGTATGCCTCCGGGATGCGCGTGGCGGAGCTGGTGCGCCTAGACCTGAGCGATATTGATTTTTATCGCGGCACCTTGCACGTAACCGGTAAGGGAGATAAGCAGCGCGTGGTGCCTTTTGGTCATGCGGCGGACGACGCCTTGCGGCAGTGGATAGAAAAGGGCCGTGGACAACTCGCTGAGGAAGGAACTAAAGCCGTATTCGTAGGCAGCAGGGGAGGGCGCATTGACCAGCGCCAGGTGCGGCGCATTGTGGATAGGGCCGCCAAAGTTAGCGGTGCACAAGGGCTTACCCCGCACGGAGTGCGGCACTCGGCTGCCACCCACCTCCTAGAAGGCGGGGCAGATTTGCGGGTTGTGCAAGAACTATTGGGGCATTCCTCGCTTAATACCACGCAGATCTATACCCACGTATCTGCGCAAAGATTGCAACGCGTATATAACCAGGCGCATCCTCGAGCTTAAAGTGGCTTGAGGCGTATCACTGGCATATCCAGCAAGGTTAAAGGATCGATATAGGTATCTTTTGCAATGAGGGCGCCCCAGTGCAGGCCGGGATAGCCATCGACGGGATTGCCCAAGCGGCCAATGACTTGTCCTTCGCGAACTTCTTGGCCTTGTTTTACGGTGCCGTGTACGGGCTGATAAGTCGTCCTTACCCCGTCTGCATGGGTGATGGAAACGACCGGTTTTCCTGCCACCGTGCCGACAAACGCGACAACGCCATCTTCAGCGGCTACCACCGGAGAACCCACGGCAAGGGCCATGTCTACACCGCGGTGGCCGGGACTCCACTTTTGTTCGGGAGCTTCAAACCCGCGCAAAACCCGCGCCGGGTTTGGCTTACCCGAGGCAGGATCAACGTAGGCCGTGGCCGGCGGGCAGCACAGTAGTAGGAGGGAAGAAACGACGAGGAAGGCAGTGGTGGTGAAGGTGGGGCGTCGGAAAGCGGGCTTTGAAAAAGACACAGAAAAATGGCTCATGGGAAAAGCATTAACCAGAGGTGAGCTGTCAGAAAGCCCTTGCCTGTGGGGCTGTGGATTACGAGTAGCGGATGGTCCAATTGGGGTGAATGTGGCGCATGATGCTTAGCAGCTTCGACCCTAGTGTGAATAAGTTGTATTCGGTTTGGAAAAACCAGCGTAGAGGGATTATTCTTTGAGGCAGCAGTGTGTCCACCGTGTGGAGGCATTGACTACGCGCGGCGAAGTTGTCGCTTCCTGCTGGAAGGAAGAGACAGCCTGGCGGCTGACGTGGTCCTTGGAAACAAGGTGTCAGCGGGGCCTTCGTTGCTAGGGTGCGGAATAAAACACCGCACAATTGGAAAACCGAAAGACAAGATAAAAGAAAGCGAGCGAATCATGGCAGTTGTAACCATGCGCGAGCTCCTCGACGCTGGTGTGCACTTTGGCCACCAGACCCGTCGCTGGAATCCGAAGATGCGTCGTTTCATCTTCACTGACCGTAACGGCATCTACATCATCGACCTGCAGCAGACGCTGACCTACATTGACGAGGCTTATGAGTTCGTCAAGGAAACCGTTGCACACGGCGGCACCATCCTGTTCGTTGGTACCAAGAAGCAGGCTCAGGAAGCAGTTGCTGAGGAAGCAACCCGCGTCGGTATGCCTTACGTAAACCACCGCTGGTTGGGCGGCATGCTCACCAACTTCCAGACCGTGTCCAAGCGTCTGAAGCGCATGAAGGAGCTTCAGGCAATGGACGAGCGTGAGGACGGCTACAAGGGCCGCACCAAGAAGGAAGTTCTCATGCTCAACCGTGAGCGCGCCAAGCTCGAGCGCGTTCTGGGCGGCATCTCCGATATGGCTAAGACCCCGTCCGCTCTGTGGATTGTTGATACCAACAAGGAGCACATCGCGGTCAAGGAAGCTCACAAGCTGAACATCCCAGTTGTTGCCATCTTGGACACCAACTGCGACCCGGACGACGTTGACTTCCCGATTCCGGGCAACGACGACGCCATCCGTTCCACCAAGCTGCTCTCCGGCATCGTTGCCTCCGCTGTAGAGGAAGGCAAGAAGGCTCGTGAGGAGCGTCAGCTGGCTGCAGCCAAGGAAGCTGCCGGCGACTCTGCTGAAAAGGAAAAGCGTGACGCTGAGGCGGCTGCCGCAGCTTCCGATCCGGCTTCCGCAGAAAAGTCTGAGGAAGCATCCGCAGACAAGGCCGAGAAGTAATCGTACTTTCTTGGTAGGAACCTTCCTTACCTGCGTTTAACTGAATACCCCACGCACTTTTGGTGTGGGGCAGCAAGGGAGTAATACCTGCCCAAGGCTGTTTACCAACCCCCGCCACCGTGCTCAAACGGCGGCGGGGGTTGGTTTTATCTATGCTGGGTGCTGCTGAAGCCAGCTCCACCTTCATGCATAGGTGAGAAAAGGGGTGGTTTCTGCCACCCTAAAGCGGCGCGATTTCACCGCGTCGACTACGCTGTTTGAACGAACACTGTTTGATTTTCAAGGAGGATCGCCCCAACTATGGCGAACTACACTGCTGCAGACGTCAAGGCACTGCGCGAAGCTACCGGCTCCGGCATGCTCGATTGCAAGAAGGCTCTGGAAGAGTCCAACGGCGACTACGATAAGGCCGTTGAGTACCTGCGCATCAAGGGCGCTAAGAACGTCTCCAAGCGCGCTGACCGCGAGGCAACCGAAGGCCTGATTGCTGTTTCTGGCAACACTATGGTCGAGATCAACTGTGAGACCGACTTCGTTGCTAAGAACGAGGCTTTCAAGACCTTCGCAGCCAAGATTGCTGACGCTGCCGCTGAGGCCAAGGCAAACTCCGCAGACGAACTCAACAACATTGAGATCGACGGCAAGAAGGTTTCCGAGGTAGTGGACGAGGAGTCCGCTAAGACCGGTGAGAAGCTGCAGGCACGCCGTGCAGTTACCGTAGAGGGTGACAACATTGCTGTTTACCTGCACCAGCGTTCCGCTGATCTGCCGCCGGCAGTGGGCGTTCTGGTTTCCTACGAGGGCAACGAGGAAGGCGCTCACGCTGCCGCCCTGCAGATTGCTGCAATGAACGCTGAGTACCTCACCCGCGAAGACGTTCCTGCAGAGATCGTCGAAAAGGAGCGCGAGATCGCTGAGGCCACTACTCGTGAGGAGGGCAAGCCGGAGGCAGCCCTGCCGAAGATCGTGGAAGGCCGCCTGAACGGCTTCTTCAAGTCCATCGTTCTGCTGGAGCAGGCTTCCTTGTCTGATAACAAGAAGACCGTAAAGCAGGTTGCGGAAGAGGCTGGCACCACCATCACTGGCTTCGTTCGCTACGAGGTTGGCGCTTAAGCACGCTCTCGCTTTTAAAACCTAGCCCACAAAGGACCGTCCTTTGTGGGCTTTGTTGTGCGCTAATGGGGTGACCGGCGCGAGGTTCTCTTTTCTCTAGGTGCCTTTTTGGTGCCTAGCTTAAACCCACCGGGCTGCATCGGCAGGTGGTGTGAGGATGCGAAAGATATATGGGTAAGATGGGGCGGAGATTGAAACTGCCCCGCGTTAAGGAGACGAAGTAGGCGTGACTGCTGCAGATATTAAGCGAACCGGATATAAGCGAGTAATGCTGAAGCTGGGCGGTGAGATGTTCGGCGGCGGTAAGGTCGGTATCGATCCGGATGTGGTTGAAAACGTTGCCCGCCAAATCGCCGAGGTCTCCCGCCAAGGAATCGAGATTGCAGTGGTGATTGGCGGCGGAAACTTCTTCCGCGGCGCGGAGCTATCCCAGCGCGGTATGGACCGGGCACGCTCGGACTACATGGGCATGCTCGGCACGGTAATGAATTCCCTTGCACTGCAGGATTTCCTCAAGCAGCAAGGTGTTGATTGCCGCGTACAGACCTCCATCAACATGGCGCAGATTGCTGAGCCGTACCTGCCGCTGCGTGCGGACCGCCATTTGGAAAAGGGCCGCGTAGTTATCTTCGGCGCTGGCATGGGTATGCCGTACTTCTCCACGGATACCACCGCCGCGCAGCGCGCCTTGGAAATTGGCGCCGAGGTTCTGTTCCTGGCTAAGGCAGTCGACGGCGTCTACTCGGATGACCCGCGCACCAATCCGGATGCAGAGTTGTACTCCGAAATTACCCCGCGTGAGGTCATTGAAAAGGGCCTAAAGGTGGCAGATGCAACGGCCTTTAGCCTGTGCATGGACAATGATATGCCGATTTTGGTCTTTAACCTGCTGGAGGAGGGCAATATTGCCCGCGCAGCTGGCGGTGAAGTTATCGGCACGCTGGTGCAGTCCTAATACTGTAGCGGCTGCGAACCTGCTACCTTTTTATACAGCCACCCCTATTCGTTTAAGGATGATTTAGCCTCATGATCGATGAGATTCAGCTCGAAGCAGAAGAGCACATGACCGCTTCCGTCGAGCACACCCGCGAGCAGCTGGTGACCATTCGTACCGGCCGCGCGAACCCCGCCATGTTCAACGGCTTGGTAGCCGAATACTACGGTGTTCCCACCCCGATTACCCAAATGGCTACCATATCCGTACCAGAGCCGCGCATGCTGCTCATCAAGCCTTATGAGCAGTCCATGATCCATGAGATTGAAAATTCCATCCGCAACTCGGATTTGGGCGTCAATCCCACCAACGATGGTCAGGTTCTGCGCGTGACTGTCCCGCAGTTGACGGAGGAACGCCGTAAAGAAATGGTGAAGCTGGCTAAGAGCAAGGGTGAGGATGGCAAGATCGCTATCCGTAATATTCGCCGCAAGGCCATGGAGCAGTTGAAGAAGCTGCAAAAGGACGGCGATGCCGGCGAGGACGAAGTCATCGCAGCAGAAAAGGAAATGGAAAAGATTACCTCCGGCTACATCGAGCAGGTAGACAGCTTGGTAGAGAATAAGGAAAACGAGCTGATGGAGGTCTAGGACCTCCGCTTTGTTGCCGCCGTGCCTGTCTCCTCGGCCGGCGGCGCTTTTTCTGTTCCAAGGCCCGCCGCTCCCACAAACGGGGCAGAGCCGGCGGAACTGAGCATGTTAGCCGGGGAATCACACAAGACAGCGAAAGGAGCCGGTCACGGTGAGTGACGCCATAAACCGCCGATTGCCACAGCCAAAGAATGGTGCAGGCCGCGACTTGCCGGCCGCTATCGGTGTTGGCGTGGGGCTCGGCGTTCTTGTGGTGCTTGCCGTGTGGGCTGGTCCGCTGGCTTGGTATGCGGTCGTAGCGCTTGCAGTAGGCGTTGCGATGTGGGAGGTCCTCAGCCGCCTGCGGGAGCATTCCTACTATGTTCCGCGTACGCTGCTTATTATTCTGGGCCAAGCCATGGTGTGGATCTCATGGCCCCTGGGTGCGCCAGGCCTGGTAGCGGTCTATGTCACTGCGGTGCTGGCACTTATGTTTGGCCGCCTTTTCCATAATGGCCGTCATCGTCCGCCTATCAACTACCTGCGTGATATGTCCGTCGGTATTTTTGTGCTGACGTGGATTCCCCTTTTTGCCACCTTCGCAGCTATGTTGTCGCTAGTGTCGACTCCATTTTCCAGTGGGGCTGCCTCCATCGTCGTCTTTATGCTGTGCGTTGTGGCTTCCGATACCGGCGGATATGTTGCGGGCGTGATGTTTGGTTCGCACCCCATGGCACCTGCGGTGAGCCCTAAAAAATCGTGGGAGGGGTTTTGTGGGTCCATCATCTTCGGCGTGGTGACCGGTGCGCTCACGGTGAAATTTCTGCTCCATCACGATGCCTGGGTGGGTGGCCTGATGGGGCTCGGTCTAGTTATCTGTGCCACCTTGGGAGACTTGGTGGAATCCCAATTTAAGCGCGAGCTGGGTATTAAAGACATGTCGGCATTATTGCCCGGCCACGGCGGCCTCATGGACCGTTTGGATGGCATGCTACCTTCTGCCATGGTCACCTGGGTAGCGATTAGCTTCCTGTCTACGTTTACACCATAGGAACATCAGACAAACAAAAGCCGCCTCTCCCGTATAAACTGCCCGAAAAAGACGGCAGAACAGGGGAGAGGCGGCTTTTATATAGATTTATACCTGCTGCGCTTGCTTGCGTAGCTGGCGACGCAACTCAAACATGCGCCAGCCACCGACTAGCGCCATGATGAGTGCGCCGCCGATAGCAAAAATGAGGAAAGCAATTCCGGCGGGGAACTCGCCAGACCAGCCCAGGAAGTTCATGGGAACCTCGTGCTGGTTTTGCATGATGAACACAATGAGGACAATCAGCAGCAGGAATCCTACGATAAGCGCCATCCACGTGCTGGCCGCGAAAGATCCCTTCGCCTTGCCAGAGGGCTGGGTGGAGTGAGAAGTAGAGTCAGAAACGGCTGGTTCTAGGTCAGAACTAGTCTCCGGTTCAGAAGCGTTCAGCTCCGCCGAGGAGAGGTCTGCGTCGGAAGAAGAAAAATCATCTGCAGGATAATTTGGATTTGTCATGTATCCATTATTTCTTTAATCCTGTCGATTATGCCACTTGGCACGGCCTCCAATTGGAAAATCCCACGCAGACCGTGGAAAGATGGGCAATATTATGGCTCAACCAGTGAAACTTAACTTTTCCGCCCCGCGCCGCGGATTGCCTCCTAAGCATTTTGCGGACCTGACCGAAGACGAGCGCATTGACAAGCTCGCAGAAATTGGCCTACCTAAATTCCGTGCGAAGCAGCTGGCTAAGCACTATTACGAGCACTACACCGACAACGTCGAGGATATGACCGATATCCCCGCCGGCAAGCGCGAAGCAGTCAAGGAAGCCTTCTTCCCTGAGCTGATGAAACCCATCCGGACCACCTCCACGGACGACGGCGAGACCACTAAGTCCCTGTGGCGGTTGCACGACGGCACGCTACTGGAATCAGTGCTGATGCGCTACCCAGGTCGCGCTACTTTGTGTATTTCTTCCCAGGCAGGGTGCGGCATGGCCTGCCCGTTCTGCGCTACTGGCCAGGGCGGCCTTGATCGTAACTTGTCCACGGGCGAGATTGTCGAGCAATTCCGCCACGCTGCGGCCGCCATGGCTGCAGAAGGTGGGCGTTTGTCCAACGTTGTCTTCATGGGCATGGGTGAGCCGCTGGCCAACTATAAGCGCGTGGTCCAGGCCGTACGTCAGATTTCTGGCCAGGATGGTACGGGTTTTGGCCTTTCCCAGCGCAACGTGACCGTTTCCACCGTGGGCTTGGCTCCGGCAATTCGCAAGCTTGCGGACGAAGACTTGGCCTGCACTCTGGCCGTTTCCTTGCACACTCCGGACGATGAGCTGCGTGACGGTCTAGTGCCCGTCAACAACCGGTGGTCTGTTGATGAGGTGCTGGATGCCGCGCGCTACTATGCGGATAAGTCCGCCCGCCGCGTGTCCATTGAGTACGCCCTGATTCGCGATAAGAATGACCAGGATTTCCGCGCCGATATGCTGGGGCGCAAGCTGCACCAGAAGTTGGGCTCCAAGGTCCACGTTAATGTTATTCCGCTGAACCCCACGCCGGGCTCAGAGTGGGATGCGGCCCCGCAAGACCGCCAGGACGAGTTCGTGCGTCGCGTGCAAGCCCAAGGCGTTCCCTGCACGGTGCGCGATACAAAGGGCGATGAGATTGCGGCGGCTTGTGGTCAGCTTGCAGCGGATGAGCGGGAAGATAAGTCAGCCTAACTGATAAGATTGGCGGACATGATTGTTCCGAATTATCCGCCACTTGCAGATGATCCGACCACGCAGGCCTTTGCCGTGCGCGGTCTGAACAAAATTTTCGCTGGACGCCCCGTGGTGTCGAATTTGAGCCTCGACATCCCGCGGGGCTCTATTTATGGCATCGTTGGCCCCAATGGCGCGGGCAAAACCACCATGTTGACCATGGCGTGTGGCCTCCTGCGCCCAAATAGCGGCGAGGCCTTTATCGCCGGGCACAATACCTGGCAGGAGCCACTGCCAGCCAAGGCGGCCATGGGCCTGCTTGTCGACGGCGCTCCGGTCTTCGACCGTTTATCGGGCCCAGAGTACTTGTTCTATCTCGGCGCATTGCGCCGCATGAATCAAGCCGAAGTCGAGCACCGCAGCGCACAGCTTTTGGATGCCTTGCAGCTTGCCGACGCCGCCGATAAACCCAT
Organism: Corynebacterium nasorum; assembly: GCF_030229765.1. NCBI lineage: Bacteria > Bacillati > Actinomycetota > Actinomycetes > Mycobacteriales > Corynebacteriaceae > Corynebacterium > Corynebacterium nasorum. The sequence goes on along the minus strand of NZ_JASPGY010000001.1, from coordinate 349,925 downwards.
CGCGGACTACTCCGCCGGCATGACTAAAAAGATACTTCTGGCGGGCGCGCTCCTGCATAACCCAGAGGTCGTGATACTAGATGAGCCCCTAGAGGCAGTGGATCCCGTTTCGGGGCAGCTTATTCAAGAGATCCTGCGCGCCTATGTCGCCCGCGGAGGCACAGTAATCCTGTCTTCACATGTTATGCAATTAGTGGAAGGCTTATGCGATCACGTAGCCATCATCGCCGGTGGCCAGGTGCTCTCCGCCGGCCACGTGGAAGATGTGCGCCAAGGCGGCAGCCTGACGGATGCCTTCATTCACTTCGCCGGCGGAAGTGAATTTGATGCGGACTCTTTCGAGTGGTTGCGCAGCGAAGGCAGCACAACGCAGCGCGGGGAAGGGGAGTTGTAGACGCAATGACTTCGACGCTTCTCAAGCTGCACCGCACACTATGGGTGCGAAGCCTTAAAGCGAATGCTGCAGCGGTTATGATCCCGATCTGCCTTTTGCTCTATGGACTCATCGGGCTAGCATCGCTCGCCGCTCTTGCTGCGGCAGATATTTCCACCGGAACTGGGAACGTGCAAGCCTTAACCGTGGCCCCTGGTCTTGGCACGCTGGCTTTCATCGTTATCACCCTCATCATGCCCAGCGGAGAGAACCAGCTATCTGCCCGCGAGCTTTCCGCGTTTCCGCTGCGGCTGAAAGACATCACACCGGCACTCGCTATCGCCTCGGTGCTTAATCTGCGTGCCCCGGTCTCAGTCTTGCTGTCCATTGCTTATGCGGTGGCCGGAAGCGTGATCCTGGCGGCAAACGGGAAGGCATTGTTCATCTTGCCTTTCTGTCTAGGAATGCTTTTCGCCCTTGTGCTGACGCTGGTGCTGGTGGATCTCGCGGTTCATGTCGGGTCAACTGTCGCGGAGCTTAGTTCCACGAAGCTTAAGGCCTTGGGTTCGGTGGCGGTGTTCGTCCTTATCTTTGGCTCTACTAAACTTTCTTCTCTCGCGGGCTCTGACTTTCCGTTGGGAACTGTAGGTGAAGGATTAGCGTGGACGCCTGTTGGAGCACCGGTGGGGTGGGCGCTTGCGCTTGCTCAAGGCGAGCTAGTGAAAGCCTGCGCACAATTTCTCATCGCCGCAGTGACTCTGGGCGTAGCTGTGTGGGCGTGGCATTGGTTGTTGCGGCGGCAATTCGAGCACCGTACGGTTTCCCCGTCGGCACGCAATCACCGTGAGAAGTCCAAGGGGATAAGCCGCTTTTCCCTTGGTTCCTTTTCCTATAGCAGCCCTGCTGCCATGGAATTTACGCGCTCGCTGCGCTATATTTTCCGTGACTCCCGCCTTATTGGCAGCATTATCATGCAGCCAATTCTGGCAGTCGTCTTGATTATCCAGGGCTTTGCTACTGACTCCGATTTATCTTCAGTAGGTTTGTTATTCCTCGGGCTGATAGGCGGAATCGTCGCCACCAATGATTTTGGTTATGACGGTCCAAGCCTGTGGGTAAAGATGGCCGCCCCAGTTCGTCCGCGCACGCTGCTCTACGCGCGGCACTGGGCGCACGTGGTGCTTTCAACCATAATTGTTGTGCTCACGGCGATGCTGCTTTTTGCGCTAAGTGCGGATAAAGCTCTCACTGCCTGTTTGGTGGTTGCTGCCCTGGGAATCTTCATTTCTTCCGCCGGATTGTCATTGCTGCTCACCACCTTTAATCCCTTTGCCACCGCGCGGCCTGGCGGGAATATGTGGGCGGATAAATCCGGCTACTCGGCTAGCGCCTTCTTAAGCGCTATTTTGAGTTTGTTTATTGGCTGGACGCCCATCATCCCAGGCGTCATCCCAATGGCTATCGGCTACGGCTCGAACATGGTGCTGGTCGCGCTGGGGTTTGTACTCGTCATAGCCGTGCCTGTTGCGTGTTATGTCCTCGCACTGCGGGTCAGTGGCAAGCGCGTCGATAACACCCTGCCCGAGATCTACGCCAAGGTGGGCCACTGGGTGTCTTAAAACTCGGGCGCTTCTTAGCAAGTATCGCCCACACCGCGCTCTTGCTAAGGGTGGGTGTGGGCAGGGCGGCACCCAGCAGAGTGAGCGCTGAGTAAGAGGAGAGGCGTCGGCAAGCGGAGGCAAAAAGAAACCGCCGACCTTCGCGGGGAAGGGCGGCGGTAGCTAAAGTGTGCTGAAAGCTTAGAGCGCGTGCTTGCTGGAGGAAACCGGGGTGGCGTTGTTAGTGCCTGGCTCAACGCGCAGGTGAGAAACGCGGGAAGGCTCGATATTCAGCGCGCGCAGCTGGGAATCGCTCAGCTCGGCGTACACACCGGTGTTGGTCTTTTGGTCGTAGACCCAGTCTGGCTCCTGGTGCCCCACCGGCTGGTTGCGGGCGGTCACGGTGCGCACCTGGTGCAGCTTAGGCTGGAAAGCATGAATGAGCAGGCCGATTACCAGCAGGACAGTCAGTACGACGAGCCAGACAGTCTCAACGTGGCCCTTGTGATTACCAAAGTGGTAGGCGATCAAGAAGAGAACGGAAATCCAACCGGCGATCTGCACGCCCGAGCGGCTGATGCGGGACCAACCGAATCCTGCGGATGGGACGTCCTCAGTAGAAACACCGTCATATACCTGCGGTACCGGCTTGTGGGAAGACACTTGCTCTCCTTCGCTTCTGCGTATGCCCGTCTGCGCGATGGGCGTGCGGGCACACCAATGCCATTTGTCTGCTACACATTCTAAATCATCGCGCCTTAGATGGCGATTAAACACCCCCGCCGCAGTACTGGTTACCTGCCATGCCCGCCCCGTGGTGATGGGCGCTAGGGTGGAAGGGTGACTACACAGCGAATACTCATTCTTGGTTCCACCGGTTCAATCGGCACGCAAGCTTTGGAAGTTATTGCGGATAATCCCGATAAATTCGACGTGGTGGGAATCGCGGCGGGCGGCTCCAACCCGCAGCTCATCATCGATCAGGCCCGTCGCCTCAATCTTTCGTTTGACCACGTTGCAGTGGCTAAAGAGGAAGCTGCTGCCGAGGTTTCCGCTGCCTTAGGCGGTTCGGTACTAAGTGGCGCCGATGCTGCAGAGAACCTAGTGCGTTCGACTCCGGCCGATACAGTCCTCAACGCCCTGGTAGGCTCCCTGGGCCTTAAAGCCACCCTGGCGACACTCGAAATGGGAGAGTACCTGGCCTTGGCTAATAAGGAATCCCTCGTCGCCGGTGGCAGGCTTGTTACCCGGGCGGCGCGCCCTGGTCAGATTATTCCCGTCGATTCGGAACATTCCGCCATGGCGCAGTGTCTGCGCGCCGGCGAGGAAGGGGAGCTGGACAAGCTTGTTCTTACCGCCTCAGGCGGGCCATTCCGCGGGTGGTCGCGCGAAGAGATGTGGGATGTGACTCCCGAGGAAGCGGCGCAGCATCCCACGTGGTCGATGGGCCAGATGAATACCCTCAATTCAGCAACGCTCATCAATAAAGGTCTGGAGCTGATTGAGGCTACGCTGCTTTTTGACATCGACCCTGAGCGTATCGATGTCACCGTGCATCCACAGTCCATTATTCACTCTATGGCTACTTTCAAAGACGGCTGCACCATCGCCCAAGTTTCGCCGCCTTCGATGAAGCTGCCGATTTCCCTGGCGCTCAATTGGCCGCACCGCGTGCCGGGTGCGCAGCCTTCCTTAGATTTTGCGCAGGCGCATGAGTGGCGTTTTGAGCCGCTTGACGATGCCGCCTTTCCCGCCGTCGATCTCGCCCGCCGCGCCGCGGCCGAGGGAACGGGGGTCATTTATAACGCCGCCAATGAGGAAGCGGCGGCCGCATTTTTATCCGGGCGTATCCACTTCCCAGAAATCGTGGACGTAGTGGGCAAGGTCCTTGATTCCGCTTCTGAGTTTGCTGGTGTAGTCTCTAGCCTCGATGTAATCCTCGCAGTAGAAGGCGAGGCGCGCAGGCGCGCGAACGCGCTGATTGATTCGCTGGCTGATTAGAAAGCTTTTCACACCATGGCAAATTTGCTGGGCATTGTGTTTTTCGCCCTTGGCATCGGGCTTACCGTAGCGCTGCATGAAGCAGGCCATATGCTTAGCGCGCGTGCCTTTGGTATGCGCGTGCGCCGCTACTTTATCGGTTTTGGTCCGCGCGTATTTTCCTTCCGGAAGGGGCACACTGAATACGGGCTGGCGGCCTTCCCTGTGGGCGGCTTTTGCGATATCGCCGGAATGACTGCCCAGGATGAATTCCTCACCGAGGACGAAGAACCCCACGCCATGTATAAAAAGCCATGGTGGCAGCGCATTATTGTGATGGCCGGCGGTATTGTCGTCAACCTGATTTTGGGCTTTGTCATTCTCTATTTTGTCGCGATGACGGCTGGCCTGCCCAACCCGGATGCCGATGTGCGCCCCCGCGTAGGCGAGGTGACCTGCTCGGCCAATCAGAAGCCGAACCAAGAGCTGGAAAAGTGTACGGGTCCAGGCCCCGCCGGAAAGGCCGGTGTGCGGGAGGGCGATATCATCGTCGCCTTCGAGGGCCAGAAGATAGACTCTTTTACCCAGCTGCGCGATGAGGTAATGCAGCGTCCTGGTGACACCATCACGCTGACAGTTGAGCGCGATGGAAAAGATAAAGACATCCCAGTCCACCTGGATACCGTTAAGCGGCTCAATAAGGACGGAGAACTTATAGATGCCGGCTCTATCGGGTTGAGCAATCAGCTTATCGACGTCGTCGAAAAGCACGGCCCTGTTGACGCGCTACCAGCAACGTGGCGGTTTAGTACCTACTCGTTGGAAGCAACGGTAGATGGCCTCAAGCAATTTCCTGGCAAGGTGCCGGGCGTGGTGGCCTCCATCTTTGGTCACGAACGCGAAGCTGACGGCCCGATGTCCGTTGTCGGCGCTTCCCGTGTGGGCGGCGAATTGGCGGAGCGTTCCCTGTGGTCGATGTTCTTTATGATGCTGGCAACGCTGAACTTCTTCCTCGCTCTATTTAACCTAGTTCCGCTGCCGCCTTTCGACGGCGGGCATATCGCCGTCATCATCTATGAAAAGCTGCGCGATGGCATCCGCAAGCTCGCGGGCAAGCCGGCCTTGGGCCCGGCCGATTACACCAAGTTGATGCCGGTGACCTATGTGATGGCCGCACTGCTGATGGGCGTCGGCGTCATCGTTATCGTCGCCGATGTAGTTAACCCTATCCGGCTATTTGGTTAGCAGCCGTGTCCTCACAGCGCGCACTTCAGGCATAAAGCAAGCAGTGCTAGAGTGGGGGCGTTAATCACCCACCTTATAAATTTCTGTGCTTCAACAAGGAGAATTCATGTCGACCCCCATCGGTCTAGGAATCCCAGACGGCCCGCCACCAGTACTGCACCCGCGCCGTAAGACTCGGCAGTTGCAGGTGGGCCCGGTCGGTGTCGGCTCTGACTCACCAATTTCGGTGCAGTCGATGACCAATACGAAGACGCACGACATCAATGGCACACTGCAGCAGATTGCGCAGCTGACCGCTTCCGGCTGCGATATCGTGCGTGTGGCTTGTCCTAAGCCCATCGATGCGGAAGCACTTCCGGCCATTGCTAAGAAGTCGCCCATCCCGGTTATTGCGGATATCCACTTCCAGCCTAAGTACATCTTCCAAGCCATCGATGCCGGCTGTGCCGCCATCCGTGTTAACCCGGGCAATATCCGCGAGTTCGACGGTCGCGTGAAGGAAGTTGCTAAGGCTGCAGGCGATGCCGGCATTCCTATCCGCATCGGCGTTAATGGTGGTTCTTTGGATAAGCGCCTGCTGGAAAAGTACGGCAAAGCCACCCCGGAGGCACTCGTCGAGTCCGCCATTTGGGAAGCTGGCCTGTTTGAGGAGCACGGCTACGGCGATATCGCTATTTCCGTCAAGCACTCCGACCCTGTCCTGATGGTGGAGGCGTACCGCCAGCTGGCGGAAAAGACTGACTATCCGTTGCACTTGGGTGTGACCGAGGCAGGCCCGAAGTTCATGGGAACCATCAAGTCCTCGGTTGCCTTCGGCGCGCTACTGGCAGAGGGCATTGGCGATACCATTCGCGTGTCCTTGTCCGCGCCGCCAGTAGAGGAGATCAAGGTAGGCGACCAGATCTTGCAGTCGCTCAATTTGCGCCCGCGCAAGTTGGAGATCGTGTCCTGCCCTTCCTGCGGCCGCGCTCAGGTGGACGTCTACAAGCTGGCAGAGGAAGTTACCGCTGGCTTGGAGGGCATGGAGTTCCCGCTGCGCGTTGCCGTTATGGGTTGCGTTGTCAACGGTCCGGGCGAGGCACGCGATGCTGACCTCGGCGTTGCTTCCGGCAATGGTAAGGGCCAGATCTTTGTCAAGGGCGAGGTCGTTCGCACCGTGCCGGAAGACAAGATTGTAGAAACCCTCATTGAAGAAGCCATGCGCATTGCCGATGAGCAGGGCATGGAGGCCGTGGAAGGCGCTAAGGCTGAGGTTCGCGTAACCCAGTAATCCACCCACATTAAGTAGACTGCCCCGCACTTCGGTGTGGGGCAGTCTTTTTTAGCTCTTGCGCTGCTAGAGTGCCAAGACATGAAGAAGTTGGTCGCGCTGGTTGCAACTATCACGCTCGCTTCCACCAGCGTGGTTGCTTGTACCCCGAAGCCGGTATCTGCAGAACCGGTGGCGGAGGAATTCCTCGAAGGGATGGAATCTCGCAATAACGACGGTTTGGCCGCGCTTACCGATTCCCCCTCTGACGCCACCGCCGCCCTGGACGCCACCTACTCCGGCCTGCAGGCCGAGGGGCTCGATATTGAGCTAGAAGGTGTCGATCAAGACGAGAACCTCGCTACGGCGAACTACAAGGTCACCTGGGATCTGCCCAAGGAACGCACCTTGAGCTATGACACGCAGATGACGCTTACTAAGACCGAGGATGAGTGGACGGTGCGCTGGAAGCCGAGCCTTATCCACCCAGACTTGGGCGCAAACCAGCACTTGGAACTGCGCGCATTGGAGGCAAAGCGTGCCAGCGTGGTCTCTTCCAATGGAGTGGAATTGATGAGCCCAGGGCTGAACTACCGGCTGGTGGTAGATACCAGTTCCTTGGAGGATGTGCGCCCTACCGCGGCAAAGATTAGCGGTGCGTTGGCAGCTGCCCATCGTCAGGATGATTCAATTGCAGAGATTGATGCCAAGGATTTGGCCAAGAAATTGGAGGATGCGGATGGTTCTTTCTCCGTAACTATGTTCACAGAAGACCAAGCCAAGGCTGTGCGTCCCAAGGTGGAAGGCATGGACGGTGTGCGCCTCAACGAGGAGCCAGCCTTGGTTACCCGCGACCGCGGTCTTGCGCCCGATCTCATGTCGCGCGTGCGTTCTGCGGTCCAAGACGAGGTCGATGGTCAAACTGGCTGGTCCATTTCCGTGGTCAATGAAAATGGTGCGGCACTCTCGGACGTCGAAAAGCATGATCCCAATGCTGCGCCATCGATCAAGGTTGGTCTCGATTACGATGTGCAGCGCGCCGCGCAAGAAGCGGTAAACGAGCGTGCCGATTCGCAGGCAATGCTCGTAGCCATCCGACCTTCCAATGGCGATATTTTGGCCGTAGCGCAAACCGAGAAGGCTGATGAGGACGGCGACGTCGCCCTCCAAGGCCAGTACCCACCCGGTTCTGTTTTCAAAATTCTCACCGCCGCGGCTGGCGTGGACAAACAGGGCCTAAATACCGATACCATCGTTCCGTGCCCGGGCACTATGGATATCTATGGCCGCGTAGTGACCAACTACAATTCCTTTTCTTTGGGCAGTGTTCCGCTTAGCCAAGCCTTCGCGCAGTCCTGTAACACCACCTTTGCGGATATCTCCACCAAGCTCAAGCCTGGTGAGTTGAAGGACGTGGGCAAGAAATTCGGCTTCGGCGTTGAGTATGACATCCCCGGGTTGACGACCATCACTGGCTCTATTCCAGACGGAAAGGAGCCATTGGAGCGCACTGAATCCGGATATGGTCAGGGCTACGACTTGGCAAGTCCTTTTGGCATGGCCCTTGTTTCTGCCACGGTTGCCAACGGCAAGACGCCTACACCGACGCTTATCGAGGGGCACAAGACCAAAGCATCCGATAAACCGCAGCAGATTCCCAAGCCCGTGCTGGACAATGTCCGTGCCATGATGCGCCAAGTGGTCACCAGCGGTACCGCGCGCAGCATGGCTGCTGGCGGCACCATTTATGGCAAGACCGGTGAGGCGGAAATCAATGAAGGCTCGCACGCCTGGTTTACCGGCTACCGGGAAGAAGATGATATTGCCTTTGCCACCCTCGTGGTTTTGGGTGGCGGCTCCGATGCCTCGGTCAATATCACCAGCAATTTCTTGCAGAAGGTCGATGCCTACCGCTCCGGTCCGCACGAAGGTGCAGCGCCGCCGGCCGAGGGATAGTCGCCGCGCTGCGTCTGCAACCCCGCCGCAGGACCCCGGCTCCCGCGTTCGCGGTGGAGAGGACTACCATGGGAAACCATGAGCAATCGAGGAAAGCTAAAGCCAGGCAAGCCCACTCCGATCCTCACCGTTCCGGAAAGCATTGAGCGACCGGAGTACGCGTGGAAGGATGAGGTACAAGAGGGCATTGGCGAGCCCTATGTCCAGTCCCCAGAGGTCATTGAGAAGATGCGCGAGGCCTGCAAGATTGCGGCCAACGCCCTCAAGGAGGCTGGAAAGGCCGTTAAGCCGGGGGTAACTACTGATTATGTAGACCGCGTGGCACACGAATACATGTGTGACCACGGCGCTTACCCTTCTACGCTGGGGTACCGTGGCTTCCCTAAGTCCAGCTGCGTATCCCTTAATGAGATTGTCTGCCACGGCATCCCAGACACCACCGTGATTGAAGATGGTGACATCGTCAATATCGATATCACCGCGTATAAGAACGGGGTGCACGGCGATAATAACGCTACCTTCCTTGCCGGCGATGTCTCCGAGGAGCACCGCCTGCTGGTAGAGCGCACGAAAGAGGCCACGATGCGCGGCATTAAGGCAGCAAAGCCTGGACGCGAAATTAACGTCATCGGCCGCGTTATTGAATCTTATGCCAAGCGTTTTGGATACAACGTCGTGCGCGACTTTACCGGCCACGGCGTCGGCCCGACTTTCCACAACGGCCTAGTTGTCTTGCACCATGACTCGACCGTCTACCGCGATATCCTCGAGCCGGGTATGACGCTTACCGTCGAGCCGATGATTAATCTTGGCTCGCTGGATTACGAGATCTGGGATGATGACTGGACCGTCCAAAACACGGACGGCAAGTTCACCGCCCAGTTTGAGCACACCCTCGTCATTACTGAGGACGGCAACGAAATCCTTACCATCCCCGATGAGGACTAAGCTTCGCTAACGAAGGCCGCCTCCACGACCCCAAGCGGGGAAGTGGAGGCGGCCTTTTGCGTACTTTGCTTGCCGACGTCCCGCGCAAGGCATCAGTACTCAGCACGTAGCTGCACATAGCAAAGGGGCCCCGTTCTTAAAACGGGGCCCCTGCAAGCCCTAGCTATCTAGAGCCAATCTGCGGCTAATAATTAGCGGCGGAAGATTGGGTCCAAGATGTGCTGCGGGACGATGCCGGTGTAAACGGCGTAGTTGTAAGCGCCGATGATTGCGCCGACAATGGAGGTGATGCCCAGTGCAGTAGCACCCTTCTTCCAGTTGGAAGCCCACTCCGGGATGTTTTCGGAGGTTTCGGTGCCGAACATGTCCTCGCCGGTGACCTGGTTATCAGGAGTTACGACAGGCTTGCCGTCCTCGCCCTCGGTCCATGCGCCCCAGTCCTTGCCTAGCTGGGTGAGGGAGCTGGAAGAAGAGGAGGTGGTGTTCTCGTTGGTGGAGGGGGTCTCTGCAGAAGCAACTGCGGTGCCGCCGAAAGCTACGGTGACTGCGGTAGCAGCAGCAACGGCTGCGGTGCGGAAGTTACGCATTGTGAAAATACCTTTCGGAATTTTTGATTGAGCCGAGTGGCTGTTGCTTAGAAGGAAGGGCCGTGTACGAAGAAGTTGTAAACAGGGCCGATGATGCCGCCGAGCAGGGCGCCAACGCCTGCTAGAACGGTAGCACCGTAGAAGACCTTTGCCCATGCTGGCTGGCCGGAGAAGTCCTTGGAAGAACCGAAGATGCCAACGGCGTTAGCTGCCTGGTCGCCCTCGAGCTTGTGGCCAAGCTCGGAGGACAGGGAGCCGCCGGACTTGCCGTTGTCGTCGTCGCCGCCCTTTGCGGTGTTGGATGGGTTCTGCGGTTGGACGGTGATTTCGTTGCCGTTCTGGTTGACGGTCTCGTCAGCGGAAGCAACGGTGGTGCCACCGAAGGCAACGGCGAGAGCGGTTGCGCCAGCGATAGCTGCATTGCGGATACGCATATCAAAATTCCTTAAAGGTCGTACTTGCAAGGCTTCCACACTGGAAAACCAAAGTGTTATTGAATGTACAGGGAACATACAGAAACACGCGGTAGCCGTGTTCGTATCGGCTCGAGCCGGTGCCCCCAGTAAATCTAGTAAAACTCTTGTCCTTTTGCGCGTCAAAGACCGGAATTTCATCCATTAAAATAACGTGTGTCCCTAAATGGTGGTGAATTTCCTGCAGTCACGAATGTGACTTCCTTGGCGTGAAATGGGAATATGCCCTGGAAGCTGGGAAAATCTGGGTATGTATGAGGAAGGTCACGTAACAATTTACTTTTGCCACTCCAGTCCCAAAAGGGCGTTTTCCACTACTTCTGGTAGCGCGGGGTGAATCCAATATTGGTTGCGGGTGAACTCCCGCATGTCCAACGAGTAGGCCATCGCGGTAATCAATTGCTGGATGAGGGTAGAAGCCTGCGGTCCCATCAAGTGAGCTCCGAGAAGCTGCCCGGTAGCGCGGTCTGCCACTAGCTTGCATATACCGGTTTTATCTTCCATGGCCCAGCCGTAGGCAACATCGCCAAAGTTCTGCACCTTGACGGTGACATCGAAGCCTTCCTCGCGAGCCTGCTTTTCGGTCCGGCCCACCGTTGCGATCTGCGGGTGGGTAAAGACGGCGGCAGGGACATTGTCATGGGGGAGCGGGCGGAGGTCTTCTGGGTGCAGCAGGTTGTGCTGTACGGAGCGCATCTCGGCATTGGCTACGTGCTTGAGCATGTACGGCGAAGAGACGTCGCCAAGCGCCCATACGCCCTCGGCAGTGGTGCGGCCGAACTCATCGGTTTTTACGCGGCCGTCGGCAAGCAGCTCAATGCCTGCCTTATCCACATCCATCTGATCGCCATTGGGGGTGCGCCCAGTGGCAACCAGAATGGCCTCTGCCTCAATAGAGGTACCATCATCTAGCTCCAACCGCACTCCCTTGTCGGTCTTCTCGAGCTGGGTGCCATTGGCAATGCGGACGTCGAAGCGCTCGCGAGCAATCTGATTGAAGCGACTAGATAGATCATCATCAAGGTGGCGCAGCAAAGTCTCGGAGCGATTGACCACGGTGACCTCCGTGCCGAGCCCGTCAAAGACATGGGCAAACTCCATGGCGATATAGCCACCGCCCACCACAATGAGGCTTTGTGGCTGATGGTCCATGCGCATGATGTCTTCATTGGTGTAGTACTTCACGCCAGACTTGGCATAGACCTCTGGAATGACCGGGCGGGAGCCGGCCGCGATGACGATTTGCTCGCCAGTGATGACATGTTCGCCGGTCTGAATAGTCTTCGGGCCAATAAAGCGGGCGTGCTCGTCAAATACGGTGATATTTGGGGTTTCCTCCCCGCGGCGGTACTGCTCGCCGCCCCTGGCAATCTGGTCGATGCGGTTGGTGAAGACGCGGTCCACGATGGAATCCCAATCCACGCTATTGACCTGAGCATCTAGGCCTAGACGGCCGGCCTCGCGCGCGGCCACGGCGATATCGGCGGCATAGACATACATTTTAGTGGGAATGCAGCCCACGTTGAGGCAGGTACCGCCAAAAGTACCCTTTTCAATGATGGCGATCTTTTGGTCATCAAACTCCGGGCTAGGGATGGAGTTTCCGGAGCCGGTGCCGATGATGATGAGGTCAAAATGTTCCTCGGCCGCGGGCGTATGGTTCTGGTGTGAAGAAGTCACGTTTATTCCTTATATATAGGGACTAAATTACTGGACGGGTTTAGCGGAATCTAAGACGGTGGGCAACCACTCATCGCAGGCGTTGAAGGCCTCTTGCAGTGGATCCGGAAGGGATAGAAAAACATCGTGCCTAGCGCCCTTGATGGGGTGCAAGGTGTAGTGGGCGCTTAGTTCCTTTGCCCAGCGGCGCGTTTGGGCAACGTCGATGATGACATCCGCGTGGTTCGCGCTATCGGAATAAGGCCGGCCCAGTTGAGTGCGAGTGGACTGCAGCGTCAAAATTGGTACGCCGGCATCGATACGACCGCTATGGATGGCATCAAAGCCATGGAATACTGCGGCTAGCCAGCCAACATACTTCTTATGGCCAGCCAGTGGCTTAAAGCGGAGGTCAAATTCCCACTCGCCGTAGAAATCTTGGTGAACAGACTCGCCGTAGGCGGTGAAGTTGCCACCGGGCAGGGGAGTCCTGGGGACGATGCGGCCAAGTGCGTACAACAGCGGTTTGAGCGGGGTAAGAACCTGGCCGGGTACGCCCATCATGTCGAGCCACGGGCTATTGAGGATGAGCCCCTTCAAGCGCTGGTGGCGTTCGTAGTCGGTTCGGCGCAGATGATCCATCCATAGCGGGGCGATGAGGCCACCGGTGGAGTGAGCGATGAAGATAACCTCATCATTAGGGATGGCATCGAGTGCAGCGGTGAGGTCAGCAAAGTAGAACGCCAAGTCCGATACATAGTGCCATGACTGGCCGGAGCGGCGCGAGCGACCACACTTGCGCAGATCGACAGCATAAAAGTCATAACCTTGGGCGGCAAAGTGCTCGGCTACGTGGGTGTGGAAGAAATAGTCGGTCATACCGTGTAGCCACACCAATGCCGGGCGCGATGAGGCAGCGGATGGTTCGCGTGCCGCATCGCCCGCCTGCTGGGGCGCGTAGTGCACCAGCGTGGTGACCACGTTGCCCTCGCCGTCGGGGTCTGCGCCCAAGTCAATGGTGGCAGCTTCATAGTCGGGGCCGAGTTTGTCTGGGCCCCATACCGGGGAGTGTGTAACCATGCCTCGATTCTAGGTGTAATAAAGGATTTATGGTGCTGGTGCTGGGGTGTAGATAGTGGGGGCGGAAATTCCCACATTTTTGTCACTGGTCTGGGGGAGAAATCCCAAATTGCATAAGAAAAGCGTAGAGTAAGGCCTTAACGCGTGACGCACTGCCAGGTTGTCTTAGTGCAACGATGGTGGCGCGGGGCGCTAAGCGCTATAAGTCAAGGCGTAGACCGCGCCGATGGATATCTATTTTCAATTCGAAGAGGTAATAACAGAGTGTCCTCCGCTAAGAAGACAGCACAGGTTGTAGACGAGGTCGACGTAGCACTTATTGGTGCCGGCATCATGAGCGCCACCTTGGGCGCAATGCTCCGCGAGCTGGAGCCTAGCTGGACCCAGATGGTCTTTGAGCGTCTCGACGGCCCCGCATTGGAGTCCTCCTCCCCGTGGAATAACGCCGGCACCGGCCACTCCGCACTGTGCGAGCTGAACTACACCCCGGAGAAGAATGGTCGCATTGATATCTCCAAGGCTCTGGGGATTAATGAGAAGTTCCAGAAGTCTCGCCAGTTCTGGTCTCACCAGCTCAACAACGGTATTCTTACCGACCCGAGCGAATTTATTAACCCGGTTCCGCACGTGTCCTTCGCACAGGGCGAAATTCAGGTTGACTACCTTAAGCGTCGCTATGACGTTTTGAGCGAGAAGCACATGTTCCCAGGCATGCAGTTCTCCGCTGATGATTCTGTCTTTGCGGAGAAGCTGCCCCTGATGGCGCAGGGCCGTGATTTCTCCAATAAGGTAGCCATCTCCTGGACCGATGCCGGCACTGACGTTAACTTCGGCGCGCTGACCAAGCAGTTCCTGACCGCGGCTAAGGCCTCCGGCACCGAGATCCGCTACGGACATGAGGTCATCGACATCAAGCGCGATGGCTCTTCCTGGAAGGTCTATTCCAAGAACAAGCACACCGGTGACATCACGGTAGTCAAGGCTAAGTTCGTCTTCGTGGGTGCTGGCGGTTATGCCTTGGATCTGCTGCGCAAGGCCAAGGTGAAGGAAGTTGCCGGTTACGCAGGCTTCCCAGTATCCGGTCTGTGGCTGCGTTCCAAGAACCCGGAGCTTATCGAGCAGCACCAGGCGAAGGTCTACGGTAAGGCTGCTGTGGGCGCCCCGCCAATGTCCGTGCCTCACCTGGATACCCGCGTTATCGACGGCGAGAAGGGCCTGCTATTCGGCCCCTACGGCGGCTGGAGCCCGAAGTTCCTGAAGAAGGGCAGCTACCTGGACCTATTTAAGTCCATCCGCCCGGATAACATCACTTCTTACCTTGGCGTTGCCGTCCAGGAGTTCGGCCTGACCAAGTACTTGGTAGACGAGGTACGCAAGAACTTCTCCGACCGCGTTGAGACCCTGCGCGAGTACGTCCCGGAGGCAAAGGAAAGCGACTGGGAGACCGTCATCGCCGGCCAGCGCGTCCAGGTGATCAAGCCTGCAGGTGCCCCGCAGTTCGGCTCCCTCGAGTTCGGTACCACCCTGGTCAATAACCAGGAGGGCAATATCGCCGGCCTGCTCGGTGCATCCCCGGGCGCATCCATTACCCCTGCCGTCATGTTGGAGCTGCTGGAGCGTTGCTTCGGCGAGCACATGATCGATTGGGCGGATAAGATCCGCGAGATGGTTCCGTCTTATGGCATCAAGCTGCGCAACGATGAAAAGCTCTATGACGAGATGTGGGAGTACACCCAGAAGACCTTGAAGCTAGACCGCTAGAACCAGCTTCTTCCTAGATAACCCCCTGTACCGCACCGAGACGGTACAGGGGGTTATTCGGTCTGGGCTCGGTGAACAGCAGCTAGGTGCCACAGTAGGTGAGGTATCCCTCCAAGCCATTGGGGTCCGGCGATTCGAATGAGGGGTTGGGCTCCCACGGGTGGGTTACCGCGTGGAGGAGTTCTTGATAGGGGCTCATGTCCCCGCGTTCTGCAGCGTTAAGGGCAGCTTCCACCGCGAGGTTGCGCGGGATAACCCGCGGCATCGCGCTATTGACGCGGGAGGGATCGGGCGAGGACGCTAGGTACTCATCCAAAAAGTCTCCCTCGGGCAAAAGCTCACGGGCGGGGGTGGGGTGGCCCGCGGCGGCGTCGGCAAGAGCGCGGTGGGCCAGCGTAATATCTGGGCCGTTGAGCTGCATAGCAGCGGAATAAGCAGAGAGGATGTCTGGAGAGGCATCCAATGCTGCTACCATGTCTGCCTTGCGCTGGGCCTCGAAGCGATCTGCAAAGCCATTTATTGTCTCTTGAGCAAAATCCATGGCCTTATTCAAATCCAAGTCAAAGAGCGGCAGGAGGGACTCCGCCAAGCGCGCTAGATTCCATCCCAGGATGGAGGGTTGATTGCCAAAGGCATAGCGGCCTTGGGTATCGATGCTGGAAAATACCGTGCTCGGGGAATAGGACTCCATGAAGGCACACGGTCCATAGTCAATCGTCTCGCCGGAGATGGTGGTGTTATCCGTATTCATCACGCCATGGATGAAGCCTAAGCGCATCCACTGGGATACAGTGCGAATTTGTGCATCCATCAGCTGGAGGAAAAAGTCCCGGTAGTCGCAACCGGGATAATGGCGGGCGATGGCGTAGTCGGCCAGCTGACGTGTGTAATCCGTCTGCGCGGCTAGGTGGAAGGTGCCCACCCGGATATGGCTCGCAGCCACGCGCACCACAATTCCGGCGGGCTGTACGTGGCCGCGCTGGATGGGCCGGCCGGTGGAGATTACCGCTAGTGCTCGGGTGGTGGGCACGCCCAAGGCATGCATGGCTTCGGAAACTAGGTATTCGCGCAGCATGGAAGAAAGCGTTCCGCGGCCATCAGAGCCTGGGCGGGAAAAGGGGGTCAGCCCAGTTCCCTTGGCATGGAGATCCCACAGCTGGCCGTCATTTTCCACCTCGCCTAAAAGCATGGCGCGGCCGTCTCCCATCTGCGGATTAAACGCACCGAATTGGAAGCCAGAATAGGCCATGGCGTGTCCGCCCGCGCGACCCGTGAGGAACTCGATTCCCTCGGAGGAGCGCAGCCAGTCCGGGTCAAAGCCCAACTGCCTGGCCAGTTCCTCGTTTAGGATGACCATCTCTGGGTTCGGCTGCTCTTCGCCCTCGGTAGGGCGAACCAAGTGGGGAAGGCGTTGGGCAAAATCGTGGTGTAGCTGCATTTAAACCTCCAGTGTTCCGCGCACGCGAATATGGGCGCGCCCGCCTACCCAGATATCCGTGCCGTCATCGTTGATAAATACTTCGCCCGCTCGGCCTATCTGGCTGCCTTGTGTTGCGGTATAACGCGTTGGCACCAGGTTTCGCGAGCGCATAAACTGCGCGGCGCCGCCATTGAAAGAACCGGTGACTGGGTCTTCGAATTGCGTGGTAAAGGCCCGAACCTCATAGGCCGACTCGCCCTTTGCGGCGTTGGGATTAAGGCCCACAACACCGACCTTGGGGCGCTCAACCTGGGGCTTCACCGCGCGCACCGCCGCGGCATCGCGCAATTGAAGCAGGCGCCAGCCCGGGCCATTGTCCACCCAGCCATGGTCCACAATATCCGCGCTATCTAGCCCCAACCCAGCGCAGGCCTCCTCTAGCTCCGCCGAGCTCAGCGGTTCTTCGCGGCGCAGCGGCGGGGTAGCAAAGGAAAAGACTTCGCCCTCTTGGCGGACGGTTACCAAGCCCACGCCGCATTCTTGGACGATAGTTCCCTCCGACTGCGGGCTATTGCCCAGCGCCCGCCACGCGGCAGCGCTACCCAGCGTGGGGTGGCCGGCAAAATCAAACTCTTCGTACGGGGTGAAAATGCGCACGCGGTAGTCCGCGCGGGCGTCGTGAGGTTCGAGCAAGAAGGTGGTCTCAGAAAAGTTGGTCCAGTTCGCGATTGCTTGCATCTGCTGGGCGCTAAGCCCATCGGCGCCGGCTATCACCGCTAGGGCGTTGCCGCTAAAGGCACCCGTGGCAAAAACATCAACCTCAAAGAACTCGTGCTGCATGCCCGCCAGTCTAGTCAGCCCCAGGGATGAGGACTATAGCCTAAAGCCTGCGCTAGCCTATAAGGTCATGAAGAAGCTATGGCCCGATGCACTTCGCGCGTGGGTAGGCCCACCGTGGAGAATTCTCATTCCGCTGTTTTTCTGGACTTCTTCGGTGCGGGTGGCAGAAGGTGTTATTGATGGATCCTCGCCTTTCCAAATGTTGGTCCTCGTGCTTTATGCAGTCGGTATTCCACTAGCATTATGGCTGCACCCCAAGCTCAAGGAGTACGCCATTGGCTTCATCGCAGTAATACTAACGGTGTGTATCTTTACCCCGCTGGCTGCCATGGGTAACGCTCACTTCTTCCCAGTTGCATACTGCGTATTTCTTATAGGTGCACATTCACCCAAGCGCTTACAACGGTTCTGGATAGGGTGGATTGCCTTAGGCACCTTGGCGGCCACTGCAGCGGACCTTTATGGGCGGAGACTCATGGATGGCATCGACTTTGGTCTGGAAGATGCCAACAGCATCGGCCCTCTGCCTGCTTTCGGCTTCGTCGTTATCATCGCGTGGCCGGTCATGGGATTTTTCTTCTTGCTGGGCACCAATGACCGCAAAAAGCGCGACGACCAGCAGCTGCTGATTGAACGTGCGGAGATGGCCGGCGCGGTAGAGCGCAACCGCATTGCCCGCGAGATGCATGACATCGTGGCGCATAATTTAGCGGGCGTTATTGCCCTTGCCGACGGCGCCCGGTTCGCCGCCGCCAAAAATCCCGCAGCGGCCACAGAAGCCTTGGAGACCATCGCCTCTACCTCCCGCGATTCCCTCAAACAGATGCGCGGTTTGCTCTCCGTGCTGCGAGATGGTGATTCCCGCGCCGATACCAAGGCGCCCGGCGCGAGCGATATTGCCGGTCTCATCTCGGAAGCGCGCCGGACCGGTTTCGATATCACCGTGCACGGGCTGGAGGACCTGCCGACCGAAAGCGACGAACTCTACCAATTCACCGTCTACCGCGTGGTGCAAGAACTTTTGACCAATATGATCAAGCATTCGCGTGATAAAAGGGGAGTACTGCGTTTCCGCTCTACTGGAAACGGCCTAGTATTGAGTGCCGAAAATCCGGCCGCACGCATGCCGGATAATCACAAGCCCGGCTACGGACTTATTGGAATGAGCGAGCGTGTCAAGGCCTATGGCGGCAGCGTTGCTACCCGCACCGAGGACGGACACTTCTTTATTACCGTGGAGGTACCCAATGACTAACCCTGAGCAGCCAACAGGTGCGCCCGCTGGCCCCATCCGTATCGGCCTAGTCGATGATCAGCCCCTCGTGCGCGCCGGGTTCGCCATGCTTCTTGGCTCCCAAGAGGACTTAGAAGTTATCTGGCAAGCATCCGATGGCGATGAAGTCCTCGACCTCGCCCGCGCGCGACCTGCCGATATTGTGCTTATGGATGTACAGATGGCCCGCGTCAATGGCATCGCCGCCACAGAAAGGCTGCTGCCGGAATTCCCAGATACCCAGGTCGTTATGCTAACCACCTTCGATGACCAGAATTTTGTCCACGGAGCAATTTCCGCTGGGGCCTCCGGTTTTCTGCTGAAAGATGTAGAACCCGAAGAGCTCCTTTCTGCCATTCGCACCGTGTATTCGGGAGAGGCTGTGCTCTCGCCGCGCATTACCGCCCAGGTGCTGCAACAACTGCGCAGCGAGCAGTCTGTAGCACAGCCCGATTCACATGCCACCCCCGTTGCGGCAGCAGCTACCGCCCCTCCGGCCGAAGATCTCACGCCACGCGAGCTGGACGTCCTCAAGCTGATGGCACTGGGGTATTCGAATACCGAAATCGCGGAGTGCGAGTTCGTGTCCATGGCCACGGTCAAGACCCACGTGCGCCATATTCTTACTAAGACCAGCTCGCGCGACCGTGTGCATGCCGTGCTCTACGCCCTAACTCATGGCGTGGTCTCGGTGGAGGAGCTGCTGTCTCATCCCTAGGTATGACCTGCTAAATCACTCCCGAGGATGGTTACTTCGTGCTGGTCAGGCGGCACGATGGAAACCATGCTCAAAGTTTCACACCTTTCCAAGAATTTCCGTTCCTTTAAAGCAGTAGATGACCTCTCCTTTGAGGTCCCAGACGGTCAAGTCACCGGCTTCCTCGGACCGAATGGTTCTGGCAAGTCCACCACCATGCGCATGTGCGTGGGGTTGGAGAATCCGACTTCCGGCACCGCGACTTTTGATGGCACGCCCTTCCGCGGGCTGTCCAATCCCGCTACCACGGTGGGCACCTTGTTGGACGCCAACTGGTTCCACCCAGGCCGCAGCGCCCGTGCTCACCTGGGCTACATGGCCGCGTTGCAGGGCGTGTCCATGAACCACGTGGATGACACCCTGGACCGCGTCGGCCTTACCCAGGTAGCCACCAAGCGCGTAGGCGGCTATTCGCTAGGCATGAAGCAGCGCCTGGGCCTTGCTTGTGCGCTCATCGGCGAGCCGAAGCACTTGCTTCTTGACGAACCCGTCAACGGCCTCGACCCCGAAGGCGTGCACTGGATGCGTGCCCGCATCCGCGAATTCGCCGAGGCCGGCTGCTCCGTGTTGGTTTCCTCCCACCTGCTTTCGGAGATGCAGCTCACCGCAGATCGGCTCGTGGTCATTGGCAAAGGCAAGCTGCTCGGCGAGGGCACTATGGACGAATTCGTTAACGGAACTGGAGGCGCAAGCCTTGAAGTCATCGTTGACCAGCCCGATGAGCTCCTCCGCTTGCTGCACGGCACCGATGCGGAGACCTCCTTTGACGGTGAGGTCCTGCGGGTGCGCGGCCTAGAAGGCTCTGATATCGGCCGAATCTGCCTGGATAACCGCATCCTCATCTCCAGCTTGGAACGCAAGCAGCCCTCCTTGGAAGAGGCCTACCTCGGCGCGACCGCCGACCACGTGGCCTACCGCTCTGCATAGTTTTTCACCTGCACAACACGCTCCATCTGCAAAGGATAGATTCACATGAACGCTCTGATTTCTGAATCCCGGAAACTATTTTCGCTCCGCTCTACTTGGATATACCTCGCCGTAGTTTCAGCTGGCATGGCTGCCGGCGCTGTCTTGTTGGCTTGGGCGAATGACTTCAATGGTACGGTCGACGGCAAGTTCGAGGCTGTCGATGTGTCCATTTCCGGTTCACTCGCCATTGTCGTGATGGTGTTTGCTGCCGCCATGATGGTAGGCGGCGACCAAAGTAAAGGAACAGTTTCATGGTCATACCTCTCATCAAATCGCCGCGTAGGTATAGTGCTGAGCCAATTTTTCATCATCACCTTTTCGCTACTGCTCGCGGCCACACTGGGCATGGTGGTAGCCACGCTGTTGATTACTGCCTTCGGAGGTGATTTCAATTTTGACAGCTTTATGCATTGGCCGGATAACAATGGGTTCATCCTTGCCTACGTTGAGTGGACTGTCTTTATCCTGTTAGCTACCAGCTTGGCCTACCTTTTGCGCAGTGGTGCATTCGCAGCGATGATTCTCGTGGCAGAGTATTTCGTCATTGAAACCGCCCTCGATGCCGTTAGCGCTCCTTGGGCTAAGGCTATCCTCCGCGTGCTACCTGATGCCAACGCTTGGGGGCTAGTAATGGGCGCCAACCGCAGTGGTGATGAGCAATCTCGAGCTGTCGCCGCTGTCGTTCTAATCGTGATGATCGTGCTCACCGTTAGTGGGTCCTGTGCGGTGGCGCGTCGTCGCTCTGTTGCGAAATAGGTACTAGGCGTTACTACCCTAGTGGGCATGAGTGATGCACTTTTTGCCCGCATTGAGCCCATCCAAACCATGCGGGATGGCACGGTCAAACAGGTCAACCCGTTCTCGGGAACCGAGGTATGGACCGTGCCAGGCCGCGGCAACCGCCCGCTGTCTGTACCAGTAGCTAACCCGCAGCCACTGCAAGAGGAAGACTTTAGCCATCGCTGCGCCTTTTGCTCTGGGCGCTTGACCGATACCCCGCCGGAAAAGGCACGCATTCTGCCTTCCGGCGGGATTGTGCGTGGATTGCCCTTGCAGGAATACGATCACACAGTGCCGGCCTTTCGGCGCATCCCCAATCTGTTTGAAATCGTCTCTTATGACTATTGGCATGCCAATTACGGCTTTGAGATGGATGCCGAAACCCGCCAGCGCATGGACAACTACCTTAGCGATCCGGCCGGCCGAGAACATGTGCTCAAGATAGTGCGCACGAAGCGCAAAGCAGCGCACTTGCCTGAGACAAGCGAAGAAGAACTGGTGGACCAGGCTGCTGGATTCTTCGCCGGCGGTCACGACGTCATCGTGGCTGGCCGCCATTTTGAGCGCGGCGCACAGGATGATTCGCAGTTGGCATCTTCGGGCACGCTAAGCGCTGAAGAACACCTGCTCTTTATGCAGCTGACTATCGACGCCATGCGGGATCTCTACGAGCGCAACCGCTACGCCCCGTACGTGGTGGCTTTCCAAAACTGGTTGCAGCCAGCCGGTGCTTCCTTCGAGCACCTGCACAAGCAGCTCGTTGCTATTGATGATCGCGGTATGGCTTCTCACCGAGAGGTCCAGATGCTGCGCAGCAATATGAACATGTACAACGAGTGGGCGGCGGATTATGCCGCTAGCCGCAATCTCGTCATCGCGGAAAACGACCATGCTGTCCTCTTCGCCGGCTTCGGACACCGTTATCCCACATTGGAGGTGTACTCCAAGTCCGCAACCTGCGAGCCGTGGCTGCAGTCGGAAGAAGAAATTCGTGCCATGAGCGATCTAGTCCACGCTGCCCACGCCGCAGTAGGCCGCGAGGTGCCCTGCAATGAGGAATGGCACCACAAGCCCGCCGACGTCGATGTTGCCCAACCATGGCGCATTCTTATCAAGTTACGTATTTCTACGCTCGCTGGATTCGAAGGCGGTACCAAGATCTACCTCAACACCATTTCGCCCTGGGACCTGCGCGATAGGGTAGTAGGCCAGCTTTACCCCCTGCGCGAATCCGGACATGTTTCCGGCTCAATACGCGTGGCGACGGAGTGCTCGGTGCAACGCAATAGCCTGCTATATAACCCGCAGTTGCGCTAAACAGACCGCGCTGGGCAAACGGTGGTCGGCTCAGCGCCTGACCAGGAGCGTGAGCTCGCACGAACCCGGCCGCGGTTCTTCAACGGTCATACCTGCGGCGCGCGCGATAGCAGCAACGTCGGCGGCGCTATAGGCATCGGCAGGAGAGAGCGCTAGCTCGCGGGCGAGGAGGCCCTTGTAGTGCTTATTAAAGTGGCTGACTACCTTGCGCGAGCCATCTTCTTGCACGCTTTCTACCCGCACCGTTACCGCGTCTTTCACCCGGCCCAATTGTTGGTACGTACCCGAGCGCAGATCAACAATAAGCTCGTCTACCCCCTCGAGAGTCTGCGTGATCTGCTTGCCCCAGTGCGATTTCATGGTGCGGCCGCTAAGTTTTGTCCCGCCCGAAAGCCGGTAATGGGGGATGGGATCGCTGGCGCGGAGGATGCCAAAAAGGGCGTCGCCAATGGCAAGGCGATCCCATGTGGGGAGGGTGGGAGCGTCTAGGGCATCAAAAAGCACGCCGGTATAACGCAACACGGCCGGCATGGTGGGGGTGGTAAAAAGACCCTGGTTGGACTCGGCTTCACCGCGCAGCTTTTCTGAGAGTTTCAGCACCTTCATTGCCTCATCTACCGAAAGAGACTGCAGCTCAGCTGCAATTTCGCGCCGGGTTTCGTTTAGTCCCGGAAAGGAAAGCTGCGCGAAATCAAGCGCGTGGCCTGTGCCGCCGTGGTCCTTAGTTTCTGAAGGAGGGAGGATAATGAGCATATATACAGGGTAGCGAGGTATATTTTTGTGCATGATTACCCGCCTTTCTGAACTATTTCTCCGTACCCTTCGTGAGGACCCGGCTGATGCTGAGGTCCCCAGCCATAAGCTGCTCGTGCGCGCCGGCTATGTCCGCCGCGTTGCGCCGGGCGTTTATACCTGGCTGCCGTTGGGCCTGCGCACGCTGCGCAAGATTGAAGACGTAGTCCGTCAGGAAATGGATGCTATTGGCGGTCAGGAAATGCTTTTTCCTGCTTTGTTGCCGCGCGAGCCTTATGAAAAGACCAACCGTTGGGTTGAATACGGCGATAATCTCTTCCGCCTGAAGGACCGCAAGAACGCAGACATGCTACTCGGCCCTACCCACGAGGAGATGTTTGCCAGCGCCGTAAAGGACATGTACTCCTCTTATAAGGATTTTCCGGTTACGCTGTATCAGATTCAGACCAAGTATCGCGATGAGGAACGCCCCCGCGCCGGTGTGCTGCGCGGCCGCGAGTTCACCATGAAGGACTCATACTCCTTCGACATGACCGATGAAGGATTGGATGAGTCCTATGGCCGCCACCGGAAGGCGTATCAAAATATTTTCAACCGTCTAGAGATTGATTACGCCATTTGTAAGGCCACCTCTGGCGCGATGGGTGGTTCTGCCTCGGAGGAGTTCCTCGCCGTCTCTGAAGTCGGTGAAGATACCTTCGTGCGCTCTACTGAAGGCGATTATGCTGCCAACGTGGAAGCCGTAGTTACCCCAGCACCTGCGGAGAAGGACATCGAGGGCCAGCCAGAGGCGCAGGAATACGACACCCCGAATGCAGAGAGCATTGATTCACTCGTTTCCTGGGCAAAGCAAGCAGGCATTACTATCGACGGCCGCGAGGCAACGGCCGCAGACACCCTCAAATGCATGATGGTAAAGCTCTTCCACCCAGCTGCTGAGAGCGAAAAGCGCGAGTCCGAGTTGGCCGCGGTGCTCATCCCGGGAGATCGTGAACTGGATGAAAAGCGCCTCGAGGCTGCACTCGAGCCGGTGGAGTTTGAATTGGCCGGGGACAAGGACTTTGCTGACAATGACTTCCTAGTCAAGGGCTATGTTGGACCGCGCGTATTGAACGCCAATGACATTAAAGTCTTGGCCGATCCGCGCGTGGTCAAGGGCACAGCGTGGATTACCGGCGCTGACGCAAGCGAGCGCCACGTGGTTGGTTGCGTGGCTGGCCGCGATTTCACCGTGGATGAGTTCATTGAGGCCGCAGAGGTCAAGGAAGGCGATCTTGCCCCGGATAACCAGGGCACGTTGACCTTGGAGCGCGGCATCGAGCTGGGCCACATCTTCCAGCTGGGCCGCAAATACACCGAGGCCTTCGACGTCCAGATTTTGGATGAAAACGGCAAGCGTGCGGTTCCCACCATGGGGTCTTATGGCATCGGCATCACTCGTATGCTGGCTGTGCTAGCCGAGCAGCGCCATGATGACAAGGGCCTTAACTGGCCGGTAGCTGTCGCGCCGTACCAGGTCCATGTGGCAGTGGCTAATAAGGACGCCGCAGCCATGGAGGCCGGCGACACATTGGTGGAAGAGCTGTCCGCCAAGGGGATCGAGGTGCTTTTTGATGACCGCCCGAAGGTCTCCCCAGGCGTGAAGTTCAAGGATGCAGAGCTGCTAGGCATGCCATTTGTGGCAGTCCTGGGCCGTGCCTTCAAGGAAGGCAAGATAGAGCTGCGCATCCGCGGCGGAGAGACCCTAGAGGTCCCAGCGGAGGAAATCGTGGACAAGATTCTTGAGCTGGTTCGCGGTTAGAGAAGCGCGCAATGATTCGCGTCGGGGTACCGTGGAAGGCATGAATTTCCAAAAGAATGGACTTTCCACGGTGCTTTCCGCCATGGGCGTATTGCACTTTGTGAAGGCGCAAACTTTCGAATCCATCGTTCCGCCGCAGCTGCCCGGCCCCGCACGGTTTTATAACTTTGCTTCTGGTCTCTGGGAGATAGTCACTGGCGCGTTGCTGCGGCGCCGCGCTACCCGTGGGTTCGGCGGTGCTTCTGCGCTTGCGCTCTTTGCCGCTGTATGGCCAGCCAATATGTACCACGCCTGGATTGAGCGCAAGGCAGGATGGCCGAAAAAGATCTACCACATCATCCGTCAGCCGCTGCAGGTGCTGCTTATGATGTATGCCTGGAATATCGCCAAGCACGAGGCTTAAAGGAATTGACATTGCTGCGCGCTAGCTAGGTAGACGCAGCAGAAAAGCCGGCCCCGTCCTCAACCCCGCGGAAACGCCGCAGGGTGGGGAGGGTCCGGCTTTCTCTTTCGTGCCGGAGCCTATGATTTAGCCGGCAACTGGGCCGCCGCAGTTAGGCCATGCGCCAGCGCCCTGGGCGGCCAAAACGTTTTCGGCCACGGCAATCTGCTGCTCTCGCGTTGCTTGGTCAGCGGTTGCAGCGTACTGGGTGCCGCCATTGGCAGCCCAGGTTTGCGCGTTGAACTGCAGGCCACCCTGGTAACCGTTTCCGGTATTGATATGCCAGTCACCGCCGGACTCGCAGGCAGCAACCTGATCCCAAGCGCTAGCCGGTGCGGCAGTAGCGGCAGGGGCGGCAAGGCCAGCAAGGCCCAGTGCGGCGGCGGATACAGTCAAAATGGTCTTCTTAGAACGCATTGAGAGGAAACTCCTTCTCTTTGTGTCTTTTAGGCTCGCGGTATCTCCTGCAAGCTCATGGTGCACCAACCTACGCACGCTTGTAGAGCAGAAGCAATGCATAGCGTCGTAGAGCTCGCTACATTTTCACTGTCCGGCGTTCAGGGGATTGACAGACAGGCGTCGCGTTCTAGCGCATGCCGTGGGATTCGGCCGCGATGCCGATAAGGCAGGTGATCCAGTCTTGATCTGGTGATTCTTCTTGCGCCGCCTGCGCAGCGGCGGCGGACCATTTCCGGCCGTCCTGTTCGGCGAGGCCGCCTAAAAAGTTCAGCGCAGATGCGGAATCATGGGGGAGTTCTTGGTCGCCGGAAGAATAAGCCGGCTCGGGTTGCGGCACGGTGCCATACCGGCCTAAGGCCTCCTGCAGGGCATCGATGCGGCGGTGGTGGACCTCTAGGCGGTGGTCCACGTTGCCCTCGTGCTGTGCGCCGACGTAGGCCCGGGCGAAATCCAGCGCATAAACCTGCTCATACTCCCAGGCAAGGAGATCGGCAGCACTTTTTTGCTCTGGTTGGGAAAGCTCTGGGATAGCGGGAGCATCGCCTGGCAGCCAAGCATTGAGCGCGATGGCTTGCTCGGTCACCAGGGTGCGCGATTCAACGGTGACTTCATCGGCTGCCGCTGTCGTAGCAGAGGCGGCATTTTCCATAACCTCGGAAGAATCCGCGGCGCGGTTAGCTTTAGTGGGGCGCTCTACCTCACACGAGCGTGGGGGATTGCCGGCATCGTCGGTACCGCAGAGGCGCGTAATTTCGGCATAGAGGGCATCGGCCTGGGAACTGCGGATTCCTGCGGCGTGATCGTCGACGCCGTTTAAAGCAAGGGCGTCGGTTGCGGCGGCGTCGGCAAGCGCGAGCAGCCTATTTTCCGGCCGGGGGCCGAAATAGTCGACGACGGAATCAACTGCCTGGCACCCGGTTAAGGCGGGCAGGGTGGCGGTTGTGGCTACGAGGATCAAAGCTATACGTCGGCGGTTCACGCAAAAGACTGTACCCGGTAGCACGTAGGCTAGTGGGCATGGCTTTCCCAGATGCACAACAATTGACCGAACTCTTGCAGCCAAAGCTAGCTGAGCGGGGATTGGATGTAGAAGACATTAAGACCACCAAGGCGGGGAAGAAATCCCAGGTGGTTATCCGTATTGATGGTGATAAGCGCCCTAGCTCGGACGTGCTGGAGGAAGTATCTAATGAGATTTCTGCTTTCTTTGACGCCAAGGAAGAAGCAGGCGAGCTCAATTTTGGTGCCGGCTACACCCTGGAGGTTTCCACCCCTGGAGTGGATTTGCCGTTGACCGCTCCACGCCACTGGCGCCGCAATCGGGGGCGCAAGGTTTCCTTCGACCTTGGCGATGGCAAGTCTCAGACAGCTCGCATTGGCGCGCTTAACGACGCCGCCGATGCCGTAATCCTCATCACGGC
The DNA here is from genome assembly GCF_030229765.1 of Corynebacterium nasorum. Classification (NCBI taxonomy): domain Bacteria; kingdom Bacillati; phylum Actinomycetota; class Actinomycetes; order Mycobacteriales; family Corynebacteriaceae; genus Corynebacterium; species Corynebacterium nasorum. The sequence continues at coordinate 322,784 of NZ_JASPGY010000001.1, read as the reverse complement.
AAATAAAAAGGACGTGCAGACGCGCGCAGAGCGATTGGAAAACATTGCCCGGGCAGTGGTAGAAATTGAATTTGCGCAGCCGTCCGAACAGGAAATAGCGGCGGTGCACAAGACGTTTGAAGAAGCCGAGAATTAACCGGCAACCGAGAGGAATGACAAGTGAATATTGATCTGCAGGCACTTCGCACCATCGAATCCGAACGCAACGTCCCGGTTAAGGACTTGCTGGAAGCGATTGCGGGTGCCTTGTTGTATTCCTACCTGGATTACCGCGAGTCTAATGCTGGCGGCAAGGTGGAAGGCGCCAAGTCCCGCGTCGATATCGATACCACCACTGGTGCAGTCAGCGTCATCGTCTCGGAGCGCGACCCGGAAACTGGGGAAGTAACCACCGAATACGATGACACCCCAGAGAACTTTGGCCGCGTAGGCGCACAGGCCGTGCGCGAGGCCATCTTGCGCAAGTTGCGCGAGGCGGAGGCAGAGCGCACCTATGATTCCTACTCGGGGCTTACCGGCCGCGTGGTCAGTGGCATCGTCCAGCGCGATGCCCGCGCTAATGCCCGCGGCATCGTCGTGGTCCAGTTGGGCTCTGAGCTGGAATCCCAGGACGGCATTCTACTGCCTGCCGAGCAGATTCCCGGTGAAAAGCTGGAGCACGGCGACCGCATTAAGGCCTACGTTGTCGGCGTGAATCGCAATGGTGCCCAGGTGCAGATCAACCTCTCGCGTACCCACCCTGAATTGGTGCGTGGCCTTTTCGAGCTGGAAGTTCCGGAGGTTGCCGATGAAACCGTAGAAATGATTGCCATCGCCCGCGAGGCGGGTCACCGCTCCAAGGTAGCGGTTATGGGCCACGCGAAGGGTCTGAACGCGAAGGGCGCTTGCATCGGGCCCCGCGGCCAGCGCGTCAACAACATCATGCGTCAGCTCGGCGGTGAGAAGATTGACATCATTGACTTCAGTGAGGACCCCACGGTCTATGTGGGCAATGCGCTAGCCCCCTCAAAGGTAGTAAAGGTCACCGTCGTGGACAACGAGGCACAGGTCGCCCGTGTGGTAGTGCCGGATTACCAGCTCTCCCTGGCCATTGGTAAAGAGGGGCAAAATGCCCGACTAGCTGCTCGTTTGACCGGTTGGAAGATTGATATTCACTCGGACGCTGACGCTAATTAAGGATCTGCGCGGTTGTAGCGTAGTCTAGTAAATGGCCCAGTTGCAGAATGGGGCATAGTGGCGACGCGAAGAGTAAGGAGTTGAATGTCTGAGAGGCTAAGACTCCGGACCTGCATCGCTACTCGCCGCCGCCTGCCAGATACGGACTTGCTACGAGTGGTTATCGACCGAGATGATCCGCATGGCCGCCGTCTGGTAGCAGATCCCCACCGCCGGCTTCCCGGTCGTGGGGCGTGGATTAGCCCCACCCTTTCTGCACTCGAGCTGGCGGAGCGCAAACGTGCTTTCAAGCGCGCGCTTCGCACGTCCGCACCCGTGGACACAGGTCAGGTACGTCAATACTTGGAAGCGCAGAGCGGACAAGTACCTAAGGCGGAAGACACCGCGTTAGATTCGTACAAACCAGAGTTACAAAGGAAGACCGAACACTGATGAGCGCACAACGATGAAGCATCAGCGATGAACGTCCAACAAACCTAACTAGGGGTCAGGCCAGTTTCCGTGGCCTTGGCTCCTAGTCGATACCAAGAGGAGACAAGTGCCCGGAAAGCTACGTGTTCACGAGCTAGCAAAGCAGCTCGGAGTAACCAGCAAGGAACTGCTCGCCACCCTGAAAGAACAGGGTGAGTTTGTAAAGACTGCTTCTTCCACCATCGAACCGCCGGTGGTTAAGAAGATGCGAGCTCATTATGAAGCACAGTCCGGTGGCGATGAGTCCGCCGAGAAGAAGCAAGACAAAAAGCCTGCCAAGGGTGCTGCTAGGAGCACTGCCAAGGCAAGTGCTCCTAAGCCAGGGGCGCAGTCCGCTGCGGCCAAGCCCGGGGCAAAGGCTGCCGCACCGAAGCCGGGCGCACAGGCTCCGAAGCCGGGGGCCAAGCCTGCCGCACCAAAGCCAGGTCAGGGCGCTCCTAAGCCCGGCGCACAGCCAGCTGCACCGAAGCCGGGCGCACAGGCTCCGAAGCCGGGGGCCAAGCCTGCCGCACCAAAGCCCGGCCAGGGCGCGCCTAAGCCCGGCCAGGCTGGTGGCAAGAAGACGGGCGAGCGCCCGACCCCAGGCAATTCCATGCCTCGCCCGATGCCGAAGCCAGGCGGTACCCGCCGCGTAGCCAATAACCCGTTCTCCACGGGCGGCGGCGATAGCCGGCCGGGCCCACGTCCAGGCGGCTCTAAGGGCCCGCGTGGCGGCAATAAGCCAGATAACCGCGGCAAGCGCGGCGGTCAAAACGAGGGCGGAAATAACCGCCAGGGCGGCAATAGCCAGGGTGGCGGCGGTCGTCGTCCATCCCCAGCGATGATGCCTTCCCATCCGAACCCTGCATCGATGCCGTCTAAGGCACCGAGCGGTGGTGGACGCGGTGGCCGTGGCCGTGGTGGTCACGGAGGACCAGGCGGCGGTCGGCCAGGTGGCGGCCGTCCAGGCGGTTTCCGTGGCGGCGGACGCGGCGGACGTCGCGGTGGCACCGCAGGTGCATTCGGCCGTCCAGGTGGCGCTCCACGCAAGGGCAAGAAGTCTAAGCGTCAGAAGCGTCATGAGTACGAAGAGCAGCAGAAGCATGTCGTAGGCGGCGTGCGCTTGCCAGATGGCAAGGGCAAGACCGTCCGCCTGCGTCGTGGCGCTTCCCTTTCGGACTTCGCTGAGAAGATCGGTGCGGATCCAGCAGCACTGGTGCAGGCGCTGTTTAACCTTGGCGAAATGGTGACGGCGACCGCTTCGGTATCGGAAGATACGCTGCAGCTGCTCGGCTCTGAGATTAACTACAACGTCGAGGTCGTCTCCCCTGAGGATGAGGACCGCGAGCTCCTCGAGTCCTTCGACCTGCAGTTCGGTGAGGACGAAGGCGGCGAGGAAGCGCTGGAGAATCGTCCTCCAGTCGTCTCCGTCATGGGTCACGTTGACCACGGTAAGACCCGCCTGCTGGACGCCATCCGCAAGACCAACGAGGGCGCCCGCGAGGAAGGCGGCATCACCCAGGGCATTGGTGCATACCAGACCACGGTAGACGTGGACGGCGAACGCACCATTACCTTCCTGGATACCCCGGGTCACGAGGCTTTTACCGCCATGCGTGCTCGTGGTGCTAAGTCCACCGACTTGGCTATCCTCGTGGTTGCTGCCGATGACGGCGTCATGCCACAGACCGTGGAGGCCATCAACCACGCCAAGGCTGCGGATATTCCGGTAGTCGTGGCAGTCAACAAGGTGGATAAGCCGGAAGCGCAGCCGGACAAGATCCGTGGCCAGCTCACCGAATACGGCTTGGTTCCGGAGGAATACGGTGGCGACACCATGTTCGTGGACATCTCCGCGAAGCAGGGTAAGAACATCGATCAGCTGCTCGAGTCCGTCATCCTGACCGCGGATGCAGCCTTGGAGCTGACCGCTAACCCAGATATGGACGCACAGGGTGTGGCAATTGAGGCACACCTCGACCGCGGCCGTGGTCCGGTTGCTACCGTCATTGTCCAGCGCGGTACCTTGCACGTGGGCGATTCCATCGTCGTGGGCGATGCACACGGCCGTGTGCGCCGCATGCTCGATGAATTCGGCGGCGACGTCGAAGAGGCCGGTCCATCCCGCCCGGTTCAGGTCCAAGGCCTGTCTGGTGTGCCTGGCGCTGGCGATAACCTGCTCGTGGTGGAAGACGACCGCGTTGCCCGCCAGATTGCCAATCAGCGTGACGCCCGCAAGCGCTCTGCCCTGCAGGCCAAGCAGCGCAAGCGCGTCTCCTTGGAGGATCTGGACAAGGTATTGCAGGAGACTTCGACCCTCAACCTCATCCTCAAGGGCGACAATGCCGGTTCCGTCGAGGCACTGGAAGACGCCCTGCTGGATATCAAGACCGAGGACGAAGTCGAGCTCAACATCATCGACCGTGGTGTGGGCGCTGTGACCGAGACCAACGTCTCCCTGGCTGCGGCTTCCGACGCCGTTATCATTGCCTTCAACACTCGTGCGGAAGGCAAGGCGACGGAGATGGCCACCCAAGAGGGCGTGGATATTCGTTACTACACGATCATCTACAAGGCCATCGAAGAGGTCGAGGCTGCGCTTAAGGGCATGCTCAAGCCGATTTACGAGGAACGCGACACCGGTGCGGCCGAGATCCGTGCCCTGTTTAAGTCCTCCGCAGTGGGTACCATCGCCGGCTGCATGGTCACCGAGGGCAAGGTTGTCCGCAACGGCAAGGTTCGCTTGCTGCGCGATAACAACGTCATCACTGCCGACGCCAAGATTGAGTCCCTGCGTCACGAGAAGGACGACGCAACCGAGATCAAGGCCGGCTATGAGTGCGGTATGGTGCTCTCTTACCCGGATATCCAGGTAGGCGACATCATCCAGGCCTACGAAGAGGTCGAGGTTCCGCGCGACTAAATGACGCCGCCGCAAGGCCCACTTCTACACTCACCGTCTCTCCACTGAATGTGCTTCCAGCACACAGGTGGGGAGGATTGGGGAGAGTGGAAGTGGGCCTTTTGCTTTAGCAGCTTGTTTATAGCGATGATTTTGCATGGCCCACTTCGTACCTGTGCAAGCGGTACGGGTTTTCATTGTCCGGTATTGCGCACTAAACTGGTGGTTTCTATACCGGTTGGCGGTAATTTTAAAGATGGATTCTTTTTGAGCTGGGAGGTTCACATGGTTGATCACGCACGCGCAGCGCGTATGGCCAAGCGCATTCAGGAAATCGTGGCAAGCGCCATCGAACGCCAGATTAAGGATCGCCGCCTTGAGCTGGTGACCATCACGGATACTCGAGTCACAGGCGACCTGCACGATGCCACCGTTTTTTATACCGTGCGCGGAAAAGACATTGACTCCGAGCCGGATTTCCAGCAAGCAGAAGAAGCTCTCAAGCGCGCTAAGGGGCAGCTGCGCAAGATTGTAGGAGATCAACTCTCCGTGCGCTTTACCCCGACGCTGACCTTCGAGGTCGATACCGTCCCAGAAGCTTCAGCTCATATGGAAGAACTATTAGCTCGTGCCCGTGCCCGCGACGAGGAGTTGGCGAAGCTGAAGGAAAACGCCCAGCCCGCAGGGGACGCAAACCCATATAAGACCTCCGATGAAGACGAGGCTTAAGTGACTAAAAAGCAATACCAGCCGGCCGTTGCTGCCCTGCAGGATGCCCACAGCATCTGCATTGTCACGCATCTGCGGCCGGACGCCGATGCTATCGGTTCTGCTGCGGCGTTGCTGCTCGCGTTGCGGCAACAGGGCAAAGACGTGTGCGCCGTCGTGGGCCAAGATCGGGAAATCTCCCGGAACTTATACACCATTCCCGGTGCCGAGGACGTCATCGTCAGCCGCGAACTGCCCGAAGGCTACGACCTTTATGTCACCGTTGATTGTGGTTCCTTGGACCGGACGGGATTTTTTGCAGACCACATTGAGCAGCTAGCCCAGCAGGGCCGGGTTCTGTGCATTGACCACCATTCTTCTAATCCAGGATTCGGTGCCATCAATGTGGTGGATACCGAATGTGAATCCACCACCGTGGTCTTGCTGAGCATTTTGGATTCTCTAGAAATTCAAGTTGACCGCCATATCGCGCACTGCCTTTATGCTGGTTTGATGACTGATACCGGCAGCTTCCGCTGGGGTAGGCCGGCAATGCATGATATTGCCACCCGCCTTATGCATTACGATCTCGATACCAAGCAGATCGCCGCTGACCTCTTGGATTCCATCACACCGGACGATCTACAGATGATTGGTAGGGTACTGGCTGGTCTGCGTATTGAGGAAGCAGGGGAGCACACCCTAGGCATCCTTGTCGCGCGAAGGGATGATATCCACGGCCACTCAGATTCGGCCGTGGAGTCACTGGTGGAATTCGTCCGCGCGCTAGAAGGAACCACCATAGGCGTGGTGTTTAAAGAGCAGGCTCCGGAGGTATGGGCGGTATCCTTGCGTTCCTCTCGGATTGATTGCTCCTCTGTTGCGCTTAACTTTGGCGGCGGCGGGCATGTTCCAGCCGCAGGGTATACCGCTCACGGAGCTCCAGAAGAAATCATTAAGGAATTGGTGGCCGCTATTCAATGAGTACAGGGCAGACGGATGGATTGAACACCCAGGATCGCTCCACCGCCGGCACAGTAACCGCACGCGAGGTCTTTGGCCTCGCGTTTCCTGCGCTTGGCGTGCTAGCGGCGATGCCGCTCTATCTTCTGTTGGATACTGCGGTGGTCGGCCGCCTTGGCGCGCAAGAGCTAGCTTCTCTGGCCGCAGCGACCACGATTCACTCCGTGGTGACTACGCAGTTGACATTTTTGTCCTACGGCACGACCGCTCGCTCTGCTCGCCTCTTTGGCTCCGGAAAACGCGAGGCTGCGGTTGCTGAGGGCGTACAAGCTACCTATGTGGCCTTGGGAGTAGGCGGGCTTCTCGCGGTTATCATGTGGATTTTCGGCGGCGTATTTGCTCGTGCTTTAACTGGTGATCCCGCCACGGCTGCCGGAACGGCGTTGTGGCTGCGCATCGCGGCACTTGCCATTCCCGTTACATTGGTGGAAATGGCTGGCAACGGGTGGATGCGCGGAGTCCAAGATACAAAGAAACCGCTGTATTTCACCTTGGCTGGCATGATTCCCGGCGCGATTGCAGTGCCCATCTTTGTCCATTTCTGGGGGCTGGCCGGCTCCGCTATAGCCACGGTACTGGGCATGAGCATTATTGCTGCGCTATTTGTCCGCGAATTACACAAGGAACATACCGGCTCTTGGCACATTCAATGGCATGTAATACGGGAGCAGTTGATTTTGGGCCGCGATCTTATTCTGCGCTCGGCTAGCTTCCAGGTGGCCTTCCTCACCGCCACGGCCGTGGTCTCCCGGGTGGGTACCGCTTCTCTGGCCGGTCACCAGATCATGATGCAGTTGTGGAACTTTATGTCCCTCATCTTGGATTCTTTGGCCATTGCCGCACAATCTTTGACGGGAGCGGCCCTAGGCGCTGGCTCTGCTAAGCATGCACGCGGTGTAGGCAGCAAGGTCGTGTTGTACTCTACGATTTTTTCGGGACTGCTGGCCGCTGTTTTCGCTGCCGGCGCGGGAATTATTCCACGCATCTTTACCTCCGCTCCGGAGGTACTCGATGCCATTGGCCAGCCGTGGTGGATCTTGGTAGCCATGGTCATTGGCGGTGGCGTAGTCTTCGCGCTCGATGGCGTACTGCTTGGCGCCGGCGATGCAGCCTTCTTGCGCACACTGACTATTTCTTCGGTTCTGGTGGGATTTTTGCCAGGCGTCATCTTGGCGCATTTTATGGGCACAGGGTTGACTGGCGTGTGGTGCGGCCTTGCTGCATTCATTGCTTTCCGTATGGTGGGCGTGGTCTACCGGTTCCGATCCATGAAATGGGCCGTAGTACAAGAGAACTAGCTGCGCTAAAGTGGGCGTATTGATATTCGCGGGTGATGCACGTCTCCGTGCAGTGCGCAGTTGTTTGGAAGGCAGGTAGAACCTATGCCAACAGTGTGGGCGGTTTCTGACCTGCATGGTGCGGTAAGCGCCAATAGTGAGCGCATTGCTCAGCTCACGCCGCCAGATCCCGCGGATTGGCTCATCGTGGCTGGAGATGTAGCAGAGCGCACCGATCTCATCATTCGTATTCTGCGCCAGCTCAAAGTCCGCTATGCCAGAGTCATCTGGGTGCCTGGCAATCATGAACTTTTCTCGCGCTCACAAGAGCAATATCAAGGCCGAGACAAATACACGCACCTGGTAGATAGGTGTAGGGAAATCGGAGTTATCACTCCCGAAGACCCGTATCCGGTATTCCACGGGACTACTATCGTGCCGCTTTTTACGTTGTATGACTATAGCTTCCGTCCACATGGTCTTAGCGTGGACCAAGCTATTGCAGCGGCACGTGCAAAGCAACTGATGATGACGGATGAGTTCGCCATTGCCCCCTTTGTAGACATTCGGGCGTGGTGCTGGGATAGATTGGCCTATTCCATTAAACGTCTTTCCCGCGTGAATGGTCCTACGGTGCTGGTCAACCATTGGCCGTTGGTGCAAGAGCCGACGATGCTGTTGCGCTTTCCCGAGATTGCCTTATGGTGCGGAACGCGGCATACACGGTCGTGGCCGCGCCGCTATAACGCCGAATCCGTAATCTATGGACACTTGCACATGCCCTCCCGCATCAATGTGGACGGCGTGGACCACATAGAGACATCGTTGGGGTATCCCCGAGAGTGGCAGGGCCGCGAGACCGCCCAGGCGTGGCCCTATCCGGTACTGCGTTTCCTTGAGGAGGAGGGGACACCATGATGTATCCAGAGCTATTTCCTGACAGTGCGCGATATTGCTATGTGCGCACGGATTCGAGCTACGCGGATTTGGCCAATTTTGAACAGCTCGCGGCCGAAGAAAAGTCACTCGTTTCCCAGGCAGTTGATGTACGCAAGGCGGAGTTCGGCGATGCGAGGTGGTGCGCGCACCGAGCCTTACAAGAATTGGGTGCTAACCCGACGACGCCGATTTTGCGCGGCGAGCGGGGCATACCGCTATGGCCAGAAGGCTTTATCGGATCGATGACGCATACTGAGGGAATGCGGGCCGCGGTGGTTGCTCCAACCTCCGCCCTAAAATCTGTGGGCTTGGACGCAGAACCCGCCGAGCCGCTGCCGGATCATGTTCTTGCCATGATTGCCCGAGCCGGGGAGATGCCGCAGCTTTTGCGGCTAAGTAAGGCGGGGATTAACTGCCCAGACCGATTGCTCTTTTGCGCCAAGGAAGCCACGTATAAATCGTGGTTTCCCATGACCTTCCGCTGGCTCGACTTTGATCAAGCTGAAATTGATCTGCGCGAGGATGGCACGCTCATTTCCTATATTTTGGCCCGGCCCACTCCGGTGCCGTTTATCACTGGGCGCTGGGTGATTCGAGATGGCTACGTCATCGTGTCCACATCGGTTCCGGCCCTAGACTTTAGCCATTAAAGGGTAGAAGGCCGTGCGACAAACACGGTGGCTAGGCGCTTGCCCTTTTCCTTGATGAGCGCGACCGCCTGACCATTGGGAGCCACGGCAGCATGCACGCCTTTAAGCCCGCGGGGTTCGAGCCATTTGCCCATAGCTAGAGCCGCCGCCTCATCCTCGGTGACGGATAGAACCGGGAAGCAGCGAGCCAAGGCTTCGTCCAAGCTCAAGGAAAGGCGCGGGGAATCGGCAAGGTCGTCGAGCGAGAGGGCGTCGGCAAGCGTAAAAGGGCCCACCTTTGTGCGGCGCAAAGCAGTAAGGTGCCCGCCTACCTGAAGCGCCTCGCCCAAATCACGGGCCAGGGAGCGGATATAGGTGCCAGAGGAGCAATCTACCGTGACATCTAAGTCGATATAGTCGCCCTCGCGGCGCTGTGCGAGAACGTCGAATGTATCCACCGTTACCGGACGCGCGGGAATGTCTACCTCATGGCCCTCGCGTACGAGCTCATGGGCGCGGCGGCCATTAATCTTAATGGCTGATACGGCCGCGGGCTTTTGCATGATATCGCCAGTGAGCTTGGTAATTTCAGCGTCAATTGCAGGGCGGTCAACGCCTGCAGCGCTAGCGCCCCAGGAGTATTCCCCCTCGGCGTCATCGGTGGTGGTGGCGGCGCCGAGCCGGATAGTGGCGTCGTAGGACTTAGTGGAGGCAACCATGTGGGCCAAGAACTTGGTGCCCCGCTCCAGGCCAAGGACAAGCACGCCGGTGGCCATGGGATCCAAGGTGCCGGCATGGCCCACCTTTTTGGTGTGAAAATACCTGCGTAGGCGGCCGACAACATCGTGGGAGGTCATACCGGCGGGTTTGTCTACGATGACGAGGCCGGAGTTTGCGAGCACATCAGTCATAGCCTCTAAGTCTATGCTCTACGATGGTCTGTGTGGATATTTGGTACGGAATCGATGACATCCCTGCGGAAGTAGGCCCAACGTCAGTAACAATCGGCGTCTTTGATGGCCTACATCGCGGCCATCAGCAGCTCATTTCCGCCTGTGTGGAGCACGCTCGCGCCAGTGGTGAGCGCGCTGTCATGGTAACCTTTGACCCGCACCCGGTGTCGGTATTCTTACCGGAGCGTGCCCCACTGGCGGTGCTCAGCTTTGAGCGCCGGCTGGAATTGGCCGAGGAGCTAGGCATTGAAGCCGTGCTTGTCATCGACTTCACCAAAGACCTAGCCGGCGTGGAGCCGCGGCCTTACGTGGAAGAATTATTGGTGGGAAAGCTCAATGCGCAGCACATAGTGGTGGGGGAGAACTTTACCTTTGGCGCGGGTGCCACCGGAACCGCCCGGGCCATGCAAGATTTTGGTGCCGAGTTTGGCTTTAGCGTGGATATCGTCCCGTTGCTGGATGATGCGGGCGTGCGTATTTGTTCTACCCATATTCGCGAGTGTCTTGCAAACGGGGACATTGAATCCGCTAATTGGGCGCTCGGCCGCCATTTCACCGTGACCGGGCCCGTGGTACGCGGCGCGGGTCGGGGAGGAAAGGAACTGGGATTTCCTACGGCCAATCAGTACTTCCCGGATACGGTGGCCATCCCGGCCGATGGCGTTTATGCAGGGTGGTTTATTGTCTACTCTGACGCTTCCATAGACGGCGACATGCGCCCTGGCGTGGCCTACGCGGCTGCTATTTCCGTGGGCACCAACCCCACTTTTGGTGACGAGGAGCGCTCCATCGAGTCCTTCGTGCTCGACCGCGATGCGGATCTGTATGGATATGAGGCCACGGTGCATTTCGTCGGTCACCTTCGCGATATGGTGAAGTTCAATTCCGTGGATGAGCTGCTAGAGGCCATGGCCAATGACGTAGCCAAGGCCCGCCAGGTGCTTGCCGCCGATGCTAAGGCACAAGGCTGGACCGCCAAAGACTATTTCCTACGGGAGAAATAAATGAAGGCCATTCTCGATCTCGATACCGGCATTGATGATGCCTTGGCGCTGGCGTATGCCATAGCCCATCCAGACTTGGAACTAATCGGTGTGACCTGTACGTACGGCAACGTGACTGTGCCCTTGGCCGTGCGCAATACACTTGCCCTCCTGGAGCTGCTGGGCAAAGGTGATATTCCGGTTTTTGCCGGCCCCAGCCCGGATGGCTTTCGGCCGAGCGATATTTCCTCCTTTATCCATGGCCGCAACGGCGTAGGCGAGGTCCTCCTGCCGCCGGCAACCGGGCAGGTCCAGTCTCAACCCGCGGCAGATTTCCTCATCCAAGCAGTCCACGAGCATGGCGCTGATTTGGTCATCATTCCTACCGGTCCTTCCACCACTATTGCGGCCGCAATGCGCCAAGACCCCAGTTTTGCCGCGAACGCGCACCTGGTGATGATGGGCGGGGCGCTCACAGTACCTGGAAATGTCACGCCGTGGTCTGAGGCTAATATTTCCCAGGATCCGGAGGCTACCGATTACCTATTCCGCCATGCCGGCGATATCACCATGGTGGGCCTGGATGTCACTTTGCGCACGTTGTTGACTGCGGAGGAATCCGCTCGTTGGCGCGCTTCGGGTACCCGTGCCGGCCGCATCTTCGCGGATATGGTCGGTTATTATATTGGTGCTTATGCCACTACGTCGCCGTATTTGGGCGGTTGCGGCCTGCACGATCCACTGGCCGTGGCGGTGGCGGCAGATGCCTCGCTTGTCGACGTCCTTTCGATAAACCTCAAGACCGATACCACCAGCCCTACCCGCGGTCGGACAATCGCAGACGAAACCCGGCTTTCGACACCGGCAACCGCGAAAGTAGCTGTAGGTGTAGATAGCGAGCGCTTTGTGCGGGAGTTTGTAGAACTACTGGAAGCCCTCTTTAGCGAGCTCTAGCAGGCCAGACTTAAGGGGCAGGTGGTTTTGATTTTCTGTGTCCGGACGCTGTAAGGTATTTCTTTGGCTTAGCGACTGCGGTTCACAGCAGTTGCGGCACGTACAAGTCTCGCGCACCGCGCAGGCTTATGCGTCACGATAATGTGGACTGAAATAAAGGAGAAATACTCATGGCTTTGACCACTGAGAAGAAGGCTGAAATCCTCAAGGAGTACGGCCTGCACGAAACCGATACCGGTTCCCCCGAGGCACAGGTTGCCCTGCTGACCTCCCGCATCAATACCTTGACCGAGCACCTGAAGTTCCACAAGCACGATCACCACTCCCGTCGTGGTCTGCTGCTGATGGTTGGTCGCCGTCGTGGCCTGCTGAAGTACCTGGCTGAGAACAACGTCGATCGCTACCGTGATCTGATCTCTCGCCTGGGCCTGCGTCGTTAATCTCGGCTCAGCTTTGGCCCTCTCGCCCCGCCCTTAGGCGGGGCTTTTGTGGTTTTTCTGTTAGAATTTGACAGCGTTGTCGTAGACAAAATTGACCAGGCGGCACCGACGATCGCCTAAACCACTCAAGGAGACATTTTTTAATGAGCGTTCAGAACTCCGTCGAGTTCAACATTGACGAGGACTTTGGCATTACCGAAGCCATTGCCACGCTAGACAATGGTGACTTTGGTACCCGCACGTTGCGCTTTGAAACCGGCCAGCTAGCCCGCCAGGCAGACGGCTCCGTGACCACCTACTTGGACGATGACACCATGTTGTTGGCCACCACCACCGCTTCTAACCAGCCGCGCGAGGGATTCGACTTCTTCCCCTTGACCGTTGACGTAGAAGAACGCATGTACGCCGCTGGCAAGATTCCGGGCTCCTTCTTCCGTCGAGAGGGACGCCCTTCCTCTGAGGCTATCCTGGCCTGCCGCCTCATCGACCGCCCGCTGCGCCCGACCTTTGTCAAGGGCCTGCGCAATGAGGTCCAGGTTGTCGTCACCGTCATGTCCCAGGATCCGGAAGAGTACTACGACGTCGTTGCCATCAACGGCGCTTCCGCCGCTACCCAGCTGTCGGGCTTGCCCGTCTCTGGTGCTGTAGGCGGCGTCCGCATGGCTCTTATCGCCGACGATAAGCACCCGGAAGGCCAGTGGGTGGCTTTCCCGAACCACGAGCAGCACGAGCGCGCGCTCTTTGAGATGGTTGTTGCCGGCCGCATGGTAAAGAAGGGCCGCAAGGACGACGTGGCCATCATGATGGTCGAGGCCGGTGCTGGCACCAACGTTGCAGAGCGCATTGCTGAAGGCGCCCCTGCGCCGCAGGAAGCAACCGTCGCTGCAGGCCTGGAAGCAGCCAAGCCATTCATTAAGACCCTGTGTGAGGCCCAGAACGGTCTGGCGGAGCGTACCGCCAAGGAAACTCAGGAATTCCCCCTCTTCCCAGCCTATAGTGATGACGTCTTTGAAGCTGTGGAAAGCGCTGCTACCAAGAAGCTGGAGAAACTGCTGACTATTCCGGGCAAGCAGGAACGCGACGATGCTACCAATGAATACATGGAGCAGGTCGAAGAAAAGCTCTTGGACCAGTTTGAAGACTTGGATGAGGACAATGCCTCGAAGCAGATCCGTGGCGCGTATAACGCCCTGATGAAGCAGATCGTGCGCCAGAAGATCCTCTCTGAGGGCTTCCGCATTGATGGCCGCGGCGTTACCGATATCCGTGACCTTTCCGTTGAGGTGGATTTGGTGCCACGCGCTCACGGTTCGTCCTTATTTGAGCGCGGAGAAACTCAGATTTTGGGTGTTACGACGCTAGACATGCTCAAGATGGAGCAGCAGATCGATTCTCTGACCCCAGTGGAATCCAAGCGCTATATGCACCACTACAATTTCCCGCCATACTCCACCGGTGAAACCGGCCGCGTAGGTTCCCCGAAGCGCCGCGAGATTGGTCACGGTGCACTAGCCGAGCGAGCCCTGCTTCCGGTCATCCCCTCCCGCGAGGACTTCCCATACGCCATCCGTCAGGTCTCTGAGGCCTTGGGCTCCAACGGCTCTACCTCCATGGGTTCCGTATGCGCCTCCACCTTGTCCCTCTACAACGCCGGTGTTCCGCTCAAGGCACCCGTAGCCGGCATCGCAATGGGCTTGGTTTCCGGTGAGGTCAACGGTAAGGAGAAGTTCGTCGCCCTGACCGATATCCTCGGTGCCGAGGACGCCTTTGGCGATATGGACTTCAAGGTCGCAGGTACTTCCGAGTACATCACCGCCCTGCAGCTAGACACCAAGCTGGATGGTATCCCGTCTAAGGTCTTGGCTCAGGCATTGGAGCAGGCTCGTGATGCCCGCTCTACCATCCTGGAAACCATGGCTGAGGTCATCGATACGCCGGATGAGATGTCTGGCCTCGCCCCGAAGATCACCTCTGTGAAGATCCCGGTCAATAAGATTGGTGAGCTCATTGGGCCAAAGGGCAAGACCATCAACCAGATCACCGAGGAGACCGGCGCAGATGTCTCCATCGAAGATGACGGAACCGTCTATGTTTCCGCTGCTACCGGTGAAGCCGCAGATGCTGCCATCGAAAAGGTCAATTCCATTGCTAACCCGCAGCTGCCGAAGGTAGGAGAGCGCTTCCTAGGCACCGTGGTAAAGACCGTTCCGTTCGGCGCATTCGTTTCCCTGACCCCGGGTCGCGACGGTCTGATTCACATTTCCAACCTGGGTGGCGATGAGCGCATCGAAAAGGTGGAAGACGTCATCAACGTTGGCGATAAGGTTCAGGTAGAAATCGCTGACATCGATAACCGCGGCAAGATTTCCCTGGTTCCGGTTGAGGATTAATCCTCAAGCCTAAAGAAGGCCCTGAGCTCCAGTTCACCCACTGGAAGTCAGGGCCTTTCTTGATTTTTGCGTACCCCGAGCGGTGATGTCAGAACTTTAATTCTGGAAATCAATCACCACGCGCGATGGCTCTTGCAGAAAAGTCACCGAGTAGGGAGTCTTTTTCTTAAGGCCGATAATGAGCTGGGTTTGTGCCTCAAATGTGGTGGCGTAGTTGATTTCGCTCACCACCCCGGCACCCGGAGTAGTGCCTGGGGACATGTATTTTTCCTTGAGCTCAGGGGTTGAAGGCCATGGCGTTCCCTCAATGCCTAGGTTTAGAAAGGTAGTGCCCTGAACCTCAACTGGCTTGCCGGATGCCTGTTGGGCAGGGGCATCGGTATAGGAGGTAAACCACCCCGGTTCACCTTCGCCCTCCAAGTCGATAACAACGCGCGTAAACCCATCATGAGCTCCCACTCGCACACCCGTGGGGATGAGGTTTCCAAGTCCTTCCGGCATATGTTGTTGGTCCTCGAGCGAGGCTGTGCCCATGCCCGCAAACGCAACTGGGGACGCGACTTGTGGGATTGATTGCTGGCCAGCATCCGCCGCTGAGGTGCTTTGCGGGGCGGAAGTAGTAGGTGGGGTGGTGCTGGCTGCGGCCTCAGCCGTGTCGACAGTTGACTGAACCTCGCTAAGTGCCGGTGAGCTTTGCTGCGTGGAGTCCTCTGCGGAACAAGCGGCAAGCGCTAATGCGCATCCTGCGCTGGTGGCTAGGGCGAGAGTGCGAGAGAAAATTGAACGAGACAAGTTCATCACTTCCTTGGTGCTTACCGTGCTATAAGCCCCATCCTACTGAGGCTGATGGGGCAGGGGTTAGAAAGTGATGCAATTGTTAAACGTCCTAAGAGGCACGTTGCGGAAGCGGGAAGTAGGCCTACTTCTTTAACTGTACGAGCTGAATAAGGTTTCCCACGGTGTCATCAAAAGCGGCAATGATGGAGGGGCCAACATCGGTGGGCTCCATGGTAAAGTGCACGCCCTTGTCATTGAGGTCCTTGTATTCCTTTTCAATATCTGCCGAAAGGAACTGGGTCACTGGGATTCGATCGGCCTTTAGTGCTGCGGCATAGTCTTTTGCAGCGGGATGCCCCTTCGGCTCCAGAAGCAGCTCAGTATCTCCTTCACCATCGGCATTGGTGACGGTAAGCCACCGGAAATCGCCGTGCGTAACGTCATCCTTAACGCGGAAGCCTAGGGTGTTGACGTAGAAATCGTGAGCGCGTGAAACATCATCTACAGGAACAGAAGCGATATAAATCTGCATGCAGGCCATCCTAGTGACGAATGTAAGTCATCGTTTAGAAGCACACGTCCTTTCAGACAGGCGAGGAATTGCGCAGCTGTCATGCGCGTTAGGATGGAGAGAAAAGTACTAAGAATGTGGCTGAAGTAAGGAGAGCACACCATGGCAATCAAAGTTGGCGTTCTAGGCGCCCACGGACGTGTGGGCCAAGCAATCGTCGAAGGTGTTAGCGCGGAGGATGACCTAGAGCTGGTGGCAGAAATCGACCGCGGTGATGATTTGCAGCAGCTTGTCGACGCCCACGCAGAGGTCATCGTGGACTTTACCCAGCCGGATTCCGTCATGGGCAATCTGGAATTCTGCATTGCCCTAGGCATTCACTGTGTGGTGGGGACCACTGGCTTTGATAAGGAACGCTTGGCGCAGGTAGAGGAGTGGACTAAGCAAGACGGTGCTGGCAATGTCCTGATTGCGCCGAATTTTGCCATCTCCGCTGTGCTCACCATGGTGTTGGCAAAGCAGGCCGCTAAGTTCTTTGAAACTGCAGAGGTCATTGAATTCCACCACCCGACAAAGCTGGATGCGCCGTCCGGTACCGCCATCCATACCGCTGAAGGGATTGCAGCCGCTCGCAAGGAGGCAGGCCTAGGCGAGATGCCGGATGCCACGGAAAAGCAACTGGACGGTGCACGCGGAGCCAATGTCGACGGCATCCCGGTACACGCGGTACGCACTCGCGGCATGGTCGCACACGAAGAGGTTATTTTCGGTGCCCAAGGTCAGTCTCTGACTATTCGCCAAGATTCTTATGACCGTGCGTCATTTACCCCGGGCGTACTGGTGGGCGTGCGCCAGATTGCGCAACACCCAGGTTTGGTCGTCGGCCTAGATAAGTACTTGGGGCTTTAAGCTATGGCTAAAGCAAGTGAGCTAGACATTCAGCTCATTGCCGCAACGCAATTTCACGCCCCGCGCACTGTGGACTGGACCGCGGATGATTCGGCCTCAGATGGGGAAGCACTAGTCGAGTTTGCTGGAAGAGCGTGCTACGAGTCTTTTGACAAACCAAATCCCCGCACGGCAACGAATGAAGCCTATCTACACCACATCATGGAGGTAGGTCATACCGCATTGCTTGAGCATGCCACAGCCACGATGTACATCACGGGGCTGTCGCGTTCGGCGAGCCATGAGCTTGTACGCCACCGGCACTTTTCCTTCTCGCAGCTTTCCCAGCGCTTTGTCCACCCAGATGAAACTGAAGTGGTTTTGCCTAAATTGGTGGCCGAAGACGAGCAGCTTAGCCGGTTGGTCATGCAGGCTGTAGATGAAACTCGCTTTGTCTATGACGAGCTGCTTAGCGCGCTCGAAGAGAAACTGGATGAGCCTAATGCACTCCTGCGTAAAAAGCAGGCTCGCCAGGCGGCCCGTGCCGTGCTTCCCAACGCAACAGAAACCCGCATCGTTGTCACCGGCAATTATCGCGCGTGGCGGCATTTTATCGGTGCACGTGCCGCGGAACAGGCCGATGAAGAGCTGCGCCACGTCGCGGTAGAGTGCTTGAAGTTGCTGCAGAGCAAGGCGCCGGTGCTCTTTAATGACTTCAATATCACCACGTTGGCTGATGGCACCCAGATGGCGGCAAGCCCCTACGCCTAACACGCGCGAGACCCCGATGCGGCTAATTGTTAGCCAAAAGGGTAATCTTGACGCCTATGAGCACAGGTATGACAGCAAAAACTGGCGTCGACACCTTTGGACGCATCGGCGTCGCCATGGTTACCCCGTTTGACCGTGACGGTGCGCTGGACGTTGCAGCAGGTCGTCGCCTAGCGGCTCATCTCGTAGACAATGGCGTTGATTCGCTCATCCTAGGTGGAACCACGGGCGAATCACCGACCACGTCGGTTGAAGAGAAGCTGGAGCTGCTCAAAGCCGTAAAGGAAGAAGTCGGAGATCGCGCAAAGCTATGCGCCGGTGCCGGAACGAATGACACCGCAGCTTCCATCAAGTTGGCCAAAGCCACCGCGGATGCGGGGGCAGATAGCCTATTGGTGGTGACTCCGTACTACTCGAAGCCCTCCCAAAAGGGTGTTTATGAGCACTTCGCCGCAGTCGCGCAAGCCACGGATCTACCAATCTGTGTCTATGACATTCCTGGCCGCTCGGGCATCCCAGTGGCGCCGGATACCCTCCGCCGCCTTGCGGATTTGCCGAATATCCAAGCCGTGAAGGACGCCAAGGGCGACCTTCCTGCGGCCGCAGAACTGATCCAAGAAACCGGTCTGGCCTGGTATTCCGGTGATGATCCGATTAACCTGCCGTGGCTTTCCCTCGGCGCTTCTGGATTCATCTCCGTCATCGGCCATGTTGTGCCGCGTGCTTTGGCAGAGCTTTATGAAGCTTTCGACGCGGGCGATATGGCCCGCGCCCGAGAAATCAATACCACAACGCTCCTTCCGCTTACCCGGGCACAAGCACGGTTGGGCGGAGCGACGTTTGCAAAGGAAGCCCTGCGCCTGCAGGGCATCGAAGTTGGCGATACCCGTCTTCCTGTTACCGCTGCGAGCGAGGAGGAACGCGAGGTACTTCGCCGTGATCTGGAACAATCTGGAGCCCTTTAAGAATGAATGAACCCCGTAACCGTTCCCGCAAGGTGACCCGCAAGGCGGGCCCACCGGCGGAAAACGAAACCGCCTCCAACGAGGCGGCTTCGCCAGTTTTCCAAGCCCCAGCTACTGATGCTGGCAATTCCGCACAGGATAAGCCGGCTAAGGGCGATAAGGACAACTCTGGCAAAAAGAATTCTTCCGATAACCACCATGATGGCGGCGGTAACAACCGCCGCTCCCGTTCCCGTGGTAGCCGCGGCCGTGGCCGTGGTGGTAACGGCAACGGCAATAACCATGGTGGAAATAATAACCATGGCGGCAACAACAAAAATGGCAACGGTAAGGGCCGCGGCCGCAATAACCGTGGTCGCCGCAACGTGCCCAAGTCGATGCAAGGTGCGGATCTAACCAAGCGTTTGCCAGAGCCGCCAAAGCAGCCGAAGGATGCACTCCGCATTTATGCTTTGGGCGGAATCTCGGAGATCGGTCGCAATATGACCGTCTTCGAGTACGGTGATGACCTCCTCATCATTGACTGTGGTGTGCTCTTCCCGTCTTCCGGTGAGCCGGGCGTGGACCTTATCCTGCCTGACTTTGGCCCCATCGAGAAGAAGATCCACAAGGTCAAGGCCCTCGTCGTTACTCACGCGCACGAGGATCACATCGGAGCTATTCCGTGGCTGCTGAAGCTGCGCCCAGATATCCCTATTGTTGCTTCCCGCTTTACCATCGCGCTCATTGCCGCGAAGTGTAAGGAACATCGTCAGAAGCCGAAGTTCGTCGAGGTTAATGAAAAATCCGACGTGACTTATGGACCATTCCGGGTTCGCTTCTGGGCAGTTAACCACTCCGTACCGGACGCCTTGGGCATCATGTTGGGAACCCCAGCGGGCAATATCATCCATACCGGTGATATCAAGCTGGATCAGACCCCACTGGATAATCGTCCAACCGATCTGCCAGCCCTGTCTCGTTACGGTGATGAGGGCGTCGACCTCATGCTGTGTGATTCCACCAATGCCACCGTGCCTGGTGTATCTGCATCTGAGGGAGATATCCCCGCCAACTTTAAGCGTCTCGTTGCCGGCGCGAAGCAGCGCGTTATCTTGGCTTCCTTTGCATCCAACGTCTACCGCGTGCAGGCTGCCATCGACGCTGCCGTGGCAAATGGCCGCAAGGTGGCTTTCAACGGCCGTTCGATGATGCGCAACATGGAAATCGCGGAAAAGATGGGCTTTTTGAAGGTCCCTCGCGGCACCATTATCCCCATTGATGAGGCTGCCAAGATGGCTCCGCACAAGACCATGCTCATTACCACCGGTACGCAGGGTGAGCCAATGGCCGCTCTATCGCGCATGGCTCGTCGCGAGCACCGCCAAATTACCGTACGTGATGGCGATACCATCATCTTCTCCTCCTCGCTTATCCCGGGCAATGAGGAAGCGGTCTACGGCGTGATTAATATGCTGTCTCAGATTGGCGCCAACGTCATTACTAACCAAGACGTCAAGGTGCACGCCTCGGGCCACGGTTATGCCGGTGAGCTGCTATTCCTGTACAACGCAGCGCGCCCGCGCAACGCTATGCCGGTGCACGGCGAGTGGCGCCACCTTCGTGCCAATAAGGAGCTGGCCATTTCCACCGGTGTGGACCGCGATCGTACGGTGCTGGCACAAAACGGCGTCGTCGTGGATTTGCGCAAGGGCCGCGCCGAGGTCGTAGGCCAGATGCAGGTGGGCAACCTCTACGTCGATGGTGTGTCCATGGGCGATGTGGATGCCGATACCTTGGCCGACCGCACCAACCTGGGAACTGGTGGCGTGGTATCTATCACGTGCGTGATTGATAACCGCACCTCGCGCCTATTGGAGCACCCAACGGTATCTACCACAGGCTTTTCCGATGATGACCGCGGCATCGTGCCGGAGGTCGCAGAAATGGTAGAAAACACCATGAATGATCTCGCCGCCGAGGGCGAGAACGATACCTACCGCATGGTGCAGAAACTGCGCCGCAAGGTATCTAAACTTATGGATTCGAAGTACAAGCGCGAGCCGGTCATTCTGCCGACCATCGTGCCGACCAACTCCGGCCCATTGGTTACCGATGATGAAGACGTAGATGCTTCTCGTGAGTCCCTGTAAATAGCAGGGTTCTTCGTATAAAGGCAGACGCAGCCCCAGCATGCTAGCTAGCTCGGTATGCTGGGGCCTATGTCGTTTTGTTCTGCTGAGCGCGCCAAAATGGTCGCGCTATTTCATAAGCTTGGTCCTGATGCCCCTACTTTGTGCGAGGGTTGGACTACCCGTGACCTAGCCGTACATCTGTGGGTGCGGGAAAATCGCCCCGATGCAGCCGCTGGAATTTTTGTCAAGGCATTGTCCGGCCACCTTGAAAAGGAATCGCGCAAGGTTTCCGAACGCGACTTTGATGAGCTCGTTGATGACTGGGGGAGGGGACCGGCTACCTATAACCCCGTTCGTTTCGTGGATGCACAGCAAAACTTTGTAGAGCATTTTGTTCACCACGAGGACATTCGCCGGGCTAATGGCATGGGTCCGCGAGATTTCTCGGCACGAATCAAACAGCAGATGCATAGCTACCTGAAGCTCTTAGCTAAGGTGGCCCTGCGAAACTCGACTCGCCCGGTCATTATGCAGCCCGAAGGATTACCGCGCATTGTCGCCGCGGATAAGCACGGCGTAGCAGATAAGGGAGATGCCGTAGTCCGAGTATCGGGGGAGGTAGGCGAACTGATTCTGTGGTCCTTCGGACGTGACGCTGCCGAAGTCGCGCTCGAGGGAGATGCCAAAGCCGCCGTACGGTCAACTCTCTAGCCTTGAATTAGTACTATTATCGCAATCGTCGTGCGCCGTTGGGGGTGTGACTTTAGATTATGACCCTAGGCCTCGGGGGAAACGCGTGTGGCTAATGTGATTTATGGGGTGTCACGGTTAAGGTAGAGGCATGTCTGTCAAAAATGCCTCTTCGCGCGGGACGCGCCGAAAGACGAATCGTTCACGGCCATCTGGCCGCAGCCGGTCCGGTGCTGGCATGCCGGAAACCTTGGCTATGACGTCCTCGCATCGGCGTGCTGCAGCGACCTCACAGGAGCGCACTGGTAGTGCGTTCCGGGCCGTCGGCAAGGGCTTGGGCGCAGTGTTTGGTGCCACGGCGCGCGGCATGGGAAACATGGCGCGAGGTGTAAGCCATGGAATGGCCGGGCTGAAGCCGAGCGAAGACGTATATGACACCGAGGAGTACGAGACGACAAGGGAGCCGGAAGAAATTTCTGCACGCGGGGAGAATAAAAAGAAAAGCAAGGTTACTCGTGCCAATGATGAAGCAGCGGAAGAACACCCTTCGACCATGGAATTGGGTGAGTCGGAGTCGCGCGGCATTCAGGTGAAAAATCCCGATGCGGTGGCACTCGTGCTCATCGGTATTGCCATCGTGCTCGCGGCTACGGTCTGGTTCGGTGTCGCTGGCCAAGTAGGTGCCTGGGTGGGCAATATCGTGCGCTATGTCATTGGTGCGGGCGCATGGGTGCTGCCAGTGGCCTTAGTGGCTTTGGCCATTGCCTTGATGATGGATATCTCCGGCCCGGCGGGGCATTTTAAGCCGCGCATTGTGGGCGGAATTAGCGTCATTGTATTGGCCATGCTCAGCTTGATCCATATCTTTGCTGGCACCCCTGAACTTGGCTTTACCCCGGAAAGTGCCGGTGGCGCGGGCGGAGTAATCGGCTATGCCATTGGTGGCCTGTTGGAGACTGCCTTTACCTCCTTCGTTGCAGTGCCGTTGCTTTTCCTCGTCATTATCTACGGCGCCCTTTTGGTCACCGGAATCACCATCCGCGAGGCTTATGAGTTGGTGGCTGATGCCATCGCTGCAGCTTTCTCTCGCTTTGGCGGTGCGGATGAAGATTATTACGAAGACGAAGGCGATGACCTCTATGGACACGTCACCGGCGATATCGATGATATTGCGGAAGGGCGTGAGCGCAGCACCCGCCCGGCCCGACCTGCAGCCAAGCGCCGAACCTCTGAACGCGGTGGAAGCCTGCGCGCTTTCCGAGGCCGCACTGAAGGCCCCTCTCCGCGTGGTTCCTCTTATCCCACAGAGTCCCCCGCTGCGGCGGAGGAGGACGAAGCAACCCGTTCCTTTAGCGCGCCAACGCGTGGCGGCTTTCAGTCCGTGTCCACTCCGGCGGAGAAGCCAGTTTCGCGCGATATTGAGGATACCGATGAGATTCCAGTCGTAGAAGGTCCTGCTGCGTCTTCGCCGGCCCAGCCAGACTCCGTAGACTCGGAGCCGACCCGCGTTCTGGGCACCGCTGGCCAGCGCTCCGCATTTGACTCTGCTCGCTCTGCTTCAGCAGCGGGTACCGCCGCCGGTTCCGCTGTGGGATCGGCTGCGGGGGCAGCCGCTGGCGCTGCGGGAGCTGCAGGGGCGGCACGTGGCGCAGCTAAGGCTGCAGGTGCCGGTGCTGCCGGAGCCGCTGGAGCCGCGGTAGCAGGTGCTGCCGCAGGTGCCGCTGGGTCCGCTGCACAAGGAGGCGCGGATGCAGTATCGTCCGCGCACGAGAAGGCTCGCCAGCTCTTCCGTGAACGTTCTGGACGCGATGCAACGACCGGCGCGCAGGTGGATAGCTCTCAACCGACGGCCGAACCAGGAGCGGGAACGGGTAGTGCCGGTGCGCCCGCGCCAGCTGAGGCGCCCGCCGCCGCGCCCGCCGCACAGTTTGGCAACGAGAATTACGCGGTTCCTTCTACGGATTTGTTGACTCCGGGAACCCCAGCCAAGGAGCGCACCGAGATTAATGACCGCATTATCGAGGCCATTACTGATGTCTTTGAAGAGTTCAAGGTGGATGCGCAAGTCACCGGTTTCAGCCGTGGTCCAACAGTGACCCGTTATGAAATCGAGCTGGGGCCAGGCGTCAAGGTATCCAAGATTACGAATTTGCAGTCCAATCTCGCCTACGCCGTAGCCACGGACAACCTGCGCTTGCTGACGCCTATCCCCGGCAAGTCAGCTGTTGGCATTGAAGTTCCCAACCCAGACCGCGAGATGGTACACCTGCGTGAGGTGCTTGATGCGCCCAGCATGACTAGCTCTCCTGACCCGATGCTTATTGGATTGGGCAAGGATATCGAAGGCGAATACACCTCGTTCTCGGTACAAAAGATGCCGCACTTGCTGGTCGCCGGTGCTACCGGTTCCGGTAAGTCCGCTTTCGTCAACTCCATGTTGGTCTCGCTGCTAACCCGAGCCACCCCTGAGCAGGTTCGCCTCATCCTGGTGGACCCGAAGATGGTGGAACTTACCCCGTACGAGGGCATTCCGCACTTGATCACGCCCATCATTACCCAGCCGAAGAAGGCCGCAGCAGCCCTGCAGTGGCTGGTGGAGGAGATGGAGCAGCGCTACATGGATATGAAGGCTGCTCGCGTGCGCAAGATTGAGGACTATAACCGCAAGGTGGTCTCCGGCGAATACCAAGCACCGGCAGGCTCCGAGCGCGAGGTACGCCCGTACCCGTACATCGTCTGTGTCGTCGACGAGCTGGCGGACCTGATGATGACTGCGCCAAAGGAGATTGAGGACTCCATCGTCCGCATCACTCAGAAGGCGCGTGCCGCCGGAATTCACCTGGTCCTGGCAACCCAGCGCCCGTCCGTTGACGTGGTGACCGGTCTGATTAAGACCAACGTGCCTTCACGCTTGGCCTTCGCGACGTCCTCACTGACGGACTCTCGCGTTATCTTGGACCAGGGTGGCGCGGAAAAGCTCATTGGTATGGGCGATGGCCTCTTCATTCCGCAGGGTAAGCGTCCTGTGCGTATGCAGGGCGCATTCGTCTCAGATGATGAGGTTATGGCGGTTGTCGATGCCGCCAAGTCGCAGGCCGCGCCGAACTACACCGAGGGCGTGACTGAAGAGAAGCAATCCGAGGCCAAGCAGGAAATCGATGAGGAAATTGGCAAGGACATGGACGACCTCCTCGAAGCCGTCGAGCTGGTGGTCACCGCCCAGTTGGGCTCGACCTCGATGCTGCAGCGCAAGCTGCGCATCGGTTTTGCCAAGGCCGGTCGTCTGATGGACCTGATGGAATCTCGTGGCGTCGTCGGACCGTCCGAGGGCTCCAAGGCCCGCGAGGTCCTAGTGAAGCCGGAAGAGCTCGATACCATCATTTGGATGATCAAGGGCGCCGACCCTGCCGAGGCGCCAAAGGAAATTCAGGAGGAGATGCAACAGCAAGAGGAGGACGAAGCTGCCGCTACTTCCGACGCCTCCTCCGCAGGCTCCGATTCCTCCCCGCAGGGCGATGCTGGCGACACTCGTACCGTCCAGGCAACGTATAACCCTTCGACAGGTGCCTTCTAAGATCGTGTAAAGTTGGACGGGTCTTGGAGGGGAGTACCCCATCCTTCGGCACCGATCGTCAGCACGGAAGCGTTATGCTCCCGGTCGTGCCGGCCCGGCTGCAGCTATCTAGCCGGGCGGGGGAGACCTCCGGTCACTTTGTTGTATCTTCGACCGGAGGGATGTACCAATGCATGTGCCATTGTGGATCTGGGCGATTTCCATCGTCGTCATTCTTGGATTCTTTGTTTTTGATTTCTACTCCCACGTGCGCACCCCGCACGAGCCGACGCTGAAGGAATCCGGGTTCTGGACCCTATTCTATGTCGGTATTGCTTTACTTTTTGGTGCCGGCGTATGGGCCATATGGGACCACGAGCACGGCATCCAATACCTCACGGGTTACGTGACAGAGAAGGCGCTATCCGTAGATAACCTCTTTGTTTTCGCGCTTATCATGGGCGCCTTCAAGATCCCGCGCAAGTACCAGCAAAAGGTATTGCTCATCGGCATCGTTATTGCCTTGGCATGCCGCCTGGTGTTTATCCTTTTGGGTGCTGCGGTCATCGCGGCATGGTCCGATATCTTCTACCTGTTCGCGATATTTCTTATCTACACAGCAATCAAGCTCATCGTCGACGAGATTCGGGACGCCCCCGAAACCGATCCCAATGATATGGGCATCATCAAGCTGATCCGCAAGGTAGTCCACGTCACCCCGCGCTACCACGGCGATAAGCTTACGCACCGCGTGGAAGATTCTTCGGGCAAGCGTAAATTCGCGTTCACCCCGCTTTTTATTGCGTTGGTGTCCATCGGCCTTATCGACGTGATGTTTGCCTTCGACTCCATTCCGGCCATTTACGGTATTACCTCGGAAGCGTTCTTGGTCTTTACCACGAATGCTTTCTCCCTCATGGGCTTGCGCCAGATGTACTTCCTGCTGGATGGCCTACTGGACCGCTTGGTGTACCTGCCCTATGGTTTGGGCATCATTTTGGGCTTCATCGGTGTAAAGCTCATGTTCCATGCGCTGCATGAGAATAACTTGCCGTTTGTCAACGGCGGCGAGAACGTGGAGTCGATCCCAGAATTTTCCACCATCACCTCACTTATCGTGATCGTGGGCGTCCTGGTTATTACGGTTATCGCCTCGATTATTAAAAACAAACGCGATGAGAACCAAGGCGGAGTACCGGTATCGCACAATCACTTCGACTGGGACGAGGAGGGCAATAAGATCGTCCGGAACAAGAAGGGCGAATTCGTGGGCAAGGCCGAAGACCTGCCCAAGGAAGAGCTACCACACTAGAAGCGGGCGTTTACGGGATTCCATTCGCGGAAGCTGCGGCCGGTGATGCAGCCGGCTTGGTAGAAGGGGTCTTTGTCCATGAGGGCGATGGCGTCGGCGACCACGGCGTCGTCGGCAAGCCCCGCAATGATGAGCGCGCCGCCCTTGGAATCCGTCAAGGGGCCGGTGGCAATGATGGTGCCCTCCTCAAAAAGTTGCGCGGTAAACTCGCGGTGCGCGGGGCGAGCCTTAGCAATCTCAGGATTATTGGGGTTGTAGTCGTAGCTAACAGCAAAATACTTCATGCTTGGCATTTTAAAATGCAGGGGCATCCAAGCGCAGGTGCTTGGTGCTAACAGGTAGTATGTATAACGTGAATCAACCCGGAACACAGTCAGCGCAATCCTCGGATGTGAATCCGCAGGTGTCCAATTGGAACCTGCCAAATATTCTCACCAGCCTGCGCATTCTTTTCATTCCGGTTTTCGCATGGCTGGTCATTGCCGGCCATGAATGGTGGGCTTTTGGCCTATTCACGGCCTTAATGCTCACAGATAAGCTCGACGGGGACATCGCACGTGCCCGTGGCCTTATCACCAATTTTGGCAAGATTGCTGATCCCATCGCGGACAAAGCGCTTATGACTACCGCACTGGTATGCCTCAACATCATCGGGGTGCTGCCAGTGTGGATTACCGTGGTCATTCTCATCCGTGAGTTCGGTATCACCATCTGGCGTATGGTGTTGTTGCGCCGCGGCAAGGTGGTACCTGCTTCGAAGGGCGGCAAACTGAAGACTGTATTGCAATCCTTGGCAGTCGGGCTGTATCTGTGGCCGTTGCCGGAGTGGATGAACGTTCCTACCTTCCTAGTGATGCTGTTGGCTGCAGTGGTGACCTTAGTTACCGGCGTCCAGTACCTCATTGACGGCAAGAAGCAGAATAGCTAGGTAGTTCATGAGCACCATGGCAACCCGCCTCGTGTCCGAGCTCACCGAGCGCGGCGAGACTTTGTCCTTTTGTGAGTCACTTACTGCTGGGTTGGCCAGCGCCACGGTCGCTTCTGTCCCTGGAGCTTCGGCTGTATTGCGCGGAGGGCTTATAACATATGCCACCGAGGTGAAATCCCACTTTTTGCACCAACCGGTAGCCGATATCGAAGCTGCCGGAGTGGTTTCTGGGGAGACCGCCCTTGCAATGGCCCGCGCAGCGGTGGCAGAAACCGCTGCGGACTGGGGAATAGGCCTTACCGGAGTGGCAGGACCAGACCTACAAGAAGGCAAGCCGGCGGGCACCGTATATATCGGCATCTATTCTCCTGGTAGAGTCGCTTTCTCCCAGCTGCTATCCGGTTTGGGCAAGGAGCGCAACGAAATTAGAGAGGCCACGGTCGCAGCCGCCTTTCGTCTACTGTGCGCAACTGTGGAAGAAAATCCGGCACTGCGGGAACAATAGCGAGACAAGGAGCGTTGACCATAGTGATGAACACTTCTACTGCAGTCCTCGAACACTCGGTAAACGGCGCTACTGCACCAGCGGCGCCCGCCACTGCTCGTACTCCTGAGCCGCTTCTGCGTGAGGCTCTTGGGTTGACGCTGCGCGCCTTCCGCGCGGACAAGGGAGTGACCCTGCGCGAATTGGCCGGGGTGGCCCGCGTGTCGCCGGGTTACCTTTCAGAGCTCGAACGCGGTCGCAAGGAGGTCTCCTCTGAGCTCCTTGCGTCTGTGTGCCACGCGCTAGATTGCTCGGTCTCTGACGTATTGATTGAAGCAGCCGGTTACATGGCCCTGCCCTCTATGGATGAGGAGCTAGCCCATACGGCACCTGCCGCATCAGAGCTCTAGCACACAGCGGTCTATGTCAACAGCCGGCCTATTCTCTCGCGAGGAGGGTCGGCTGTGGTGGTTAAGGGGGCGTCGGCAAGCGCCCGCGACCGCGGGGAGTGCAAGCGGTGGAAACAGCGCTTCGCTAGTATAAACAGCAGAACATTACGCACATTTTTAACCTAGAAAGGTTGAAGCACACCATGGCGAACCCATTTGTTAAGGGCTGGAAGTACCTGATGGCACTCTTCGATAATAAGATCGAGGAAAACGCCGATCCGAAGGTGCAGATCGAGCAGGCTATTGAGGATGCTCAGCGCCAGCACCAGGAGCTGTCTCAGCAGGCGGCCGCCGTGATTGGTAACCAGCGTCAGCTGGAAATGCAGCTTAACCGCCGCTTGGCAGAGGTAGAAAAGCTGCAGGGCAATGCTCGCCAGGCTCTGGAATTGGCTGATCAGGCCCGTGCTAAGGGCGATGAAAATAAGGCCGTGGAGTACGAGAACGCGGCAGAGGCCTTCGCCGCCCAGCTGGTTACGGCTGAGGAGTCCGTGGAGGATACCAAGAAGCTGCACGACCAGGCACTACAGCAGGCAGAAAAGGCCAAGAATGCGGTTCAGCGTAATAACGCCGCGCTGCGCGAAAAGGTCAATGAGCGCTCCAAGCTGCTTTCCCAGCTGGAGCAGGCAAAAATGCAGGAAAAGGTCTCTGAGTCTTTGAACTCCATGAACGAGCTAACTGCCAATGGCAATACGCCGTCTCTGGATGCTGTGCGCGATAAGATTGAGCGCCGTTACTCCAAGGCGCTAGGCCAGGCCGAGCTTGCTGAGAACTCCGTGGAAAACCGCATGGCCGAGGTTCAGCAGGCGGGCATACAGATGGCCGGTCATTCCCGCTTGGAGCAGATTCGCAGTGAAATGAACTCCTCTAAGTCCGTGGAAGCCAATAAGGCTCAGGCCATTGAGGGCAATAAAGCTTCTGGCTCTGCTGCCGACAGCGCTGCCCAGCCAGGCAGTGCCAACAACGAGGCTGTACAGGCCCGTCTGCGTGAGTTGCGTGGGGAGTAAAACCCTCGACTGTCTTTTAAAAAGTTATCGCCTCCCTTGGCCATCATTTGGTGGTGCAAGGGAGGCGATAACTTACGCTGCTAGTCACCGACGCCGCGGGCCTGCAACGCTTCCCCCATCGCGCGCGCTCGCCGGATGGAGCGAATAATAACGGGGGTGCCAACCGCCAGCGGGGACATCCCGGCACCGCGCGCTTTGCGGGCATCTAGGACTTCATAGACGGTTTCAAACATCAGCGGGATGAGCCGAATAGTCAGTGACATAGCCAAGCTGATGTTTTCTACCGGTATTCCTAGTCGCTTTAGGGGCTGCAGCGACTCTTCCAGCGACTCCATGATTTCATCTACCGTGGAGGTCAGCGTGAGCAAGAAGGCAGCCATCATAGCGGCGAAGACATTGAGGAACATCACCGCCGCATAGTCGAAGTCCTTTGCCCACCATTGAAAGCCTGCCAACGGGACTAGGAAAAAGAGAGGCGGCCAGATTTGACTCCACGCAATGCCCAGTGGGATCCGAGCGCAAGCATAAAGGATGACAACGAAGATGACCCCGCCTGCTGCCCACGGAATGGACTTGAAAAAGATGCTGGTAACAAGGATAAAGACTAAGAGGAATGCGATCTTCCAACTGGGTTTGATGCGATGAACAAAACTGGTGCCATCAACATAGACGGAAAGTGGGAGATTCGTGCGTCGTTGCATGACAATTCTCCCTACAGCGGCCGCTGGGCCATGAGGTCTTGGTAAAAATCTATGACCTCCGCCGGTCGGCCATCCGCGGCGATGCGGTGGTCATCGATGCAAATGACCCGATTAAAATCGCGCAGAAATTCCAGATCGTGCGTCACCACAATTAGTTGCTGTTCCAATCGCGCGAATTCTCTTTTGATTCGATCGCGGTTACGCAGATCCAGCAGGGTAGTGGGCTCATCAGCGATGATGAGAATCGGGTCGATGACCATGACCGCTGCCAGCGCGAGGAGCTGCTTTTGTCCGCCGGAGAGCGTATGCGGTGAGCGCTCAGCAAATTCGGCGAGTCCGAAGCGCTCGAGGGCAGCATCCACGCGGGCGAGGCGCTCGTGTTTGGGCAGCTTAAAACGGCGGAGCGAAAAGGCGACGTCATCGCGCACATTGGGCATGACAATCTGGTTTTCGGCATCCGAAAAGACAAAGCCCACCTTTTCGCGCACCTTTTTGCCCTGCTTGGCGACGTCCATCTGGTCCACCGTCACCGTACCGGCACTAGGCTCGCCCAACCCATTAATGAGCCTGGTCAAGGTGGATTTTCCGCCACCATTCTGGCCGATGATGCCAATGCGTTGTTCGGTGAGGGTGAGGTTAATGTCCTCGAGCACCACGGTGTCATCAAAAGCTACCGAAACCGAGGAAAATTCGATCGTGGGCACTAGGCGGCCTTTCGTCCCATCAGATCGGGGAAGGCCGAGTGAACACCGAGAGCGATGATGACGGCAACGACAAGCTTTCCGGCATCGACAGGGATGAAGGGCAATTGGGCTGCGAAGGCTGGCCCAATTTCCAAGCCAGAGCGGATCATGAGACCAAAGGCGCCGCAGATGTATTGGACGGCAAGGCCGACAATGGCAGCAATGGCAAGTATGACCGCCATGCCACCCTTGTTCTTAGGGGAGCGGTAGGCAATTGCACCTGCAACCGCTGGCGAGAGAACATAGCCGATGATGTAGCCCGCGGTTGGGCCTGCCAAGGCACGCAGCGTGGTACCGCCACCTGCTAAAACTGGGAGGGCAAGGCCCAGGAACAAAAAGAGGAGTCCCACGTAACCGCCGCGCTTGCTACCCAAAATAAGGCCGGCGAGGATCAGCGCTGCGTTTTGCAACACGATGGGCACGCCGGCCGAACCGATGGGAATGGACACGAAGGCAAGGACGATGACGAGAGCGGTAAACACGGCAACATAGGCAATGGTCGTTGCCAGAGAGTTCTTTTTCATGTTCAAGAGGTTAGCACTGCATGAAAACTGCAGACAATTGAGGGTTTTGAACGGTGTTCATCTGAGGCTGATTATTGTGAGGTGGGGCCATTGCGGCGGGCTCCCAATCGACACTTTCTGGACCGCTGGCGCCCGTGCTTTAGTGCTGAGTAGGATGGCGCGCATGCGATTGACTGAGTATCACCAGCTCATTGTGGACGAATTTGGCGAGTCTAAGGGAAAGTGGATTAGTCACTCCCATGTCTTGCCCGACCTCGGGGCAACGCCCGATGAGCTTATCGAACGCGGCGTCGATCCGCGTCGCGTCTGGCTGAGCCTGTGCGATGACTTTGATGTACCGAAGGAGCGCAGGTTGGGGGTCGATTACCCTACTTTATAGCGCCGTCGAATTTGGCGGACTGGCGTGTTCACTTTCAAAATTCGAACAGATGTATGTAATATGGCGGAGGTGTCGATGCAGTCGTCTACAGTGGGATGGCGTTGACGGAGGGAACCGTTTGAGTTCCGCGGCAGTCTAATAATGCGCTAGTACATCGTCGTTAAAGATAAGGATGAAAGTTAATGGCAACCAAAAAGAAGTCTTCTTCTGCCGCCTCTAAGGGAGATGACCGCCAAAAGGCCCTCGATGCCGCAATGGCCATGATTGAGAAGGATTACGGCAAAGGCGCTGTGATGCGCCTGGGTGATGACAACCGCCCACCGATTAAGGCCATTTCTTCCGGTAATACCGCAATCGATGTTGCTCTGGGTATTGGTGGTTTCCCGCGCGGGCGCATCGTAGAAATTTATGGCCCGGAGTCTTCTGGTAAGACCACTGTTGCGCTGCACGCCATTGCATCTGCACAAAAGGACGGCGGCATTGCCGCGTTTATTGACGCCGAGCACGCGCTCGACCCGCAGTATGCTCGCCTGCTTGGCGTGGATACCGATAACCTTTTGGTTTCCCAGCCAGATACCGGCGAACAGGCCTTGGAGATCGCCGATATGCTGGTACGCTCTGGCGCAATTGACATCATTGTCGTTGACTCCGTTGCTGCACTTACCCCGAAGGCGGAAATTGAAGGTGAAATGGGCGATAGCCACGTCGGCCTCCAGGCCCGCCTGATGTCGCAGGCGCTGCGCAAGATGACCGGTGCCCTGTACAACTCCGGTACCACCGCTATCTTCATTAACCAGCTGCGCGAAAAGATTGGCGTGATGTTCGGCTCGCCAGAGACCACCACCGGTGGTAAGGCGCTCAAGTTCTACTCTTCCGTGCGCTGCGATATCCGCCGCATCCAGACCTTAAAAGATGGCCAGGATGCCATCGGTAACCGCACCAAGCTCAAGGTAGTAAAAAACAAGGTCTCGCCACCATTTAAGATTGCCGAGTTCGACATCATGTATGGCGAAGGCATCTCTCGCGAGTCGTCCATCATCGACCTTGGCGTCGAAAACGGCTTCATCCGCAAGTCCGGGTCCTGGTTTACCTACGAAGGCGACCAGCTGGGCCAGGGTAAGGAGAAGGCGCGTAATTTCCTGAAGGATAATCCGGACCTTGCCAATGAAATCGAGCAGAAGATTTTCCAGAAGCTTGGCATCGGCGAGGCTGCGGCCGAGGGTGAAGAGGCTGCCGCGATGGATGTTCCTGGCGCCGATGACCCATTGACCGATGAGTCCGTTGATCTCGTTCCAAACGTCGATTTTGACGACGACTAGAATCGTCTAACCCGCACCCGCACACCGCGTACCATTTGAATCTGCATCATGAATCAGCCCGCCCCCGAAAAGCTCGCCCAACTCCGTCAGGCCCTCGAGGCCTATGAGAATGGAGCAGCTGGGGGCGGGCTTTTTGATCGAGAGGCAGAGGAAGCCAAGGCCAAGGTCCGCTCTCGGGCGCTGGGCCTTTTGGATCAGCGTTCTAGGTCCCGGAAAGAGCTCTATGATCGTCTGGTAAAGGCCGAGTTTGAGCCAGATGTCGTTGAGGACGTGCTAGATGATTTAGCCCACGCGGGGCTGGTGAATGACGCAGCCTTTGCACACGAGTGGGTGCGCCAACGGCATAAGCGGCGCGGCAAGTCCAGCTCGGTTCTCAACAGGGAATTGCGGGAAAAGGGCGTGAGCGAGGCCGACCGTGCTGAGGCCCTCGAGCAAATTGACCCTGCCGATGAACAAGCCATGGCGCAGGCCCTTGCGGAAAAGAAGGCTCGCTCCATTAAGACTGTCCCGCCGGATCGCAAGGAGCGCGACAAGGCCCTACGCCGCATCGTGGGTGTGCTGGCACGCCGCGGCTTCAATGAAGGAATGTCATTGCAGATCGCAATCGCAGCGCTTGACGCGCGGTGCGCGGAACTGCGCGCAGAGGACTGATACGGCCAAGGAAGGGTAGCGCCGGAATGGCCAAGTCCGGCAGTTATGAGATGCCTAACTACATGGCTAAACTATGCCGACGTGGAGCAGACAATCGCAGATACCCGTACTTATGAAGTCCGAACCTTCGGCTGCCAGATGAATGTGCATGATTCCGAGCGCATCTCTGGCCTTTTGGAGGAGGCAGGCTACTCGGCCGCCGGCGAAGGTGTAGAGCCAGACCTTATCGTCTTTAATACCTGCGCCGTGCGTGAGAATGCCGATAAGCGGCTCTATGGCACCTTGGGCGCTTTGAAGAAAACCAAGGAAAACCACCCAGGCATGCAGATTGCCGTGGGCGGTTGCCTGGCGCAAAAGGACAAGGACACTGTCCTTGATAATGCACCGTGGGTCGATGCCGTCTTTGGCACCCACAACATGGCGGCTCTTCCGACCCTGCTAGAGCGCGCTCGCCACAACGATGAAGCCCAAGTGGAGATTGTCGATTCCCTCGAGGCGTTTCCGTCCGTCTTGCCGGCCAAGCGTGAGTCTGCCTATGCCGGCTGGGTTTCTGTTTCAGTAGGCTGCAATAACACCTGTACCTTCTGCATCGTTCCTTCCCTGCGCGGTAAAGAAGAGGACCGTCGGCCG
Source organism: Corynebacterium nasorum (assembly GCF_030229765.1). NCBI lineage: Bacteria > Bacillati > Actinomycetota > Actinomycetes > Mycobacteriales > Corynebacteriaceae > Corynebacterium > Corynebacterium nasorum. Next base: position 288,567 of record NZ_JASPGY010000001.1, on the reverse strand, counting down.
GGCGACATTTTGGCCGAAGTCCAAGCGCTGGTGGATCAGGGCGTATCTGAGGTCACCTTGCTGGGACAAAACGTTAATGCCTATGGCGTTAATTTCGCCGATCCGGAGATGCCGCGCGACCGCTTCGCTTTCTCTAAGCTGCTGCGCGAGGTAGGCAAGATCGAAGGCCTTGAGCGCCTGCGGTTTACCTCCCCGCACCCGGCGGAATTTACTTCTGATGTTATCGACGCCATGGCGGAGACCCCGTCCGTGTGCCCGCAGTTGCACATGCCGCTGCAGTCTGGCTCCGACAAGGTTCTTAAGGACATGCGCCGTTCCTACCGCACGAAGAAATTCCTGCGGATTTTGGATGAGGTACGGGAGAAGATTCCGCACGCCGCGATTACCACGGATATCATCGTGGGTTTCCCAGGCGAGACCGAGGAAGACTTCCAAGACACGATGGAACTGGTGCGCCGCGCCCGCTTTGCCTCTGCCTTTACCTTCCAGTATTCGCCGCGCCCAGGCACCCCGGCCGCGGATATGGAGGACCAGATTCCTAAGGACGTCGTCCAAGATCGCTTCGAGCGCCTCATTGCTTTGCAAGATAGCATCCAGGCCGAGGAGAACAAGAAGCTCATCGGCACAGACGTTGAACTTTTGGTCCAGGCAGAGGGCGGCCGCAAGAACGATGAGACCCACCGCATGACTGGTCGCGCTCGTGATGGGCGCTTAGTGCACTTCACCCCGGTTGATTCTGACGGTGCGGACATCTCCACCGCGATTCGCCCGGGCGATGTGGTCCATACTCAGGTCACCGGTGCGGGTTCTTTCTTCTTGCTTGCCGACGCCGCCGTTACCTCCCACACCCGCACCAAGGCCGGCGACATGTCGGCCGCCGGTGAGACCCCGACGACGGCGCCCATCGGCGTGGGTCTGGGATTGCCGTCTATTGGAAAGCCAGCGGTCGCTGAATCCGGCGATTCTTGCGGTTGCTAAGAGGGGAGTAGGCTAGGGACCCATGACTGAGGAAAAGCCCACCACCGCCGCCCAGAAAGCAGCTACCGCGGAGCGCCGCGCAGCACAAACAATGGACCTCGGCGGCCACAAAGTCACACTGTGCATCGCGGTGGTGGCTTATATCCACTACCTGGTTTTGCCCTACGCCGGCCCCTCACACGGTTGGGAAGCGTTGACCTTCGGTACCACGTCCAGCGGAGTCAGAATATCCCTCATGGAAACCGTCTCCGCGTGGCTCGCTCTCCTTGGATTGGGCGTTCTCACCCCGGTGACACTGTTTACCCGCCGAGCTACGCCTGGACTTGTCGCTTGGATGCTGGTGACTGTGTCCTTCTTTGCCAACCTGTGGGGTTTCTGGTTCCGCGGGTCTACCGCTGACGGGGCATCGCTGGGAATGTGGGTAGGAATGCTGGCTACCTTCCTAGCATTTTTGGCCTATTGCTTAGTGGCGTTGCGCCGCAGCCCAGAGCAAAAGGCTGCCGAGGCTCAAGTGCGTGCCACCGCCGGACAGCTCGATGAGGTGGGCGAATTCCAACCTGCTATTAACGCGGCGCCGCGGCAGGTGCCAATTGTGGATAATCGCCGCAAGCAAGCTGCTGAGCGTCACCGCGCCCAACGCGGCGAGTAAAAAGCGCGCCGCCGCGCCTTTATCTGTGACGCCTGCGGCTCTAGTCTCGCAATCGCAACTCCCATGCACAAGAGCGGGAAAGCTCTCGGGCACCCAATCTACGGTAGATGGCATTCATCGCTTCGTCTTTGTCCGCCACGGAGCCGTAGCAACGACGTACTTGTGGCCAATGGCGTGCAACGGCGTGAAGCGCCGTGAGCTTGGCTAATTGCGCAAGTCCGCGGCGCCGGTGCGGACGATCGGTGACGGTCAAAGTCCACTCGGCTACCTCAGGATTCGCATCCTCGTGCCTGGCTACTTCTGCCAGCGCGAGGATTTTCCCCTCTTCGCTGGTGAGTGCGATAAGTAACGTATGTCCGCGGCGAGAACGCAGCCGGCTGTGGGCTTCGCGCAACCGCGTGCGAGTCCAGACGATGGGCTCCACCGTCAAATCCCCGGTCTCCGCGTCTTGGGAGGCTAGGGTAAGCAGCCGCATGACCTCGTCGAGGTAGCTTTCTGGGATGTCGTAATCAGCCCACGCTTGCGAGGTGATTCCCGCTGGAAGGAGTGCCGCCACGGGGCTTTCGGGGATGTCCATCACGAGTTGGTGTTCTGCATGCCGGTGCTTAAACCCCAGCTGGCGGTAGACGCTTCCCATGACATCGTAGTCTGGGTCCGTCCCCGGTGGATGCAGAAGACCGACGTGCGCAATGGTGCGGCCGAGCTTCCGGGCAAGCTCCAGCGCCTTTATGCCCATCCACTCGGCTACTTTCTGCCCTTCCTCCTCGAGTTCTTGCCCAGGGAGAGGCAGATCGCACAGCACGCATTCGATCTCGGCGGTTTCGCGCTCTTCTAAAAGCGGCAGGCTGAGGTGGATGAATCCGAGGTAGTCCAGCTCTGGGCTGGGCTCCACCGCAGGTATTAGCGGCAGCCCAAGCTCAGAGACCTCGCCCAGGGTGGAGTCGCCGTCCACTACGGCAAAGAGATGGGTCTGTGATTCGCTAGAACCCTGCAGGCGCTGGACCACGCGGCCCGGTGACGTCGATGCTGCGGCATCGCCGCTTGCTTCTTGGGCCGCCAAGTTGGCCCAAAAGACGAAGCTGCGAATGCAATCCGCTGGTTCGCTGGGCCGTGCGTCAACGGGAGATGCGTGCGGCGGCCGCGGTGGACGCGCAATGTGGACGAGGTGCACTACTTATCGTTGACGGCGTTAGCGGCGGCGTCGGCAAAAGCCTGCCATTGCTCGGCCTGAGCGCGCAGATCAGCGGCTTTCTTTGCATTGCCCTTGGCTTCAGCCGCCTCGGCCTGAGACTTAAACTCATCGACCTTGGCCTGGAATTGTGCCACACGTGCCTGCGCCTCTGGGTCGGTGCGGCGCCATTCGGACTTTTCCGCATCGGTAACGCGCTGCTCCAGCGCCGCGATCTTGGACTCGTATTCGCGCACCTGCTTGCGGGGAACGAAGCCGATCTCTTCCCACTTTTCCTGCAACTCGCGCAGCTTGGCCTTAGCTCCCTCGATTCCCTTAGCAGGATCGATTTGACCGTCGTATTCTGCAATCAAGGCGTCTTTGGCCTTGGCATTTTCTGCGAATTCGCGGTCGCGCTCGTCATTGACGGCATTGCGAGCATTGAAGAACTTGTCCTGGGCGGCGCGGAAGCGGGCCCAGAGTTTATCGTCCACCTCGCGTGGAGCGCGGCCGGCGGCCTTCCATTCGGTCATCAAATCGCGGTAGGCGCGGGCGGTGGGACCCCAATCGGTAGAATCCTGGATGGCCTCGGCTCGCTCGACGAGCTCCTCTTTCTTTTTGCGGGCAACCGCACGGGCGCGGTCCAGCTCAGCAAAGTGGGAGCCGCGGCGGCGGTTGAAGGAATCGCGGGCGCGAGAGTAGCGCTTCCACAGGGCATCATCGGTCTTACGGTCGATACCCTTAATCTGCTTCCACTCCTCCAAGATGGCGCGGATGCGGTCGCCAGCGGCCTTCCACTCGGTGGAGTTTTCAGCAATTTCTTCTGCTTCAGCCGCCAGCTTTTCCTTGGCAGCGATTGCTTCTTCGCGGCGACGCTCCTTATCGGCCTGCGCCTGCTCGCCGGCTTCTACCGAGTGTTCAATCACCGCGCTAAGGCGCCGATCCAAGGCAGCGATGTCTCCGATGACCGCAGCGGTAGCTAGGGTTTCGCGCAACTGCGCTGCGGTCTTTTTAATGCCGACGGCCTCATCAGGATTGGCGCGTAGGCGTGCCTCGAGCAGCTCGATTTCGGTAGATAGATCGTCATAACGCGCGCCGTAGTGCTTAAGGCCCTCCTCGGGGGTACCGGCTTTCCACTCGCCGATCTTGCGTTCGCCCTCTGGAGCAGAAACGAAGACGGAACCATCTGTGTCGATCCGGCCCCACTTGGCCGGGTCATTGTTGCGTGGGGCCTGAACGGGAACAGGCTTTGCGGTGGGGCGAGGGCCCTTTTTGGGCATGGAACCTGGGGTAGGGATGGGAGACATGACAAGCCCTCCTATGCATAGATCGCCGCGCGTCACGGCTGCCGGATAAAATCATTGGATACATTACCGCGAATATCTCGCGCGCGCCCAGATTCTATTTAATTACCTCCACTTGGGTAGATAGTATGGAGAAATAATGTTCAATCTCATGGTAATGCCAGCCTCACCAGCGCTGGCCGTGGAGCTTTCCGCTCATGACGCTGCCTCTCGTGCACTGCTCGCCGCTGCTCGCTCCCTTGCGGTGGAGGCTGCCGCGGCCGGTATCACAGCCGTGGATATCGTTGGCAGCCAAGACCAGCGCTGGTATACCGCCCATACCGGCAGTTTACAGGCCTGGGGAGCAGCCACGGACCTGGGCGGCGGCAATTTTTTGCCCGAGATAATGGCGCGCTACGTACTACGCAGCGTGCCGCAGCTTAGCGTCCGCGGTAGTCGGGAGGCTATCGGCCAGCCGGATCCAGCGGCGCTGACCATCGTCGTGGCAGATGGCAGTGCAGGCCTAACCGAGCGCGCCCCTTTGGCGCTTGTTCCAGACGCCCAGGCGGCGCACGAGTGGTGCGAGGAGGTGCTGATGGGGGCGTCGGCAAGCAGGGCAGGTGAGTGGCTTTCCCAGCGCGGCGTCATAGAACCCGCACTGTGGGAGGAATTGGCGGGCTTGCGGCCAAAGAAAGCGCAGCTTTTGGCCACCGATGCCACCTTGGGCGTTGGCCGCTATGTCGCAGGATGGGAGGTCTAATGCACCCGATTGCAGTCTTTGGTCCCACCGCCTCCGGAAAATCTGCCTTAGGTCTGGCGCTTGCGCATGAACTAGACGGAGAGGTGGTCAACGTCGATTCCATGCAGTTATATCGCGGCATGGATATTGGCACCGCCAAGCTCACCCCGGCCGAGCGCGAGGGGATCCCGCACCATCAGCTCGATGTGTGGGAGGTGACCGAAACCGCTTCCGTGGCGCGCTACCAGCGCGATGCTATCGCGGACGTGGAAGGCATCATGGACCGCGGCAAAACGCCCATTCTGGTTGGTGGCTCCATGCTCTATGCCCAAGCGCTTGTCGACGACTGGCAGTTCCCACCCACCGACCCCGCCGTTCGTGCCAAGTACGAGGCACGGCGCGTGGAAATCGGTACCGATGCCCTGCATGAGGAGCTGGCGCAGGTGGATCCGGCCGCAGCCGCCATTATCGAGGATAAGGATCCGCGCCGTACCGTCCGCGCGCTCGAGGTCATTGAACTAACCGGCAAGCCCTATAAAGCCAGCCAGCCGCCGAAGGATGCCCCGCCGCGGTGGGGAACCCGCCTCTTGGGGCTGCGCACCACCGCGGACTGGTTGAATCCGCGCATTGAGCTGCGCACGCGCCAGATGTTTGAGCGTGGGCTTATCGAGGAAGTGGAGAATCTCCAAGGACAAGGCTTGGTGGCTGATTCCACCGCTGGCCGCGCCATCGGCTATGCCCAGGTATTTCAAGCCCAGCGCGGCGAACTCACGTGGGATGAGGCGGTAGAGCGCACCGTTACCGGGACGCGGCGGTATGTGCGCCGTCAGCGCTCCTGGTTCAACCGCGATAAGCGCATTACATGGCTGGATGCTGCAGGCGATACGGCCGCCCAGGCGTTGCGCGCGCTAGGGTAGGGAACATGAAATTTGCCAAGGGTCATGGAACTGAAAATGACTTCGTCATCGTGGAAGACCACGCGGCTGCCACGCCGCTTAGTCCCGAGCGCGTAGCGGCGCTGTGCGATCGCCGCGCCGGTATCGGAGGCGATGGTTTGCTGCGCGTCGTGCGCGCCGATGCTTTGCTCGCAGCCGGTGAAATCGCCGAACTGGTCGAGGGCATTGCGCCCGATGATTGGTTCATGGATTACCGCAATGCCGATGGCTCCGTGGCCGAAATGTGCGGCAACGGAACCCGCGTATTCGCCCACTGGCTGCGCTCGCGCGGTCTGGTGGACGAAGATAAGTTCACCATCGGCACTCGGGCGGGTGCCAAGCTCGTTACTGTCCATTCGTGTGATGCACATGCGGCCGAGGTCACGGTGGAGATGGGCTCGGCCGAAGTAATTGGCGTGTCCACCGCATCCATGGCGGGGGAAAAATATGCCGGTTTGGGCGTAGACATGGGAAATCCCCACCTGGCGGCCGTGTTGCCGGGGCTGGAGGCTAAGGAGCTTGCGGCAAAGACTCTGGAAAAGCCCGTCATCGATGATGCTTTCTTCCCGGATGGCGTAAACGTCGAGCTGGTGACTCCACTGTGCGACGGCCACGTGCACATGCGTGTCTTCGAGCGCGGAGTAGGAGAGACTCGCTCCTGCGGCACCGGCACTGTGGCGGCAGCGACCGCCGCGCTTGCCGACGCCGCCGTTGACCACACCAGCACCCCCCACGGCACCGTGCACGTACACGTACCGGGCGGGGAAGTTATCGTCGATATTTACGAGGGCGGCTCGCGCTTGACCGGACCTTCCGCGATCGTCGCTACCGGCGAGACCTCGCTGTAGACCGCCTCGTGTCTGGCTAGTGTTTAGGCGCTGCGCCCTTCGCCTTCCTCGAAGGCTTGCTCTTCGAGTTCTTGGCGGCGCAGCGCGCGATTTTCTACTTCGTTCTTTTCATACTTCGGCCCGAGCGCGAAGGCAGCACGGCGGGCAGACAACCACGTTTCTTTCAGTTCGCGGGCGCGCTCATCGGTGACCCTGAGCAAAGATTCCAACTCGTTGGTGCTAATTTCTTCCGCATTAACGCGCAAGTTCAACCGACGCAGGAACCGCCGGGCGCCGGAAAGCTCGTAATGGAAGGCTTGGATGGTGGGGTCGGAACAATCCAAATCTAAAAGCGCCGGCCGGTAGAGCGTGCGGTCAGCCATTTTCTCTGCGTCCGCGGAGGAGCGGAAGTCCTCGTATTCCGCCACGACGTCTTCGATGTCTTCCGCCGAAAGGCGAATAGAACTGCGCAGGGCTGCCTGCTCTGAGGCATCCGGCCGGGTATGCAGCATAAGCAGCGCCGCCGCGATGAGCAGCGCTGCAATGAAAACCCCGGAGACTTTCAGGGTTGCCACAACCGCCACTGATCCCACCAGGATCAGCACGAGAACCATTACCCGCCGGTTCCTCGCATTTTCAGGGAAGGGCATCCACACAGTTATTTCACCAGGCCTTTATGTCCGTTCTAATGGCCGCCGCAGCCGCAGCCACCGGAGCCACAACCGCAGCCAGCGCCATCGCCGCAACCGCCGCTGGGCAGCTCAATAGACGCCGTAAGCATCGCGGTACCGGCCACGATAGAGTCCTTCGCCGGCAGCTCGCCGGCTCCCACTGGCAGGCAGAGGTCGAAGGGGAATAGTCCATCCATGACGAGGTGAGCGAATTTCTCCCCGGTCAGCTCGTTGGTGCGCCACTCAGATTCCATGACGCGTGCGGCAAAGGAGGCGGCAGGGGTCGGGACCTTGGCACCGGAGCCGGAGGAAATAACCTTGGCCCCCGCGGATTCGAAGAGCGCGGGGAACTCGCCCTCGGCCGCCTCATAGGCAGCGGCGGAATCGTAGGTGCGCACATCCAGCCCCATGGCGGTTAGGGAAATTTGCTGCCACTGCTGCAAGGGTTCGTCGACAAGCAAAGGCCCCTGCGCCAGGTTTGCGGTGGCCTGGGCGATGGTGGTGCCGAAAGGATCGATGATTTCCAGCAGGGCCAGGACATCGTTGACCATCTCCACGTGGGCAAACCCTTGCGTGACGGCATCGAAGCCGATGAAGGTGGCAAAAGGCTCTACCGCGAGGATATTAAGCTGCGCGCCCGACGGATCGGTGAACTGAATGAGCTGGCCACCGCGCACCTCACCGGTAACGGCTAAGCGGTCGCTGGCGATGGCCGCCTCGACCGCATCCTGCCAGCGCTCGAAATTGAGGCCAATGGCCTGCATCTCGGTATTCTGCTTCACCCCAGTGTCCTTAACGTTCATGCCCGCCATTGTATCGCCTTGTCCACCCAGCTAAGAATCCGAAATTCCCGCTTTCGGCCGCAACATGCAAAAATGAAAGGTAGTATGACCGAATTTTCCCAGCATAATAACGACGATCTCCTCGCCCGCGCCTTTCGCGATAACGACGCCCCGGCCACGCCGGAGGCGACGCCCACCACCGGTGACCTCGATCTGGCAGAGCGCAATGCCTTCCGCCGCGTTACCCGTGAGACCACCATCCGCGCCGAGGACACTACCGATGGCTACGAGGTGGAGTACCGAAAGCTGCGCCTCGAGCGAGTCATTTTGGTCGGCGTGTGGACCGAAGGCACCGTGGCCGAAGTGGAAGCCACCATGGACGAGCTGGCCGCGCTAACCGAAACCGCCGGCGCCGAAGTAGTGGGGATGATTTACCAAAAGCGCGATAAGCCGGACTCCGGCACCTACATCGGCTCCGGCAAGGTGAAGGAATTGCGCGATATCGTCGAGGCCACCGGTGCCGATACCGTGGTCTGCGATGGTGAGCTTAACCCCGGCCAGCTCACCGCACTCGAGCGTGCGCTTAACACCAAGGTCATTGACCGCACCATGCTCATCCTTGACATCTTTGCCCAGCATGCGAAATCAAAAGAGGGTAAGGCCCAAGTCTCATTGGCGCAGTTGGAATACTTGTATACGCATACCCGTGGTTGGGGTGGCAACCTCTCGCGCCAGGCAGGCGGCCGCGCCGGTTCCAATGGCGGCGTGGGCCTGCGTGGTCCCGGTGAGACCAAAATTGAGACAGACCGTCGCCGCATCCGCACGGAGATGGCCCGCCTGCGCAAGGAACTGCGCGCCATGAAGACCGCACGTGAGGTCAAGCGTTCCAAGCGCCAACGCTCAACCATTGCACAGATAGCTATTGCGGGCTACACCAATGCCGGAAAGTCCTCCTTCATTAACGCCATGACCGGCGCCGGGGTATTGGTGGAAGACGCGCTCTTTGCCACATTGGACCCCACCACTCGCCGTGCCACGCTTGCCGACGGCCGCCAGGTCGTCTTCACCGATACCGTCGGCTTCGTCCGCCACCTGCCTACGCAGCTAGTGGAGGCCTTTAAATCCACCCTGGAAGAGGTACTAGCCGCCGATATTATGCTGCACGTGGTCGATGGCTCAGACCCGTTCCCACTAAAACAGATTGAGGCGGTCAATCAGGTCATCTATGACATCGTCTCTGAGACAGGGGAGCAGGCCCCGCCCGAAATTATCGTGATCAATAAGATCGACCAGGCCGATCCGCTGGTGCTTGCTGAGCTGCGCCACGTTCTTGACCATGAGGACGTCGTCTACGTATCTGCCCGTACCGGTGAGGGAATCGACGAGCTTACCGCGCGTGTGGAACTCTTCCTCAACTCCCGCGATAGTCACGTTAAGCTGCAGGTTCCCTTCACGCGCGGGGATGTGGTGGCACGCGTGCATGCCGAGGGCACGGTGCGCCACGAGGAGTATACGGCCGATGGCACGCTTGTCGACGTCCGCCTTCCCTCACCCACCGCCCGTGAGCTCGCTGAATTCATCGTGGAGGAAGTTTCCTAAACCAGCTCCGGTGATCCATAATTAAGGCTCGTGAGCTTAAAAGGTTGGACCGTCCACGGAGACGGTAAAAAGATTGCCCCAGGCGCGGTGGTGGCGCCGGAAGAACGACTCAGCTGGGGCCGCACCATCGGCATCGGTATGCAGCACGTGGTGGCCATGTTCGGAGCTACGCTTTTGGTTCCCACCTTGACCGGATTCCCCGTCAATACGACGCTGCTCTTTTCCGGTCTCGGCACAATTTTGTTCCTGCTTATCACGCGCAACCGGTTGCCGTCCTACCTCGGCTCCTCGTTCGCGTTCATCGCACCTCTTTCGGCGTCGCAGCAGTACGGCATCGCCGCGCAGGCCGGCTCCATTTTGGTTACTGGCCTTGTCCTTGCCGCGGTGGGCGTCGCCGTAAAGTTCGCCGGTCGCCGCGTGTTGGACGCCGTCATGCCACCGGCCGTAACCGGTGCGATTGTGGCACTTATCGGCCTGAACTTGGCGCCGAATGCGGCCGAGAACTTCGCCTCTCAGCCGCTCGTGGCGGCAGTGACGCTGCTGGTAATCCTGCTGGCCACCGTCGCCGGCCGCGGCATGGTCTCGCGCCTGTCCATTCTCCTCGGCGTGGTCGTGGGCTGGATTTTCGCCGCTCTCACCGGCAACCTCGGCGATGACGCCGTCGCGGCCATTGATGCCGCCCCGTGGGTGGGCCTGCCGCAATTCCACGCACCTTCCTTCAACGTCTCCGCCATTGCCGTCGCGCTTCCCGTGCTGGTGGTCCTCATCGCGGAAAACGTCGGCCATGTCAAGGCCGTTTCCGAGATGACAAAGCGCGATCTCGATGACTTGGCCGGTGACGCCCTTATCGCCGATGGCCTCGCATCTACCCTCGCTGGCGGCTTCGGCGGCTCTGGCACCACGACCTATGCTGAAAATATTGGAGTGATGGCCGCTACCCGGGTCTATTCCACCGCCGCGTACTGGGTAGCAGCATTTACCGCCATCCTTCTGGCTTTCGTGCCGAAGTTTGGCGCGCTGATTTTCACCATTCCTACCGGCGTTCTTGGTGGGGCCTGCATCGTGCTTTACGGGCTCATCGGCATGTTGGGTGTGCGCATTTGGATGGACAATAAGGTCAATTTCAATAACCCGGTTAACCTGACCGCGGCCGCAGTGGCGCTCATCGCGGGTATCGGCAACCTGACTCTCAGCGTTGGTGGGGTTTCCCTGGAAGGCATCGCGTGGGGTTCAGTGGGCATTATCGTCGCCTATCCGATCATGAAGAAGCTATACGATTCCGTCGGCGAAGGCCACGCCGCCAAGTACTAATTTTTCTGCTGTGGATAGTTGCCCGCCGCGCGCCCGCGGCGGGCTATGTTGTTGACGGGGCAACGCGGGTTATCCACACCGCTCTTGTGCCTGGCTCGCATGGGCTTGCGCAGGCTGTTTAACTCAGCGGCATGACCGCATTGGACGCATACTTAGACGCCATGAGCGCCGGAATGGATATCGTCGCCGCCGCTCAAGGGCTCAGTGATCGCGAGCTCATCGCGCAAGGTGCTTCCGACATTGCCGCGCGTGACCTGCTACGACTGTGCGATACTTACTTTGGCAAGTGCGGCTTTTCTGCCAAACAGCGAGCAGCGCGACAGACTACTCATTCCCTCGACGTGCTGCTGCTCATTGAAAAATACGCCCTGCGCTTGCCGACGCAGCGAGATGCCTGGACCCTACGCTGCGAACTGTGTGCCTTTCGTGGCAGTGCTACAGCACTAGAAAAGCGTGCTCGGGCCTTGGTCCGCGAGCTGCGCCCGCGCCGCACACCGGAAAAAGGCGTGCGCATTACCCGTCGTTCCGGCGGCCCGTGGTCGCTGACCATTACTGGGGATTCAGCCGATGTAGCAGATATGCACGCCGCATTGGATGCCAATAAGCCGCTGGAATCTGCCAAAGACCTCTTTTTCGGGAAAGCGAATGCAGCACGCACGACGGTAACGACACAGGTAGTGCTCACCCTCGATGAGCTCGACCGAATAGTCGACGGTGGGGGCGAAGAAATTACCCTGCAGTTGACCAATGGCGCTCAAATGACGGGAGCGGAGCTCGTGGCGCGGACACTAAGCGATCACGGCTATGTCACACTCGTTCACCCGCACGAGGGGCCGGTAAACCTCTATCGAACCTCGCGGCTAGCCAACGACAAGCAGCGGCTGATGGCGGCTGCGCTAAACCCGGTGTGCCCGTGGGAGAGCTGTAATTTTCCCGCGGATGAATGCCAGGTCCACCACCTGAAGGCGTGGAAGCACGGCGGTGAGACTAACGCTGCGAACCTCGCGACTTGTTGTCCCTACCATAATGGAGTCAATGACGATGCCCCCAATGCCCCACCTCGCAGAGGACGGCTGGCCCGGATAAACGGGCAGGTGAGCTGGGTGCCACCGTGGGGATAGGTGGCGTCGGCAAGCGAAAAGCTCCCCACCACACAGGCGGGGAGCTTTAAAGCGAACCGTTTTAGGGCTTAGGAAGCGTCTAGGTCCTTTTCGATGAGGGCAGCAATCTTTTCTACCGCTTCTTCGTTGTCGGAAGTAACAGTAACCTCATCGCCCTGTTCTGCGCCAAGAGCCATAATCATCAAAGAAGAGGCCGCATCGGTCTCATCTTCATCGTCATCGCCAACGAGGTTGAGGAAGATGTCTTCGTCGAACTCGCCAGCTGCGTCCGCGATAATGGAGGCGGGACGTGCGTGCAGGCCTACAGAGGAACCTACCTTTACAGTCTTGGAAGCCATGGAAAAGATCCTTTCTTATGGGGATTGTTGCAATCCAGTGTACGAGTGTTTGGTTTATGCCGCCACGTTCTGAGCAGCTTCTTCGACGGCTTTACTAGGCCAGAACTGCTTCATTGCCAGCACCGCTGCGGTCGAGACAACCACACCGGCCGCGATAGCGACGAGATAGCCCCAGAACGGGTCGATGGCGAAGAGGACGAACACACCGCCGTGTGGAGCTCGGGAGCCGACCGACAAGGCCATCGAAACCGCGCCTGTCACCGCGCCGCCGGCCATCATCGAAGGGATAACGCGGAAGGGGTCGGCCGCGGCGAACGGGATGGCACCCTCCGAGACGAAGGACAGGCCCAGCAACCAAGCGGACTTGCCGTTTTCCTGCTCGGCCGGAGTAAACAGCGACTTGCGGATGAACGTGGCCAGGGAGAGCGCAATCGGTGCAACCATGCCGGAGGCCATAACCGCGGCCATGATCTGCATGGAGGACTCGTCGCCGGTAGAAAGTCCGGCCGTAGCGAAGAGATAAGCCGCCTTATTGACAGGGCCGCCCAAATCAAAGCACATCATCAAGCCGAGGATGATTCCTAGGAGCACGGCCGAGGAACCGGACATCGACGAAAGCCAATCCTGCAGGCCATCCATGATGGCTGCCAGCGGTGCGCCCAGCAGTAGGTACATCGCAAGGCCGACGACGAGCGAGGTCAGTAGTGGGATGATGACAACTGGCATGAGCGAGCCCAGCCAGCGTGGTACCTTCCAATTGCCAATCCACAAAGCGACGAAGCCCGCCAGAAGACCAGTTACCAGGCCACCGATAAAACCAGCACCTAGGGTAACCGCGATCGCGCCGCCCGCGAAGCCTGGGGCGATGCCTGGACGGCCGGCGAGCGCGTAGGCGATATAACCGGAAAGAGCAGCAACGATAAAGCCCATCGCTGCTTGGCCAATGGCGAAAAGAACAGCGCCGAGATACAGCAAGAACCCGGAGCGCTCGAAATGCATAAGTTCGCCGTCCACGGTTACGTCATGACCAGGAAGATTGCCTAGTGAAAAGTCCGTCGACAGTGCCTGCCAACCGTTTGCCATATCGGCGCCGCCAAAAAGGAAGCCAAGGGCAAGCAGAAGACCACCGGCCGCGACGAATGGAACCATATAGGATACGCCGGTCATGATGGCCTGCTGGATGCGCTTGCCCCAACCGAGAGACTTTCCCTCTTCTTCTGCATCGGCCCGGGTAGCGGTGCCGGATACCCTGTGCGCGTGGGGGTTTCGGGCGGCGGCGATGGCCTCGTCGAGCATGGTGCCAGGCTCGTTGATGGCGCGCTTGACGCCAGACTCAATTACCGGTTTGCCAGCGAATCGCTCCCGGTCGCGTACGCCAACGTCCGTGGCGAAGATGACCGCATCGGCCGCATCGATGGTGGCTTGGGAGACGGACTCATTATTCGACGAACCTTGCGTTTCTACGGTCAGCGCTACGTCATCGCGTTCGGCCGCGGTCTGTGTGAGGGCGTCGGCCGCCATGTAGGTGTGGGCGATGCCGGTAGGGCAGGCGGTGATGGCCACGATGCGGGTGACGTTGTCCGAAGAATCCGCGGTAGTTGGGGTCGCCGAGGACGAGCCGTTGGGGGCGGCGGAGGAGCCTGTACCGGCGGCACCAGCGGCGGGGGCAGCCGACTCGGCGGCCGGTTTCTTCTTTGGCTTTTCTGCGTTGACTACATCCAAGACAAGGCGAACAATTTCTTCCTTGGTGGGGGCGCTGCGCAGTGCCTCGAGGAAGTCTTTTCGGACAAGGGCGCGGGCTAGCTTGGACAAAATCTTTAGGTGAGCCTTGCCGCCACCGGCCGGAGCGGCGATGAGGAAGACCAACTGGGCGTCTCCATCAGGACCGGAGAAATCTACACCGCGGCCTAGGCGGGCGAATGCGAGGGTTGGTTCGGTGACAGCCTCGGAACGGCAGTGCGGGATGGCAACACCGCCGGGTACGCCGGTGCCGGCTTTAGCCTCGCGGTCGATGGCGGGTTGGGCCAATCCGGCGACGTCGGTGGCTCGGCCGGTGTCCTGGACTAGCGCGGCTAGGTTGGTAATGACGGAGTCAACACTGTCGCCAAAGTCGGCGTCAAGGGCGACAAGTTCCGTAGTAATGAGTTCGGAAGCCATTTTGGGGCGCTCCTTAGGCTAGCGAGTTAACGGTGGTATTAGCGATATCTATTTCTTCAGGACGAGGAAATTGCGTGCCTTGCTTGGATGCAGCCGCGGTCCCGTAGGCCACGGATCGGGCAAGGCTTGCGGCCGGAGATTTACCAGCGGTGCGGCCGAGAAGGTATCCGGCGAGCGCTGCGTCTCCAGCACCTACGGTGGATTTCACGGTGGCTGGAGGGGGAGTGGCAGCCCATGCTCCTTCAGCCGTAACCAGTACGGCACCGGCGCCACCGAGGGTGACGAGCACTTCTGCGATGCCTCGCTTGACGACGTCGCGTGCCGCGCTAACCACTCCCGAATAGTCACCGCGGGCGGCTTGTGCTTCCAGCTCGCGGCCGTCGGTGCCGGTGAGTTGGCCGAGCTCTAGACCATTGGGCTTTATGAGATCGGGTGCCGAAGACTCGAGATTTTTCCCGATGGCCAGCATCGGAGCATCGGAGGTATCTACCGCGATGCGGGCCTGTGGTGCGGCCGCACGGATAGCGGAGATGAGCTCGCAATACCAATCGGTGTCCACGCCGCGCGGCAAGGAACCGGCTAGCACCACCCAGTCGGCCGCGAGGGCGCGGGCGGTGAGGGTGGAGGTAATGGCTTGGGCATCGGCGTCGGAAAGCACGGGGCCTGGGCCGTTGACCTTGGTGGTGGTGCCGTCGGGCTCGGTGATGGTGGTGTTGACGCGAATGGAGCCGTCCATAGCAGTAGCCGAAGAAGGCAATCCGGCCGCGTAGATGAGATTCAGGAAGGAATCGGAGTCGTGGGACGGAAAAAGTGCCAGGGTTTGCTCGCCGGCTAGGTGCACGGCATGGGTGACGTTTACGCCCTTGCCGCCTGCAACCTGTGTGACCTCGCTGGCACGGTGGACATCACCGGAAGTTAAAGGCCCGCTGAGTACGAGGGTGGCGTCGATACTGGGATTGGGGGTCAGCGTGAGAATCAAGTTGTCCCTTTCGCAGGTTATATATTGGGGCCGAACGCCGCTGGAGAGAACCTTTGGGAATGGCCCGCCCTTAATGTTGATTCTTGTCCGAATGTGTCCGAAAGTCAACAGAAAACTGTGGTATACATTGCTTTTCTATCCGTTTTGTGGTGTTCTGGAAGTCAATAACCGCTATCTTCGAAGGAAGTACGCTCATGGAAAACGCGTCTGAGTCCACAATCAAAGGCACCGGTGTCGTTGCCGGAGTCGCCTACGCCGAAGCCGTGTGGGTCCGCCCTCGCCCGGCCCTGCCTACCGAGGGAAGCATTGACCCAGAGCAAGCGAGTGAATCCGAGTACAACCGCTTTCTTGCGGCCGTAGATACGGTTGCTAATCGATTGGAGAAGCGCGCGGCAGCCGCAGAGGGCCAAGCGGCCGAGGTTCTCACTGCAACCGCCGGTATGGTCAAAGACCGTGGCTGGCACAAAACAGTGCGCAAGAATATCCGCACCGGTAGGAATGCGGAATTTGCCACTGTTGGCGCGACTGACAAGTTTGTCACCATGTTCGAAGCCGCTGGTGGTGTGATGGCCGAGCGCACGACCGACTTGAAGGACGTACGCGACCGCGTCATCGCTGAGCTACGTGGTGAAGATGAGCCAGGCCTCCCTTTGGTAGATGGCGAGGCCGTCTTGTTTGCAGATGACTTGGCCCCGGCCGATACCGCAACGCTAGATACCAAACACATTAAAGCCCTTGTTACGGAGCTCGGTGGCCCCACTAGCCATACGGCCATCATCGCGCGCCAATTGGACATTCCGTGCATCGTGGCGGTGGGCGCTTCGCTTGGCGACATTGAAAGCGGCACGCTGGTATTTGTCGATGGCGCAGTAGGAACCGTGACTTGTGGTGCTGATGCGGAGACCTCCACCAAGGCCGTCGCTGAATACCGTGAGCGTGCAGCACGCGTTGCTCAGTGGCGCGGACCAGCTAAGACCAAGGACGGTCACAGCGTGCAGCTGCTGGCAAATGTTGCTGATGGCAATGCCGCCCGCATCGCTTCGGAGTCTCAGGCAGAAGGCATCGGCCTGTATCGCACGGAGTTGTCCTTCCTTTCGGCCAGCGAAGAGCCCAGCGTGGAGGAACAAGCAAAGATCTACGGAAAGGTTTTCAAGGCCTTCCCCGAATCCAAGGTTGTTGTGCGCACATTGGACGCAGGCTCCGATAAGCCAATTTCTTATGCCACGCTAAGCTCTGAGGAAAACCCGGCATTGGGCGTTCGCGGTCTGCGTATCGCGCGCGATAATGAAGCTTTGCTGACCCGCCAGCTTGATGCAATTGCGCAGGCTGCCGAAGCCCGTGATGATAAAGCCTCTACGTGGGTGATGGCTCCCATGGTTGCCACTTCTACCGAAGCGCAGTGGTTTGCCAACTTGTGTCGTGAACGCGGCCTGACTGCTGGCGCTATGATTGAGGTTCCCGCCGCAGCGCTTATGGCGGATAAAATCATGCCGCACCTCGACTTCGTATCCATCGGCACCAATGACCTGACTCAGTACACGATGGCTGCAGACCGTCTGTCCCCGCAGTTGGCCTACCTGACCGACCCGTGGCAGCCGGCCGTGCTGCGACTTATCCAGCACACCTGCATTGTGGGCCAGGCCAATAACGTTGCGGTAGGCGTATGCGGAGAAGCAGCGGCCGACCCCATGCTGGCCTGCGTGCTTACGGGCTTGGGCGTGAATTCGCTGTCCGCAGCGTCTACTGCAGTAGCAGGCGTAGGCGCACAGTTGGCAGAAATTACCTTGGAACAGTGCCAACAGCTCGCTGAGGTGGCATTGGATGCGGAAAGCCCTGATGCCGCCCGTACTGCAGTGGTAGAAACCATGGCATCCTTCGCCTAGCTTGAGGCGAAGGAGCGGGATTTATTCGCTGGCGAGTACGACTTCAATTTCGTGCTCGCGCAGCGCCTCCACAAAGGAATCGGGGGCTGCGGCGTCAGTGATGACGACATCGATATCAGCGGCGGGGGCGAAGCTTACCAAGTAGTCATTGCCCAGTTTGCTGGAATCGCACATCACTACGACCTTGTGGGCGTTGGTGACAAAGGCAGACTTGATGGCTGCTTCTTGGGGATCGGCCGTGGAAAGCCCGTGATCCAGGGTCAGGGCATTGGTTCCGATGAAGGCGACGTCGGCGCGCATGAGCGCTAGCGTGCGCAGGGCGGTGTCGCCGACGACAGCTTGGGTGATCGCGCGAACCGTGCCGCCAAGCAGCTGGACGTCCGGTACTCCGCTGCCTGCTAAGGACAAGGCGATGGGCAGACTATTGGAGACGATGTTGAACTGGCCTTGGGGGTATTGCTGTCCTATCAGCTCAGCAAATGCATTAATCGTAGTTCCCGCGTCGAGGAAAATGCTGCCGCCGCCGTGGGGAAGAAAATCCAGCGCAGCTCGGGCGATGGCGGCTTTCGCGCCGGAGGCGGAACGCTGCCGGGTGTCTAGGGTAAGTTCCGCAGTTTGAAAGGACTGGGATGCTACCGCGCCGCCATGCACGCGATGGACGACGCCCTCTCTATCCAGCACCGCTAGATCGCGTCGAATGGTTTCGGCCGTGACTTCGAAGCGCTCGGATAGCTCAGTGACGTTGACGCGACCTTCAACGGCGGTGAGAGACGCTATCTGGCGGCGCCGCTCTTCTGCGTACATTATTCCTCCTTGGACTTAAGCACACCGCGGGGAGTAGCGGGGGTAAAAATTCCCGGATTTTGTGGATAGGAAAGTCCCGCGATGTTGTTTTTCTTAGTCCATTGTCTCAAAAATCGGGAATAACCGGACTAAAGCAAAAATTTGCACAGCTATCACCGCGCTACGAAGTACGAAAATAGCTGGTCAGGGCAAAAAGTGGGAAAGTGGGATTTTCGTCTCCTTTGCTGTCTGGGTCCAAAATGGCGCCAAAATGGGGGTGGCTGGCGGAGAGGCTATATTAATGAGAAATGCGCACAAATAAGCCCCGCACGGCCTGGGGCGGCCGTTGCGGGGCGGAGTGAGGCTGGGTGAGTGTTTAAAGTTTGCGGAACACGGATACAACCTTGCCCATAATTTCTGCATCATCGCCATTAATGGGCGAGTAAGCATCGTTGTGGGGAAGTAGCCATACGCCCGAGGAATCGCGGTGGAATTCCTTAACGGTGGCCTCGGAACCGTCCAGCAGCGCTGCGACAAATTCGCCTTCCTCAGCAACTGACTGGGAGCGAATAATCACCCAGTCACCGTCGAGAATCCCTGCATCCTTCATTGAATCGCCGACTACCTGCAGCATATATAGGTCGCCGCTGCCGACAACCTCGTCAGGCATGGGGAAGTACGTGTCGACGTTTTCCTCAGCGGTAATGGGTGCTCCCGCAGCGATGCGACCGACCACAGGAATATAAGACACAGCGCCTGCGTCCTCGGGAACCTGCTGTTCGGGCTTAGCGGGCTTGCGGCCAGGCTTCTTGGTGCCTTCGTCTGTGTTGAGATGGCGAACATCTACGGCACGCGGCTTATTTGGGTCGCGCCGGAGAAATCCCTTTTCTTCCAATTGCTTCAGCTGATAGGCAACTGAGGATGTGGACTGCAGGCCTGCTGCATCGCCGATTTCGCGAATGCTTGGTGGGTAGCCACGCAGCATGACGGCGTCACTAATGACATTGAGGATTCGTCGTTGGCGGTCGGATAGGGATGCGTAATCGGTCTTCTCGGCGGACTTTTTTGGCTTGCGGCCCATTGCTGGCTCCTACGTAGGGTCGGGTGACTTCGTTGTCGGTCTATTAGTGGGCGGATTTAGAGTGCCACAAGTCATTTGTAGCACGAAAAGTACAGATGTTCGAGATTTGTGTCCACGGGTGGACAAGTATTCGAAGCGGTGCTATAAATCGAACGTACCAACTGAATCGAACATTATGGCGACTGTTTCAAATTAAGTGTCCAGTGGGATGCCTATGGTGAATTCGGTCGTCGAAAGGAGAAACATGTCTCTACTTATTAATTCTCGAAATGACCTGGCAAAGCGTAATTCTGCAGGCGCTCTAGTGGTTTCTCCCGCATCTGTATGGGACGTGGATCGATATGCCCCTCGCGCGGCGCGAGGGAGCGGTGATTCGCGGTATGTTCGAACTCTCCGCGTAGAAGATCGAACGACATATCGTTCGAATCGAGTGAAATCTGGCGGGGGCGACGGTCTTTCACAGAGAGCTCAACGTAGCGCGGTGAAGTCGAACACAGGTAACTACGTTTTAGGTGGCGTGTTTGGAATCGCGGTCTTTTTGGGCACGCTCCTAGGCGGATTGGCAGGGGCGGAAGGAAGTAGTGCACCGCAACCGCCGACCTCAGACATTCAACAGGTCGAGGCTGCTGTAGTGCATTAGTGAGGCGGTGGCCTTATGCTCGGTAGTTGGGCGGACTGCTGGGCGAGTAAACTACTGGGGTAACAACGTCAGTGAAAGGACCTCTGTGTATTGCCCCTTCTGCCATAATGAGCAATCCCGTGTCATTGACTCCCGCGTCGTCGATGCTGGAGCGTCGATTCGGCGCCGGCGTGAGTGTGCTTCGTGTAAGGGGCGTTTTACCACGGTCGAAAAGGCCGTGTTGTTGGTGGTCAAGCGGAACGGACTCGCGGAACCTTTTAGTCGAGATAAACTGATTCGCGGCGTACGGCGCGCCTGTCAGGGGCGAGATGTGGGTGACGATGCCCTGAAAAAACTGGCGCAAGAAGTGGAAGAGACCGTACGCGGGCATGGTTCCTCTCAGGTCAACGCGAATGAGATTGGCCTGGCCATCTTGGAACCGCTTCGCGATCTTGATGAGGTGGCTTATCTGCGCTTTGCCTCGGTCTACAAGTCCTTTGAAAGCGCTGATGATTTCGAATCTGAAATTCGTCTCATGCGTAGGCGCGACCGAGAGGATTTCTAGCGCAGTTTGTCAACGGCCTTCTGGATGCGGCGGAGCGACACGGCGTGAGCTGTGCCGAGGCGTTGGGCGAATAGTGAAACGCGAAGTTCCTCCACCATCCAGCGAATGTCCTTGACTTCGCGCGTCTTTTCGCGGCCAGGTGGTAGGCTGCGCAGCCGGTTGGCTAGGTAGGCCTTGGCGTTATCGACCTCGGCCTGGCGGTCCGCGTCGCGGTCAGGGTCAAGGTTCATGTCCTCTAAGCGAATGCGCATGGCTTGGATATAGCGCGGTAGATGACGCAGGTGGGACATGCCATGGATTGTGATGGCATTACGGGGTAGGAGGAACTCCAATTGCTCTCGCATGTCATCGATGGCCGCACCGTCCCAGTGGGCGAGTTCGGCTTGCAGGTTGGAATACTCGGCGAGTCCTGGGGCGATAGCCACCACCGCTTGACGCACACGGCCCGGAACCTGGGGCTTGATGGTGTCTTTGAGCTTCTGGAAAGCGGAAGGAGTGCGGACGGGTCCGCCGGCCTCTAGCATCAGGTCGCGTATGGCAGCGACGCGGGCGTCGTTGACCAGGCCATCGGCGCCGCCGTGGGGATAGGAGTCGACGGCGACGCGTTGTTGCAGCGGCAGGCCCTTGACCATTTGTGCAGTATTGACCGCAATGTCGCGCATAAGCAGGGTAAGGGTGGTGGTAACCATAGCGGCATCGGCTGCGGCCTTGGTGGGATGTACCTTGAGTTCAACGCCGTCCTTTGTGGCGACGAGGGCGGGGTAAGCCGTGACTTCGTGGCCGTCGACGTTGGTGGTAACCGTGTCATCGATGGCACCTAGAGTATCGTCGGTCCACTCGCTGACAGCGGTGGACTCAGCGGTGCGAGAGACACGGGACACAGAGGATTTGATATGCCCGGACTGGCGGCGGATAAGCGCTGCGAGGTCGCGGTCGGAGTCGACGATCTTGCCGCGCTTGTCGATGGCACCGTAGTTCATCCTCAGGTGCATCGGCAGCTTGCCGGGCTGGAAATCGGTGGCGTTGATGCCTTGGCCGCCGAGTTCATGGAGGACGTCGGCAAGCTGCTGGGTGATGGTGCCTTCATAAGGGACGAGGCGGTCGATGGCGCGCTCAGCGAATTCGGGTGCGGGAACAACAGTGCGGCGCAGGGCCTTGGGCAGGCTGCGGATGAGTTCGGTTACGAGCTCGAGACGCAGGCCAGGGACGAGCCAATCGAAGCCTTCGGTATCTAAGCCGGCGAGCATGGGGATGGGCACCATCACGGTAACGCCATCGAGTGGATCGCCGGGTTCAAATTTATAGGTTAGTTCGTAGTCGATGGAACCCTTTCTCCAGTGGTCGGGGAAGGATTCTTCGGTGACCTCGTGGGAGTCATCGATGAGCTTTGCCGGATCGAAATCCAGCAATTCAGGGTTGCGACGGCGTTCTTTTTTCCACCACGAGTCGAAATGACGGCCGGTTGTTACCTTTGCTGGGATGCGCTGGTCATAAAAGTCGAAGAGGGTGTCTTCGTCTACGATGAGGCCGCGGCGGCGGGCTTTTTCTTCGTATGCGGCGGCGTCGTCAAGCGCTTGGGCATTGGTTTTGAAGAAGGCGTGGTGGGTATTCCAGTCGCCGGCAACGAGCGCGTTGCGGATGAACATATCGCGCGCGGCGGTGGGATCGACGCGGTGGTAGGGCACGGTGCGGTCGGCCACAATGGGTACACCGTAGAGTGTGGACTTCTGGTGAGCGATGGCGGCGGCGCGTTTGCGGGACCAGGTGGGCTCGGAATAGTTGTGCTTGAGCAGGTCTGCGCCAAGCTTTTCTACCCAGGCGGGATCGATGGTGGCGACGTCGCGTGCCCAGAGGCGGGAAGTTTCCACCAGCTCGGCGGCCATGAGGAACTCCGGCGGCTTTTTGGCCAAGGCGGAGCCAGGAAATACCAGGAATCGGGTGTTGCGCGCGCCTTGGAATTCTTTGGAGTTGCCATCGCGGGCGCCGATATTGGATAGCAAGCCTGACAGGAGTGTCATGTGGATATCATCGGCGCGGCGCTCGGTACCTTCCTGGTATGTCCAGCCCAGCTGCTTGGCGACGTCCTTGAGCTGGCGTACCAGGTCAAACCACTCGCGAATGCGCATGTAATGGAGAAACTCCTGCTTCATGCGTTTGCGGAATTTATTGCCGGATTGCTCGTTGCGGGTTTGTTTAATGTAATCCCAGAGCTTAAGCATGGACAAGAAATCCGAGGACTTGTCCTTGAAGCGGGCGTGGGCTTGGTCGGCCTGGGCCTGGAAATCAAGGGGGCGTTCGCGAACGTCCTGGATGGTCATGGCGGCGACGATGACCATGACATCATCCAGGCATCCGTTGGTATTGGCCTCAATGAGCATGCGTGCCATACGCGGATCTAGCGGGATGCGCGCTAGGTCGCGGCCAGTAGCGGTCAGCGTGGGCTTATCCTGCTTGTCGTGGAGAGCGCCGAGCTCGTGCAGGAGGTTAAGGCCATCGCGGATGGCCTTGTGCTCGGGCGGTTGGATGAACGGGAATTGTTCGATGTCGCCTAGCTTGAGCGAGACCATCTGCAAGATGACGCTGGCGAGGTTGGTGCGCAGAATTTCTGGGTCGGTGAATTCGGAGCGGCTTTCAAAGTCCTGTTCGCTATAGAGGCGAATGGCGATGCCATCGGCAACGCGGCCGCAGCGGCCGGAGCGCTGGTTGGCGGAGGCCTGCGAGATAGGCTCGATAGGCAGGCGCTGGACTTTGGTGCGCGTGGAATAGCGCGAGATACGGGCGGTGCCGGTATCAACCACATAGCGGATGCCGGGCACAGTAAGCGAGGTTTCTGCAATATTCGTGGCCAGCACGATGCGGCGGCCACGGTGTTCGCTGAAAACGCGATGCTGTTCTTGATTAGATAAGCGGCCAAAGAGGGGAGTGACCTCGACGTTTTTCCACTTCTTGCCTTCGATGGCCTCCATGGCATCGCGGATATCGCGTTCGCCAGGGAAGAAGCAAAGGATATCGCCGTCGCCTTCGTGCATCAGCTCTTCGATTGCCTCGGTCAAACCGTCGAGCGGGTCTTGGTCCACCACCTTTCCGCCGGCCTCGAACTCGAGGGGCCGGTAACGGATTTCTACCGGGTAGGTGCGGCCGGAGACCTCGATAATGGGGGCAGGGTTTCCGTCGGCGTCGGCAAAATGGGCAGCGAAGCTTTCCGGATCGATGGTTGCGGAGGTAATGATGACCTTGAGATCGGGGCGCTTGGGCAAAAGACGCTTGAGATAGCCCAATAAAAAGTCGATGTTGAGGGAGCGCTCGTGGGCCTCATCGATGATGATGGTGTCGTACTTGTTGAGGAAGCGGTCACGCTGCATCTCGGCGAGTAGGATGCCATCGGTCATGAGTTTCACCGCGGTGGTCTCAGAGACGCGATCATCAAAGCGGATGGCGTAGCCGACGGATTCGCCAATCTTTTGGTCCAGTTCTGAGGCGATGCGTTCGGCCACGGTGCGTGCTGCAATGCGGCGTGGCTGGGTATGTCCGATTAGTCCGCGGCGGCCGCGGCCCAGATCAAGACAGATTTTTGGGATCTGTGTGGTCTTACCGGAGCCGGTCTCGCCGGCAATGATGACTACCTGGTTATCCCGGATGGCCTCGGCAATGTCGTCTCTACGGGCTGTGACGGGGAGGGCGTCGGGGTAGGTGATGGTGGGGACGGCGGCGTCGGTAAGCGCGACGCGCTCAGCCGCAGCGTGGATTTCAGCGCCGATTTCTTGGAGCGCTTTCGGGGCACGGGCCTTTTTCAGGCGGCGGCGGAAGGAGCGGGCTTCGGCCAAGGTGACATTTTCGAGTGCGGCGAAAAGCTCGTCGCGGGAAGGGGTTTCATTCATAGTCATGACTAGGCACAGAGTTTACCTGCCCGCCTGAAATGAGGAAAAGTTGTTAAAGTGAAAATACTTATCCATGCACTGATTCGCATTCCTTAAGGAGGAACCCCGGTTATGACGAACCCGTATTCGGGTGGAAATGATGATTTTCCGCGCTACGAACCGACCGATCACCCCGAGGACCGACCAAACTACGGACAGCTTCCGTCCTATGGCGGAAGCCATGAAGAAAACACCCAGGGCTATGTGGGCTACCAAGCAGGCCAGCGCCCATATACCGGCAAGGTCTCTGCCGTAGACGCCGTTTCTTGGGCGTTTAGGACCGTCTTTAGCAATTGGAAGCTGTGGATTTTGGGATCTCTAGCGCTTTTTGCGCTAGGCATTGTTTTTGTTGTTATTGCAGCTGGCATCAATGCTGCGGGCGACTCCGGCGCGGGTCAGGCAACCGCAGGCTCTTTGGTCTCTCAACTCATTTCGACTGTCCTAAGCCTTGTTTTGTCGCTGGTAGTTATGCGCCTGGCGCTTTTCCAGATTGATGACTCTCGCACCGGTTGGGGCTACCTGTTTAAGAACGTGCGTTGGTGGCAGCCGCTGGTCATCATGCTCGTCATCGGGGCGGTGTCGATGTTCATTGTATTCTCTGTAGTAGGTGGAACCGTCACTGGGCTGCTTGGTGACGCCGAGAATCTCACGGAGGAAGAAGCAGTTGCGGCAGTATTAAGCGTCATGGGCATCATGGGCGTACTTTTGGTGATTAGTTTCTTTATTCAACCACTTTTCTCACTGATGCAGTGGTTTGCGGCTGACGGCGATGGCGTTGGCGAAGCAGTAAAGAATGGCTTTAAGGCAGGCAAGGACAACTATGGCCAGATGTTGCTGCTTGCCATTTTGAACTTTTTCATCATTGTTGCCGGCTTCTTGCTTTTGGGCATCGGCCTTATCGTGGCGTATCCGGTTACGCTCTTGGCACAGGCGCACATGTTCCGCCAGTGCGCGGGGCGCAATACTCTCCCGCAGGCGTAGCGCACCACAGTTAAAGGCCACCGTTCCAGTTAGGGGCGGTGGCCTTTGGTGTGCTTGGCGACGCCCCCGTGGGGCTTGCCGTGAACGATTACTGCCGGGAGCGCTCAATCGCCTTGTTATAGGCGGCGGTGATGAGCGTGCCGAATTCGCGGAATTCCTCGGCGCGGGCAGCGGAGGAGCGGAAGACGAGGCCGACTTCGCGTTCGGCGGTGACATCGGAGGCGAAGTGAGCTATGGCTACATCCTTACCGTGGCATTCGGTGGCTAGGGCCGATTCTGGGACGAGGGTGCAACCCAAGCCGCCCATGACCAGCTGCATGATGGTAGTAAGAGAAGAGGCGCGAGTGACGGAGTTGGTGGCCTCGGCCGGGTTGACGTCGGCATGGCGGCAGAGATCGACGATTTGGTCGCGCAAGCAGTGGCCGTCGTCAAGCAGCAGCAAATCTAGGTCCTTGAGCTCGGAAAGCTGGACGTCCTCGCGGCCGGCGATGGGGTGATCGGGCGGGCAGACAATGGAGAATTTCTCGGTGTAGAGCGGGCTGTCGACCATGCCGGTGGTTTCGGACGGAATGGCCATGATGGCGAGATCCAAGTTGCCGTTGCGCAGGCGGGTGATGAGGTGCTGGGTTTGCTCTTCTACAAAACGCGGCTCGAGATCCGGGTAGACCTCGGCGAGCATGGAGAGTAAGTCAGGCAGGATATATGGCGCAATTGTGGGGATAACGCCGATGGTGAGCGGGCCTGCGAGGGTGCCGTTGGCACCGCGTGCGTGGGCCAGGAAAGTATCGGCTGCTTCAAGCGTTGCCTTGGCGTAGGGGAGGAGGGTCTCACCAGCCGAGGTGACGATGACCTTGCGGGTGGAGCGCTCAATAAGCTGCAGGCCCAAGCCCTGCTCGAGGGCAACGAGGCCCTGGGAGAGGGAGGGCTGGGAAATTTCGAGCTTGGCGGCTGCGGTACCAAAGTGCTTGTTTTCCGCAACGGTGACGAAGGTACGCAGCTGAGCAAGTGTAGGGCGATACTCTTTATTATGCATGCCTATCACTCTAACACTCACCTATAGGATTTGCTATTGACGCGAGCCGAAAAGATGGTATAACTGATCGTGTTGGGCCGGACACGGTCCGGCCCCGCTGCTTGTACGCCAAGCGGCAGGAAACTTAGAGGAAAAGCCTTTGCTAAAGGAGTTGAAGACTATGCCTATTTTGACCGTCGGCGAGAAGTTCCCAGAGTTCAACCTCACTGCCCTGACCGGTGGCGATCTGCACGACGTCAACGCTAACCAGCCGGAGGACTACTTCGAGCAGGTATCCCTGGACAAGTACGAGGGCAAGTGGAAGGTCGTCTTCTTCTACCCGAAGGACTTCACCTTCGTCTGCCCGACCGAGATCGCTGCCTTTGGCAAGCTGGACGAGGAGTTCCAGGACCGCGATACCCAGATCCTCGGCGGCTCCACCGATAACGAGTTCGCTCACTTCAACTGGCGCGCAACCCACCCGGAGCTGAAGGAAGTTCCATTCCCAATGTTCTCTGACGTGCGCCACGACCTCATCCGCGCACTGGGCGTAGAAAACGCTGATGGTGTTGCTGACCGCGCTACCTTCATCATCGACCCGGATGGTGTTATCCAGTTCGTCTCCGTTACCCCGGATGCTGTCGGCCGAAACGTAGACGAGGTTCTGCGCGTGCTCGACGCCCTGCAGTCCGAAGAGGTCTGCGCTTGCAACTGGGAGAAGAACGACCCCACCAAGAACATCAACAAGATGGACGTCGTTCAGTCCGCGCTCTAAATCTCACTGAGATGCAGGTTAACCCCGCTTTCGTGGCGGGGTTTCCTTTTAAATCCAGCGCAGTAAATTCCTATCAAAACCTAAAAGGAGAAAAGCTATGTCTATTGATAATCTGAAGTCTGCACTGCCGGAGTACGCCAAGGACCAGAAGCTCAACCTCGGTGCGCTGACCCGTTCCAAGGACTTGGACGAAGAGCAGCTGTGGGGCTGCCTGCTGGCATCGGCCGCAGCAACCCGCAATGACACCGTGCTGGCAGAAATCGCTGAGGAAGCAAAAGAGCACCTCTCCGAGGAGGCTATCGAGGCAGCCTACGGCGCAGCCACCGTCATGGCGATGAATAACGTTGCTTACCGCGCCAAGGGCTGGTTGGGCGATGACTACGCACAGGTAAAGTTTGGCCTGCGCATGAACATCATCTCCAAGCCAGGCGTGGACAAGGCCAACTTCGAGCTGTGGAATACCGCAGTCTCCGCCATCAATGGCTGCGAGCACTGCCTGGGTGCTCACGCTCACGAGCTCAACGAGGCTGGTCTGAGCAAGGAGCAGGTCTGGGAGGCCGTCAAGGTCGCTGCCGTGGTTCAGGCTGTGGCACAGGCTGTCCAGATTGAGGCCGCACGCTAAAATAGCCGGCCTTTAGCCGCCCTCGCGCTTGCCGACGTCCCCCTCACTCGGGGCGTGGCAGCTAGGGCGGCTTTGTCGTTTTGGCTGGCTAGTACTCCACGCGCAGGTCCGACAGTCGGACTTCGCCAGCCTCATCGGAGGCATCGAGATCTACCGTAGCGACGAACTGGTAGGCGTGGTCGCCGTCTGGGTCCTTGATGATCTGGCGCACGGACCACGCACGCGAGTCAGTATCGCCTAGGCGGAAAAACTCCGGGCCGCGGGCCTCGGGGCCGGAATCGATGTCATCATACTCATCGAAGTAATCATCTAGGATAGCGCCGAAGCCCGGCACCTCGTCCAGGTAATCGAGCAGCTCCGCCAAGCGGTCTTCTTTTTCTAGCGCGAAAAGCTGCACCAAACGGAACATGTAATTGCGCACCATAACGGTAAAGGCGCGGCGATTGGCCGTAAGAGCGGTGGGGTCCTCCACGCCGAAGGCAAGCTCGCGGTCCACGGTGTCTTGGTCGATGGGGGAGTCTTCGCCGGCCATCTGCGCCCATTCGTCGACAAGCGAGGAATCCACCTGGCGGATAAGCTCACCCAGCCAGATGACGATGTCCTCGAGCTCCGGGGTGTTGTACTCATCGGGGATGGATTGCTTGAGGGTACGCCAGGCATCGGTCAAGTAACGCAAAATCACGCCCTCGGAGCGGGCTAAGCCGTAGGTGGCCACCAAGTCCGAGAAGGTCATTGCATTTTCGAGCATGTCCCGGACTACGGACTTGGGTCGCAGCTCAAACTCCTTGACCCACGCATTGGTCTCAGCGAAAGTGTCGTAGGCCTGCTCCAATAGCTCCTCGAGCGGCTTCGGCCAAGTGATATCCTCCACGATATTCATGCGGTCGGTGTAGTCCACCCCGTCCGCCTTCAGCGCGGCAATTTCCTCACCACGGCGCTGTTTCTGCTGGGCGATGAGCACCTGGCGCGGGTCATCCAGGATGGACTCGAATACGGAAATAACGTCCAAGTTATAGTTTTCCGCCTCCGGATCCAGCAGTGAGAGCGCGGCTAGGGCGAATGGTCCCAGCGGTTGGTTAAGCGCGAAATCGCGGGGGAGTTCTCGCACTAAATGATAGGGTCGGCCGTAGATATCCAAGCCCTTGGTGGATTTTTGCACTACGCCAGAATCCACCAGCCCGCGGAAAAGGTCGAGGGCTGTGAGAATGTCCTTATTCTGCTTGCTGCGATTATCGTGATTGTCCCGCAGCAGATGGCGCATGTGTTCATAGCCATTGCCATGCCGCGCCAATACATTAAGCAGCATCGAGTTAGAGACGCGGAATTGAGACGTCAGCTGCTCAGGCTCAGCCTCAGTAAGGCGCGCAAAGGTCTTTTCGGACCACGAAACCTCGCCCTCTCGAGCGGACTTTTTCTTTAGCTTCTTCAAGCGTTTGGGGTCATCACCGATGCGGCGGCGTTCCTTAGCGTTTTCGATTTCATGCTCGGGGGCCTCAACCACCACGGTGCCCTCGGTGTCATAGCCGGCGCGGCCGGCACGCCCAGCAATCTGGTGAAATTCGCGCGATTTCAAAATGCGCTGGCGCTGTCCATCGAACTTAGCCAGCCCCGTCATGAGTACGGTACGGATAGGCACGTTAATGCCCACGCCCAAGGTATCGGTGCCGCAGATAACCTTGAGCAGGCCCTTTTGTGCCAAACGCTCTACTAGGCGGCGGTACTTGGGCAGCATACCCGCGTGGTGGATGCCAATACCCTTGCGCAGCAACTTAGATAGATCCTTGCCAAAGGCAGTGGTGAAACGGAAGCCGCCGATTTCCTGGGCAATGGCCTCTTTTTCTTCTTTGGTGATTATCCCCGAAAGCGAGGTGAGCGCCTGGGCGCGCTCGGCGGCCTCCCGCTGGGAAAAGTGCACCACGTAGATGGGGGCCTTCTTATCGGCCAAGAGCTCCTCGATGGTCTCGTGCACCGCGCTAAAGACATAGGAAAAATCTAGCGGCACGGGGCGCGTAGTACCAGCAACCAGGTCGGTAGCGCGGCCGGTACGACGGCTAAGGTCTTCTTCCAACCATGTGGTATCGCCCAGGGTGGCGGACATAAGCAAGAACTGCGCGTTGGACAATTCCAGCAGCGGCACCTGCCAGGCCCAGCCGCGGTCCGGTTCGGAGTAGTAGTGGAACTCGTCCATCACCACCTGGTCGATATTGGCCTCGGCGCCATCGCGAAGCGCAATATTAGCCACAATCTCAGCCGTAGCGGCGATGATGGGGGCATTGCCGTTGACGGTGGCGTCACCAGTCATCATGCCCACATTTTCCGCGCCAAAGATATCGCAGAGAGCAAAGAACTTCTCACTTACTAGAGCCTTGATGGGCGCCGTATAAAAACTGCGCTGGCCACGGGCCAAGGCGATAAAGTGTGCGGCATTGGCCACCATGGACTTTCCGGAGCCAGTCGGGGTAGCGAGGATGACATTATCGCCGGCCAAGATCCCCAGCGAGGCCTCCTCCTGCGCTGGATACAAATTAATGCCCCGGCCGGTGGTCCACGAGGTAAAGGTATCCCAGATCGCCTCATCTACGAGGGACTCGGGCACTTCCGATAAATCTGGCAGCAGCTGAGATAAGTTCACCCCCACCACCTTAGCGGTGATGAGGGTGGGTTAGTTAGATATCGTCACCTAAGTCGCCATCGCCCTGAGCGGAATCTGAATCATCCGTGCCGTTATCGGCTTGAGGGCCCTCGCCATCGGCGGAATCTTCGCGGTCATCTATGTCAGAGTTAATGATCTGCTGGCTTTCTTCCTTATCCAAAGAAGCCAAGAAGGCTTGGAACTCCTCGCTGATTTCCTCGCCGGTAGGCACAGCTTCCTCGCCGGGCATGATAGCCTGCGGGTGTTCCTTGCGGTAGCGCTCCATATAGGCGTCATACTGCTGCTCGAGTTGCTGAACCACGCTTTCTATCTCATCCGAGCCACCAACTTGTTCTTCCAGTTGGTTTTCTACGCGGGAAATATCAGCCTCGATGCTGCCCAAAGGAATATTGAGGTGCGCGGCCCGAGCTACCGAATCCAATAACTGGAACGTGGCTTGCGGGTAGGGCGAAGCCGCAAGATAATGCGGCACGTGGACGGTATATCCGGCTACGGTGCGCTGCTTATCCGCCAGTGCTTTTTCCAGATACAGTGCAGCAGAGCCTGGGACCATCATGGTGGAATCCATCGACAACATATGCTCAGTCAGACGGGAGGAAGTGCCATGCGCCGTGACCACCGTGGGGCGGGTGTGCGGAACCGGCATAGGTGCTGCATAGAGCATGATGGTGTCATTGATATTGAACTTTTCCACCAGCTTGACCACAGCAGTGGTAAAAGCCTCCCAGCGCATGTCGGGCTCTGGGCCAGACAGTAGTAGGAAGGTTTTGCCGGAATTATCGCGCAGGACCTTGATACCCAGGTCCATCGATTCAATTTCTAGCGCCCGATCCTTATCGATGGTGACGGCTGGCCGGCGCGAGCGGTAATCAATCAGCTCATCAGAGTTAAACGAGGCCAGTTGGCGGCCTTCCAAAGCTGCCTTCAAATGGTCCGCACTAGCCTCGATGGCCTGGCCGGCGTCTGCATAGCCGTGCATGGCAACAATCATGGTGGGGCCTTGTCCGTCACCGGAATCATCCCTAATCACCGGGGCTGGATACTCCAGCTCATACATGCGGCGATCTTCTTCGTGCATGTTGTGTTACCTCCTTGCTTTCTTACCTACCCCAACGCCGCAGGCGGGCTCAGTATTCCCGCGCGCACTGGGAGGTTAAATAACTGATTGTGCCCCAAATCGCCGCACATTGCCAGCGCAATCCCGGGCGGGGTGTGGACAAGCCGCCTGCCGACGCCCCCTCACCCCGCCTATCCCCAGATTCTTACCACTTCTCGATGCTTGTCCTATACATGGTTGCGCGCGTGGCTGAAGCTGGGGCCATGAACATCTCAACACCAACTCAGCCCATTCGTACGCCCGGCGATATCCTCGCCAATATCCCAGGAATTCTCGGATTCTTCCCCTCCGAATCAGTCATCCTCATCTCCATCCAGCCCAGCCCACGCGGATACAGTATGGGGCCGGTAGCCCGCCTCAATCTGAACGATGTCCCTGCCGCCTTGCAAGAAGTGATGGATGCATTTCACTGCGGCAACCCCGAAAGCATCTTTGGTTTCGTTCTCTCTCAACGCCAAGAAGAAGATTTATGGGATATCTTGCACTCCCTCTACCGCTTTCAGGATCGCTCTGGTGTGGGCATTGACGCTTGCTGGCTGGCCGAAGAGCTATCTACTGATACCGCCTACGACCTCATTTTTGGCCACGCGTCCGAGGACGGCGAGGGCCCGCTGCAGAATTGGATGGAAGGAACCATTCCCGCCATATCGACGAGCCACTCCATGCGTGCGTGCGTGAATAATGGCATGCTTCCTGAACTCAGCCGCAATGATTTGGTTCAGCGTTTTAAGGACCACAACCCATACTTTGGGAAAGAAGAAATTAGCGCAATGGAGCGATGCTGCAGAGAAATCGCCCGCCAACTGCGCGCCGGGCGCGGTTACCAAACTTCAGATCCAGTGCAGGTGGTCAAGCGCCTTATCGCTGATGTCCGCTTCGTGCTCAGTGAGGTGGAATCGCTGGAGGAGACTTTGGAAAATGAGGAATTGCTGTGTGCAGCAGCCATGTGGATGTCTACCACGTGGACCCGTGACC
The DNA here is from genome assembly GCF_030229765.1 of Corynebacterium nasorum. Classification (NCBI taxonomy): domain Bacteria; kingdom Bacillati; phylum Actinomycetota; class Actinomycetes; order Mycobacteriales; family Corynebacteriaceae; genus Corynebacterium; species Corynebacterium nasorum. Next base: position 256,047 of record NZ_JASPGY010000001.1, on the reverse strand, counting down.
TAGTCATCACAGAGCTGGTGTCTGCGCCGTGGGAAGCAGGGGACCTCCTCCTAGCGGTGGCACGTACATTCCAGGGGTCCATCCGCTATAACGCCCTAGCCTTATACGCAGCTAGCCAGGTATCCCATGAATTCGGAATTTATGCGGGTCCGGCGCTTTCTGTACTAGTAGAAGAGGCGCCCCATCATAATTTGGGGCGCCTCATAGCGCAGGGGTATCGCAGCGGCATGGGAAGGCGGTTGGTCACGAGCCTCTGCCATGGCTGTGAGTTAGCCCGCGAAGCGGCGGGGCTTGGCGCTGATGCCCCGCAAAGTAGCTTCGGAGGCTAGGCCCGCTTCGCTGAATGTGCCTTATCACCTAGTTGGCGGGTGAAATTCCATGCATCGGTAACGATCGTTTCCAGATCCGTGCGGGTGGGGTTCCATCCGAGCTCCCGCTTGATCTTCTCTGAGGAAGCGATGAGGGTGGCGGGGTCGCCTGCGCGGCGCGGAGCCACCTCAGCAGGAATGTCGTGGCCGGTGACCTTGCGGCACATCTCAATGACCTGCTTGACGGAGTAGCCATCACCAGAACCCAGGTTGTAAATGCGGTGACTACCAGATTCATTGGATTCGAGAGCAAGCACATGGGCATCGGCCAGATCACGGATATGGATATAGTCACGCACTGGGGTGCCGTCTGCGGTATCCCAGTCATCACCGAACATGAAGATCTTATCGCGGTGGCCCAAGGCCACCTGCAACACGATGGGGATGAGGTGGGTTTCTACCTCGCGGTTCTCACCGATGTTTCCGTAGGCTCCAGCCACATTGAAGTAGCGCAGGGAGGTCGCCCCCAATCCATAGGCGTGGGCGAAAGAGGTGATCATGTAGTCGATGGCAAGCTTGGTTGCACCATAGGGATTGGTGGGCTGGGTTGGCATATCCTCTGTAATCGGCACTTGGTCCGGCTCACCGTAGGTTGCAGCGGTGGAGGAGAAGACGAGATTTTTGACCTCGTTATCCCGCATGGCATTGAGCAGCGTCAGGGTAGTAACGACATTGTGCTGCCAATACTCATCGGGCTTTTCCACGGATTCGCCCACCAACGAGCGCGCCGCGAAGTGGATGACACCCTCGAAACCACCTTCTCCCAGGACCTCGGCGGCCTTATCCGCCACGTCGCCCTCGACGACGCGGGCTGTTTCTGGAACGGCTTCGCGGTTTCCGGTGGAGAAATTGTCAATGATGGTTACATCATGGCCTTGTTCGACCAATACAGCGGCGCACACGCTGCCGACATAGCCGGCGCCACCGGTGACAAGAAGTTTCATGGTTATACCTCCACGCGCACTGCGTGCGCCAAGTCGTCGGAAAGCACGACGCTGCCGCCATCCGGTGTCGACAACGTAATCGTGCCGCTGTTATTGACTACCGATACCTTTGCTCCCACGCGGATTCCGGCAGCGGTGAGTTCCTGGAAGGTGCCATCATCAACCTGCAAAATCTCATTGACCTGGATGACGGTGGCGGAGACCTCATCACCATTGGGGAGATCGACTGCGCGGGTGCCCTGGTCCGGCTGCGGAGCATCGAAGCCCAGTGCAGACAGCGCCGGGATAGGGTTGCCGAATGGTGACCGGGTTGGATCATCGAGAACCGCGACCATGCGTTTTTCTACTTCTTCGCTCATCACATGCTCCCAACGGCAGGCCTCGTCGTGAACTTTTGCGATGTCGAGCCCGAGGACGTCGGTAAGCAAACGCTCTGCCAAACGGTGCTTGCGCATGACTGCGGTAGCCAGGTCGCGGCCCTTGTCCGTGAGATCCAAACTGCGGTCGGTACGCACGTGCAAAAGGCCGTCGCGTTCCATGCGAGCTACAGTTTGAGAAACCGTAGGCCCAGACTGCTCCAAACGCTCCGCGATGCGGGCGCGAAGGGGAGTAATACCTTCTTCCTCTAGCTCGTAGATGGTGCGTAGATACATCTCCGTTGTATCAACTAGGTCCCTCACGTGGGCATACCTTTCTGTGTGAATACAGTTTCGCGGCTAATCTCCCGACCAAGGACGGGAAAGCGCTTTCTAGACTCTGCAGTCCAGATTAGCCTACCTAAGCCCTTGCTCGCCGCGTCGAACTAAGCCGCTGCCTTTCTAACGCCAAACCCCGAGCCCGTGGCAGTATTGTGCCGAATGGACTCGGGGAGGGGGACTGGGCGCGGAGCGCTGCCAGCCCAGATTAAAGAGCGTACTCGCGCAGGCGATCGGCGCGGTTGCCATCGCGCAGCTTTGCCATAACTTCGCGCTCAATTTGGCGTACACGTTCGCGCGAAAGACCGAAGCGGCGGCCAATCTGATCCAAGGTGCGCGGAACACCATCATCGAGGCCGTAGCGCAGGCGAATTACGTCCTGCTCGCGCTTTTCCAAGGTGTCAATCACTCCGCGAATATCGGAATGACGCATGGAGGCTACGACCGCGGTTTCTGCATCGGTAGCTTCGGCGTCTTCAATGAAGTCACCCAAAGGAGCTTCTTCATCGGTACCTACCGGCATATCGAGAGAGACTGGGTCGCGTGACTGACGCAGCAGCATCTCAATCTTGTTTTCGTCAATGCCTGATTCTTCCGAAAGCTCTTCATTGGTAGCTTCACGGCCCAGGGATTGATACATCTCGCGCTTAATGCGGGACAGCTTGTTGACCTGTTCTACCAAGTGGACTGGGAGGCGAATGGTGCGAGACTGGTCAGCCATGCCGCGGGTAATTGCCTGGCGGATCCACCACGTGGCATAGGTGGAGAATTTAAAGCCCTTGGCGTAATCGAACTTTTCCATCGCGCGGATGAGGCCGAGGTTTCCCTCTTGGATGAGATCCAGCAATGGCATACCGCGGCCGGTGTAGCGCTTTGCAAGCGAAACCACGAGGCGCAGATTGGCTTCAAGCAGGTGGGAGCGTGCCTTTTTGCCTTCGCGGGCGAGGATTTTAAGATCACGCTTTTCTGCACGGGTGAGCTTTTCAGCGTTATTGAGCTTGTACTCCGCGTACAGTCCAACTTCGATGGCCTGAGCGAGTTCTACCTCATCTTCCGCGCTGAGCAGTGCGGTCTTGCCAATGCCGTTGAGATAAACACGAACGAGGTCGGCAGAGGGGTTGTCGTTGGTTTGGTTGCGGCGAGATCCGCGATCTACTTCCTGTTCTTCATTAGTAGTGGCAGCTGAAGCGCCCTTGGCGGTGGTGGCAGATGTCTTCGTCATAGTGAAGCCTCCTGAATTTGTCGCCGGTTTCACAAAGTACAACGGAGTCTTTAGAGATTTAGTTCCCAATGTGGAAAGAATTGATAAAACGCGGCGTTCCCCGTGGTACGACTCCACCTTTTCGGGGGAGATGTGCCACGGAGAACGCCGCGCTCTGCGATGGGGCAGGTACGTAGAAGTACTATCCGCGTACCTGTACGAGATAGCGGTAGATGGTGGGTTCGGAAACACCTAGCCGCTCTGCTGCTGCGGCAATTCCTCCCTTAAGAAGGAAGAATCCTGCATCCTCCAAATCTGAGACCACCTCGAGGCGCTCCTCGCGCTGCATGCGAGGGGCAGGGGTGTTTTGGTTAGAAATGGCGGAATCCAACATCGAGTCCAGAAGGTGTTCCACGTTGGAACGCAAAGACTCGCTGACTCCTTCCTTGTCCGCTTCTTCCTCTACCGGTTCCTTATCTGGAACTGGGTCTGGTACTGCAACGGGGCGGTTGGGTAGCTCAGTTTCACCTGGGTAGCCGCCGAAAGCCTTTGACTTATCGAATGCGGGATCATCGGCCTTGCCGATGAGTGCTGCGGCCGCATCGCGAATGTGTACCAATTCGGATACATCAACATTGATGCACAGCATGCCGCGCATATGCCCGGAGTCGTCTCGGATGAAGTAGCTAGAGGAGCGGCAAATCTTGCCTTCCGCATTGACGGCGCGGTAGCCGGTCATCATGGGGATTGCTGCGGCATCGCCCTGTTTCATAAACCATAGAGCGAAGTCGGTCACCGGGCCGCCAAGTTGCCGGCCGGAGATGTGCCCATTGGCGATGGCCATGATGGATTTATCGGGAACGTCGAGATCGTGGAGGACGATTTCGGTGTTGGGGCCCATTGCCTTACCGAGGAATTCGACGAGGGGAATATACTGCTCGAGGAAGTTTTCTTCGGAGGCACTGCCGCTAGGAAAATTCATTAGCTGAAGCATGTCCTTTAATTCCTGTCAGGTTATAGCGAAGGTACCACATGGAAGCGACTCGGTGGAAGAAAGGGAATAGTCCGAAGAAAGCCGGGTGAACACTAGCGGCTTAGCGCTGTGCTCACCCGGCTCATCGCTTCATTACAGGGTGTTCTTTATCCACACACCGGGACTGGTGGGTGAACTGCTAGGGCCAGACCACCTTGTGAGGTCTCCCTGTACTTGGCATTCATATCCTTACCAGTCTTGTACATGGTCCAGATGACTTCGTCCAAAGAAACACACGGCTTGCTCTCACGCTCTAGCGCCATGCGAGCACTGGTGATGGAGTCGACCGCAGCAACGGCGTTACGCTCAATGCAGGGTACCTGAACCTGTCCGAGGACTGGGTCACAGGTCAAGCCAAGCTTGTGTTCCATGCCAATCTCAGCTGCGATGCATACCTGCTCTGGGGTAGCGCCCATGAGCTGGGCGAGTCCGCCGGCAGCCATGGAGCACGCCACACCAACTTCACCTTGGCAGCCGACCTCAGCGCCAGAGATGGAAGCGTTCATCTTGTACAGGGAAGCAATCTGGTTGCAGGCGAAGATGTAGTCAGCAAACATCTCCGTGGTAACTGGCTCGACAAACTTGTCGTAGTAAGCCAGGACTGCGGGGACGACACCACAGGCGCCGTTCGTAGGAGCGGTAACAACGCGGCCGCAGGCTGCATTCTCTTCGGAGATAGCCAGTGCAAACATGTTTACCCAGCTGAGGATGTTCAAACCATCGTGCGGTTCGGACTGCTCAAGACGACGCTTAAGGGCAGCCGCGCGACGCGGAACGAGCAGGGAACCAGGCAGCGGACCATCGGTGGAGGAACCGCGCTTGATGCCGGTGTACATGACATCGCGAACCTTGCGCAGGTGCTCATTGACCTCATTTTCAGAGCGCAGTGCCAATTCGTTGGCCAAGCCCAGCTCGGGGAGGGTCATATCGTTCTTTTCGCACAGTTCGAGCATTTCTGCAGCGCTGGCATATGGGAAGGGGATATCAACCTTGACGTCCTGCCGCTTTGCAAAGTCTTCCTGCTTGACGATGAAACCGCCGCCGACCGAGTAGTAGGTCTTGTGCAGGATGTTTTCTTCGCCGGCGAAGGCGATAAGACACATACCATTTTCGTGCATCGGGAGGTATTCGTCGTGGAAGAAGAAGCCGCCGTCCTTGGGGAATTCTACCTCGTGGGTGCCGCCCAGCATGAGCTTCTCGCTGCTGCGGACGTTCTTCATGAATTCGGAGATGCCGTCGATATCAACGGTCTCTGGCTCTTCACCGGCCAAGCCGAGGAGGATGGCCTTGTCGGTGGAGTGGCCGATACCCGTGAGGGAGAGGGAACCGTAGACATTTGCCTGCACTCGAGTGACCTTGTCAAAGAGGTCTTTTTCCTTGAGCTCGTCTACGAAAGCCTTGCCGGCCTTCATTGGCCCTAGGGTGTGTGAGCTTGAGGGGCCGATACCAATCTTGAACATATCGAAGATGCTGATGAACATTGTTCTTTCCTTGAATCCTCTGCGAATTTCTCGTCTACGGCGGTGCTTAGAAGGCGTGGACGATGGAGTAGATGATGGTTGCTAGGGCGACGAGGCCCATGAAGAAGACGAAGTAGTTGGAAGCCTTGCCCTTGTAGCGCTGGAGAGCAGGAACCTTGTGGATAGCGACCATCGGGATGATGAAGAGCATGATGGCAATCGTTGGACCACACAGGGTTTCAATCATGCCCAGGATGGACGGGTCAGCCCAAGCGACGAGCCAAGCGGTAACCAGCATGAAGATGAGGGTGATGGTGTCGAGCTTGTGAGCCGACTGTGCGTCATCCTTGCTTGCGTTCTTGCTGCCCTTGACGATGAGACCCTCGAAGCCTTCGGCTGCGCCGAGGTAGTGGCCAAGGAAGGACTTAGCAACTGCAATCATGGCGATGATAGGAGCAATCCACTGGATAAGTGGGGTATCGAAGTGGTTGGCCAGGTAGGACAAGATGGTGATGTTTTGTGCCTTAGCTTCTGCCATATCAGCCGGGGAGAGGCTCAGGGCGCAGGAGAAGACGAAGAACATAACCACGACGACCATGAGGATCTCAGCGCGGAGCAGGGTCTTGCGGGACTTGGCTTCTGCGAACTTGCCATAGGTCTGGCGGCGGTCAACGGCGAAGGAAGAAATCATCGGGGAGTGGTTGAAGGAGAAGACCATAACCGGAACCAAGAGCATCAGGGTAACGCCCATGCCGTGACCAGAGGCTTCGCGAGCAACGTTTAGGTCAAAGGAATCGAAGAGTGCGGTGTTCCACTTCGGGATGAGGTAAAGGGAAAGGAGAACCAGGATGCCGATGAACGGGTATACCAGGTAAGACATGACGTGAACCACGACGTCCTTGCCCATGCGGACAATCAAGATGAGTCCACCAACGAGCAAGAGAGAGGTTAGCCAGCGGTGCGGCGGGGTAACGCCGAGCTGGTGCTCCAGGAAAGAGTTGACCGTGTTGGTGATGGTGACTGAGTAAACCAGCAGGATGGGGTAGACCGACAGGAAGTACAGGATGTTCATGAGAACACCGGCCTTCTTGCCAAAGTGCTCTTCGACGACGTCCGTGAGGTCACCGTCTGGCTTGGAGCTGGACAGTACCAAGCGGGTCATTCCGCGGTGAGCCCAGTAGGTCATAGGCAGTGCTACGACCGTCATGATGAGCAGCGGGATGATACCGCCGATACCGGCGTTGATGGGGAGGAAGAGGACGCCGGCGCCGATGGCGGTGCCGAACAGGGAGAGCATCCATACGGTGTCTTCCTTATTCCACTTCGGTGCGCCCTTCTGGCCATCGAAGGGGGTGTCGATGCCAGGAGCCGGTGCGGCTGTCTTGGGGGGTTCGGGCATTTCTGCCCTGTTTTCTGGGTGCTGGGCTGAATTGCGCCGCTTGAGTGAGTGGGACATTTTCTTTCCTACATCTAGTTGGTCGGCCGAAGCGTTTGGGCTTCTGCAACCGTGACTGAGAAAACGATTCTCATTCAACTTTGCGTTAGTAGGACCTTGAGAAAATTTCTCTCATCCTGCTTGTCCAGCCCTTTTGCTTCGCTGTGCCTTCAGTATAGAACAGAAACTTGCAGGATGATAATAAATTATTGCACTACAGGTAGGGCATTTATCACTCTCGAAAAATTTGCAATCTGCCGTTCTTTATGGCTTGTTCCATATAATTTCACCGAGAGTGGCACCAGTCACAAGTGCTCTAATGAAAGTACTGCTTAATACGTTTTGAGGATCGTTGGGGCGGGAGAGGGGCGCGCAAATTACGTCTCAACTAAAACGGTGAAAGGGCCTTCATTTACAGAGGAGACGCGCATTTTAGCCCCGAATTGGCCTGTTTCTACTGACACGCCGCGTTCCTTGAGGTGGTTGATAATCGTTGAAACAACCGGCTCAGCTTCCGGACCTGGCGCGGCATCCGCCCATGCAGGGCGTCGCCCCTTGGCAGTGCGACCATACAAAGTAAATTGGCTCACTACTAGTACCGGAGCTGCGGCATCGATCACCGAGACCTCGCCGTCAAGAATGCGCAGTTCTGCAATTTTGCGCGCCATTTTCTCTGCTCGAGGCTGCCAATCATCCATATCCTCGCGCGAGACGCCGACGAGCGCGAGAAGACCGCCGGTATCGGGACAATCAATGGCCCCGACGGTCTCTCCATCGACGGTTACTGTGGCCTCTGAAACTCGAGTCAAAACTGCGCGCACCGCTTACTTCTCCTTATCTATCCAGTGGGTTGAAAATGCGGTATCAGCTAAGGTTCGTTGAACCGGTGTCCAAGAGGAGATCTGCTGGGATAAGCAGACCGTGGCGGACCATATCGATGACTGCGGGGAGGGCAGCGGCGGTGAGTTCTTCCTCATCGAATCCGTGCGCCGCCGCATACAGCCCAATTGTCTCTTCTAGGTTCAGACCCTGTGGGTTGAGACCAGCGACAATTGCGGCAATGTGTTCATCTACCTCGTGGCTCCAACGCGGGCCGTCTGTGCGGGTTAGGCGCAAGGCGGCGCGGGTGAATCCCTGTCCCAAATCTTCATCTGGGGTGCCGATATCTTCGCGTGCCAAGCCGGGCCTTACTTGGAAGTGCTTTCCCTGCAGTTCTCCCGGCACAAGATCGCGCAGCCACGCCACACGGGCAAAGTATTCTTCTACTTCGGGGCCAAGCGGATCGCTGAAGGCCTGCGGCATTTCTTCGGCCAAGATATCTGCAGGCTCATCGTCACCGATGCGTTGAATAGCTACGAAACCAAAACCAATGCCGTTTACTTCGTGTTCCTGGAAATGTTCGAGCCAGGCGCGAGAGCGCTCTTGCCCCTCAGGGCAGCGAATATCGAGGGATTCATCTTCGAGCCAGGTGGACACATAAAGTGCGGGATCGGCAACGTCGCGCTGAATGACCCAGGCGGCGATCCCTTTATCCGGCAACCAGGAAGCAACGCGTTGCTGCCATGTTTCGCCACTGGTGTGTACCCATGCAGCCAGAAGGTGAGCGGTTCCGCCGGGCGTCAGGTGATCGGTGGCTTGAGAGACAACCAATTCACTGGCTCCGTCGAGGTTTAATCCGGAATCGCGGTAGACGTGGCCCACTTCGGGAAGGCCTACAACAAAAGGCGGGTTAGCTACTAGACGGTCAAAGCGGCGACCAGCTACGGGCTCAAACCATGACCCAGGGAGCAATTCCACTTTGTCGCCCTCACCAGCGGCCGCGATGGTGGCCGTGGCCAAATCCAAGGCACGCTCATGCACATCGGTCGCGGTGATTTTTTCTGCGCATTCGATTTGCCCCAGCAATTGAACACCCGAGCCGGTGCCCAGATCGAGAACGCTGCTGACTGGACTTACTGGCGTGGACTGCAGCAAAGAGAGACTCGCCGCGCCTACTCCCAGCACATGGTCAGGGCCGGGTACGTGATCCACGAGGGAGGCATCGACGTCGGAGAAGATGAGCCGGTTAGCGCCCACGATGGTGTGGGGGCGGATGTCGAGGGCAATGTAGGCCATGCCGTGGGCGTCGGCAAGCGCAACCTTGGCATCCAGCAACTGGGTAGCCAGGCGCGCTCCTACGGCCTCACCCAAAAGCGTGGCAGGCAGGTGCTCGTGCAGGAGGAAAAAGCGGATCAACAAGTCCATCTGAGATTCGCTTTGCGCGGCTAGCGAAACAGGTGCCGGCTCGCCGCGGAATAGGGCTTCAGTAACCTCCGGCCCTAGGTACCCGGCCACGCCATCGGTGGTAAAGCCTGCGGCGGTAAAGACGTCCGCAAGTTCAGGGGCCAACGTGGCCAGTGCCGCGGCATCGAAATCGGGTCCAAAAGTAGTCGTCATGTGGGCAGGATTCCTTTACTCTTCTTCGTGGTCGATGATGTCGTGTTTAGCCTCAATCGGCCGCGCCGTGCCGCTGGAGACCTGTGGTGCGCGTGTCTGGCCATAAAGCTGCCGATTTACGGCTGGCTTGTACACATTCTTTTCGCGCTTATCCTTCTTTTCTCCTCGGCCGTTCCCAATTACCACGGCGATCCACGGGAGGGGAAAAGTCACGCCCACAACGATTGCGGCTAGCAGCCACCAATGCATATAGAGGAAAAAGCCGGCGATGAGCAAGGAAGGAACGCGCAAGAACTGGAAGATTCCGTACTGAATTTCGCGGCGCTTACGGTCCTGGCCAGGCGTGAGCTTGGCATCTGTGATGAGGTAGCGCTCTTTTTTGCCAAACAACCTAAACTCGGCTCCCCTCGCGCGCGGTAGTCATCCCTCGATATGGGGAAAGGGGCGCAGTGGCTGGCGTGCATGAGGTGTCCATGTTCTCCAAGGGTAGACGCATGACTCGCAAAGTTCGATGCCGATGCGGCAAAATAGAGGGCGTGACTACGACTACGAAGACAATTGAACGGCCAGATATTCGTGAAGACACTTCGACGACGGATAATGACACGCCGAAGTTCTTCCATTACGTCAAAAAGGATCACATCCTCGATTCCGCGGTCAACGGCAAGTATGTCGTTGCCCTATGCGGCGAGACCTTCCCGGTGACCAAGCAGGCAAAGCCGGGTTCTCCGGTATGCCCCGATTGTGAGCGTGTGTATAAGGGTCTGCGCCGCAAGTGAGGACTTTTAAAAAGACTAACCTTCGCGCTTGGCAGCAATCCGCCCTTGATAAATTCCTCGCCACTAAGCCGCAGGATTTTATGGCGGTGGCGACTCCGGGCGCCGGCAAAACTACCTTCGCGCTGCGCATCGCAACCGAGCTTATGGAAGACCGCACGGTCGAACGCGTTATCGTGGTGGTGCCTACCGAACACCTCAAGACCCAGTGGTCTAGCGCTGCCGCGCGAGTAGGTTTAGCGTTGGATCCTGCGTTTAGCAATTCTTCTGCTGTCAATCCCTCGATGGATGGCATTGTGGTGACCTATGCGCAGGTAGGAATGCACCCCTTCAAGCACCGCGCGGTGGCCTCTGCCCGGCGCACTTTGGTGATCCTGGATGAGATTCACCACGCCGGTGATGCCAAGAGCTGGGGTGATGGTGTCAAGGAGGCCTACGATGACGTTAACCATCGCTTGGCGCTGACGGGTACGCCGTTTCGTTCCGATGACTCGCCCATTCCCTTTGTTCAGTATGTAGACGACGGGGAGGGACACAAGGTCTCTCGCTCGGACCATACCTATGGCTATGGCGATGCGCTTGCCGACGGCGTCGTGCGCCCCGTTGTTTTCCTCTCTTACTCCGGCGAGGCCCGCTGGCGGGATTCGGCTGGCGAGGAACATGCCGCGCGCTTGGGTGACATTATGAATGCGGAGCAAACCGCCCGTGCGTGGCGCACCGCGTTGGACCCCAAGGGCGAATGGATCCCTGCAGTGCTGCAGGCAGCGCATACCCGGCTCATGCAAATGCGGCGCAATATGCCGGATGCCGGTGGCCTCGTGTTGGCATCGGATACGACGACCGCACGCGCGTACGCCAAGATCCTCAAACAGCTGTCCAATACTCCGGTGTCGGTGATTTTGTCTGATGATCCCGGCTCCTCTGATCGCATTCAGGAGTTTTCTGAGTCCACCGATGAGTGGATGGTGGCTGTGCGCATGGTGTCCGAGGGAGTGGACGTCCCGCGCCTAGCAGTGGGCGTGTATGCGACGTCCGCATCGACCCCACTATTTTTCGCCCAAGCCATTGGCCGTTTCGTGCGCTCGCGCATGCCGGGTGAGACGGCGTCCGTTTTCCTTCCCTCGGTGCCTGTCTTGCTGGGCTTGGCCGAAAATATGGAAAAGTCCCGCGATCACGTTTTGGGTGAGGAAAAGCCGGACAAGGAGGGCTGGGACGATGAGCTGCTAGAGCAAGCGAATCAGAAGAAGACCGAACCGGACATGCTGGAGAAGTCTTATGAGTCGCTTGGTGCCGAGGCAGAGTTCTCAGGCCTGCTTTATAACGGTTCTCAGTTCAACACTGGGGACATGACCACGGATGAAGAAGCCGACTTCCTTGGTATTCCCGGATTGCTCGATGCGGAACAAGTCAAGGACCTGCTGCGCAAGAAGCAATCTGAGGAAATGGACCGCCGCGAGGCGGAGGAAAAGGCGCGGCGCGCGGCTGAGGCCGAGGAGGCTCACCGTCGCAAGCTCTATGGCATGGACTATGCCCCGGCCTCGCGGAAAAAGGCTGTGGAAGCTGAGTCAAGCGATACCGGAGTCGTCGATGAGCTAGGCCAGCTGCGCAAGGAGCTCAACACGGTGGTTTCTATCGCCGCCCAACGCTCTGGCCGCCCCCACGGTGCTATTCACACCGAGGTCCGCAAGGCCTGCGGTGGACCGCCCACCGCGCTGTGCAACGCTGAGCAGCTACGCGAGCGCATCGAATACCTGCGCAAGTGGTAGTTTGGCCACAACCGCCTGAGGGCAGCTACGCAAAAGCCCGCACCAGAAAGGTGCGGGCTTTGTTCTTGTCCACGTAAAACGATTAGTCGAGATAATCGCGCAATACCTGGGAGCGAGAGGGGTGGCGCAGCTTCGACATGGTCTTGGATTCGATCTGGCGAATGCGCTCGCGGGTAACGCCGTAGACTTGGCCGATTTCGTCTAAAGTGCGCGGCATGCCATCGGTCAAGCCGAAGCGCAGGCGCACCACACCGGCTTCGCGCTCGGAGAGGGTGGTCAGCACGTCTTGGAGCTGATCCTGCAGCAAAGTGAAGGAGACAGCGTCGACCGCAATAACGGCTTCGGAGTCCTCGATGAAGTCACCCAACTGGGAGTCGCCTTCGTCGCCAATGGTCTGATCCAAGGAAATGGGCTCGCGGGCGTACTGCTGGATTTCGAGCACCTTTTCCTCGGTGATATCCATCTCCTTTGCCAGCTCCTGCGGGGTAGGCTCGCGGCCCAGGTCCTGCAGCAACTCGCGCTGGATACGGCCCAGCTTGTTGATGACTTCCACCATGTGGACCGGGATGCGGATGGTACGAGCCTGATCAGCCATGGCGCGGGTAATAGCCTGGCGGATCCACCACGTGGCGTAAGTAGAGAACTTATAGCCCTTGGTGTAGTCGAACTTCTCCACAGCGCGGATAAGTCCCAAGTTGCCTTCTTGGATGAGGTCCAAGAAAGCCATGCCGCGGCCGGTGTAGCGCTTTGCCAAGGAAACCACCAGACGCAGGTTCGCCTCCAACAGGTGGTTTTTGGCCTTGCGGCCATCGCGGGCGATGCTACGCAGGTCGCGCTTTTCCATGGGGGAGAGCTTAGCGGCCTTATCGCCTTCGGCGCGGGCTTTTTCCATCTCATCCATGCGGTGCTGTGCGTAAAGACCAGCCTCGATGCGCTTGGCCAAGGAAACCTCTTGCTCGGCGTTGAGCAGGGCCACCTTACCAATCTGCTTGAGGTAGGCACGAACGGAGTCAGCAGAGGCAGTCAGCTGCGCATCCTTGCGTGCCTGACGCAGTGCAGCGGATTCTTCCTCGTCCCAGACGGAGGAGGAGTCCTCTTCTTCGTCATCGTCCTCATCGTCTTCGTCCAAGTCCTCTTCGAGGTCCTCGTCCTCGAGGTCTTCACCGCCTGCGAAGTCATCATCTTCCTCGATGTCCGCATTGGTGGGATCGAAGTCGACGTCTTCGTCGTGCTCGTCCTCGTCGAGCTCTTCATCTACCTCCGGCTGTGCTTGCTTTTCGGACTCAGCGGGGGATTCCTGCTTTTTCGCCGCGGACTTGCGGACCGTCTTCTTCGTGGCCTTCTTAGCAGACTTTTTAGTGGTCTTCTTGGCCGACTTCTTAGCGGTCTTTTTCGCAGTCTTTTTGGCTGTTTTCTTAGCGGTCTTCTTGGCCGTCTTTTTAGCCGTCTTCTTCGCGGTTTTCTTTGCCGTCTTCTTGGCGGTCTTCTTTGCAGGAGTAGATGCCCCGGCGGCGTTTTCGCCCTCGCCGAGTGCCTGGTCTGAAGATTCAGTGGCTGCCACGTACGCCCTTTCGACTTACTTCTTGATTAAAACAGCTCAGTGCGCCCTAGCTGGGCGCTCGTCCATCACTGTGATGTTAACGCGCTGTGGCCTTATGCAGGCCAGACACGCCTTAGAGCTATTTAACTTAGGATCGACCGCCCAGTATAGAGGATCTTTCTACTCTGCCGGTGGATAGGGTCACCAGCAGTGCATAAATTTTATGGTTTCAAGCCCTCTACCGCCGCCATTGCGGCACCAACAATCCCTGCACGATTGCGCAATTGTGCAGGCATGACGGGGGTGGCAATGTCAAGGTGCGGGCCCCACTTTTCAAACTTGCGCGAGATACCACCCCCAATAAGGAAAGCCTGCGGGTTAAAAAGCTTTTCATACTCCGCAAGGACCTTATTTAACCGCTTAGCCCAGTGCTTGTACTTGAGCCCTTCGCGGTCCTTGACGGCCGAAGATGCAATCCTTTCGGCTTCATCATCGCCCACCAGCATGTGCCCTAGCTCGGTATTGGGAAAGAGCTGACCATTCAAGAAGAAGGCCGAACCAATGCCGGTCCCCAGAGTCAAAAAGATTACGGAGCCCTGCTTGGCGATGTCCTCTCCGTAGGCAACCTCGGCTAGTCCCGCCGCGTCGGCGTCGTTAAGCACGGCAAAATCCGCATCCAAGTAATCAGCGAATAGCTCTGTAGCATTAATGCCAATCCATTCCTTGGAAATATTCGCTGCCGTTTCTACCTCTTGGTTGCGGACAACGGAAGGCAGGGTAATGCCTACTGGGCCTTCCCACTGCTTTTCCTGGATGATCTGGGCTACCACCTTGGCAACATCGTGCGGAGTCGATGGCTGCGGCGTGGCGATTTTCATACGCTCGCCCACGAATTCGCCGGTGGCAAGGTCCACCTCTGCGCCCTTAATGCCCGAACCGCCGACATCGACGCCAAAAGAATGTCCAGAAAGAGTAGTCATGCCCGACAGTGTAGGAGAAGGCACAATAGTTGGCATGACTGAGCACATCGATTTTCTCCAATTGCGGGATTTTGCCGTCTCTACCGCCACGCGAGCGGCCGAACTAATTGCCGCCCGGCGCGCAGAGCTTGTCGCCGGTGATGGCATCGCGGCGCATACCAGCACCAAGTCCAGTGATGTGGATCCGGTAACTGAGGTCGACACCGCCACAGAGGAATTCATTGCCACCACCATTCGTACCCAACGCCCAGGGGATGGAATCTTTGGGGAAGAAGGCGCCAATGTGGAATCCACCAGCGGTGTTACCTGGATAGTGGATCCGATTGATGGCACCGTAAATTTCCTCTACGGGGTGCCGGATTTTGCAGTTTCTATCGGTGCGGAATATCAGGGGCGCCTGGTAGCTGGCGCGGTGGTCAACGTGGCCTGCGGGCGCACTTATGCAGCCGCGGCCGGTCAGGGCGCCACGGTCACCGGCCCGGACGGGAAGGCGCACCCATTGCAGTGCGCCCACACCAAAAATCCCGCGTTGGCATTGGTAGCCACTGGCTTCGGATACGATGCCCAACGGAGAGCAGCGCAAGCCGAGCTGCTCACCAAGCTCTTGCCCCAGGTACGAGATATTCGCCGCATCGGTGCTGCCGCGCTGGATTTATGTCGCGTAGCTGAGGGCACGGTTGATGCCTACTTTGAGCACGGCATCAATGCTTGGGATTTTGCCGCCGGGGCAATTATTGCCCGCGAAGCAGGCGCGGTGGTGCACCATCCAGGCTTTGAGAAGGGGTCTGCTCAGGGCGAACTTACCTGGGCCGCGGGGGCAGATTTGGCCCCCGCCTTTGAGGAACTTTTGGCAGCACACAACGCCACAGGCGCGTTGCGGGGGTAATAGTTTTCCACGCTAACGGCCGGTGAGATGACATCTAGCCATTTGTGCTTTACTATGCGCGATCGATAATTACCCATTCCTTAAAGCAATTTGACCATTAGGGGCGTGCATTATGGCCACCGATTATGACGCACCGCGCCGGCGCGCGGAAGATGAACTCGAAACTGACTCCCTAGAGGGGCTCAAAGCCGCTGAAAGCGACAACAACGGCATGGACGATGACGGAGAAATCGTCGAATCGTTCCAGCCGCCAACAGTTGACCTTACCGGTGAGGAGCTCAATGTTGAGGTAGTTCCCCGCCAAGAAGACGAGTTTACTTGCGGCTCTTGTTTCCTAGTGCAGTCCAATAAGCGCTATTCCCACGATGAGGATGGCCAGCCTATCTGTAAGGACTGTGCTTAAAGGAAGTCGCAGCAGTAAAGAAACCCCGCACACGGCAACTTGCTTAAAGCCGAGTGCGGGGTTTGGTGTTGTGGCCGTCTCGAATCTGCCGGTTCGAGGATGCCTACAAAATCTTTAAAATTTAGTGCTGTTCCGGCAGGAAGGCATGGAGTAAAGCTTCTGGGTCCTTCGAAGCGATGAGCCAATAAGGGGTATCGTCCTCAGGATCATTGAGCACCATCATGGCGTGCTCATCCACCCAAGCGTGGGAGACCAAGAACGCCGCGGGATCGAATTGCGGGCCTAGCGCATTACGCCGTGCAGATTTGGGAACCGTGATAGACCGCGAGACCACGTCGTTGGGTAGTTGGGCGTCTTTGACTGAGAGCCAACGCGTTCCGTCTGGGTCACGCTCTACCACGATGACCGTATTGGACCACGTAATAAGTACCCACACGGCGATGGCGCCAAGGAGTATTGCAGGAATAATGGTCCACCACATGGAGCGGTTTAGCCCGGCGGTAGCAGAAGTAAGTGCCACGATGCCGGCGGCAAAAAGCCAAAAGTACCAAGGCACCCATTGGCGTTCGCGGTAGAGCACCTGAGGGGCCATCGTGCCCTGTGCAGAAGCGGAGCTCGACGGTGCCGGAGTTGCGGAAGAAGCAGATGTATCAGACACGTCTAGCTAGTCTAGTCCACACGCACCACAGAATGAACCTGCTAAGGCAGGTAGGATTGGCCAGGTGACTGACTCGTTTCCATATTCTCAGCCAGAAAGCCCTTTCGGCGATATTAAAGTCAAGCGTCTAGACAAGGAGCTTCCGCTGCCGAAACGCGCCCATCGCGGCGACGCCGGTGCGGACCTCTACGCAGCAGAAGCACTTACGTTGCAACCCGGCGAGCGCGCCCTTGTAGGCACCGGGATTGCAATTGCGCTGCCACTAGGAACAGTCGGTTTGATTCATCCACGGTCCGGGTTGGCTGCTAAACAAGGGCTTTCGGTAGTTAATACTCCGGGGACAGTGGATGCTGACTACCGCGGGGAAATCAAAGTCTGCCTTATCAACCATGACCGGCATACCCCTATCGAAATCGAACGCGGAATGCGTATCGCTCAGCTCGTGGTCCAGCGCGTTGAGCTAGTGGGATTTGCTGAGGTCGAAGAATTGGAGGACACGGACCGGGGAGCCGGTGGCTATGGCTCTACCGGCGTGTAGCTAAAGCAATAGAGACTTAACGAAACTTCTAGAAAGGATGTAGCAACCATGGGAATCTGGCCCTTTGGCAAGAAGAACGAGGATGCGAAGAAGGAGCAGGCACAGCCTGCAGCAAAGGGCGAAAAGCCGGCGGGCCCCGAGTCCGTGGATAAAGATGCCCAGGAATCATATGCTCCGGTAGAAGATACCGCAGCCGATGCTGCGGTAGCTTCTGGCAATGAACCACGCGAATTTGCCCATGACGCTATCAACGGTCAGACCGGCCCCTTTGATGGTGACTCCGTAGATATCGAAACTTTCGATTTCAGCGACTTTTCCATCGGCATTTTAGATTTGGGCTCTCTGCGCATCCCACTGCCAAAGGAGTCCCAGGTACAAGTAGAAATGGGCGAGCAAGGCCCGCGAATGCTGCACATCGTAACCAAGGTGGGCCGAATTACCCCCGTAGCCTTTGCCGCCCCACGCAAGCCGGGCCAGTGGGCAGAATCCGTCGAGGAGATCAGGGAAGGCATGAGCCGCGACGGTCTCACCGTTACTACCGAGCCAGGCCCGTGGGGTGCTGAGGTCGTGGGTAAAAACGACAATGGCCAGGTTCGCGTCATCGGTGCAGATGGCCCACGGTGGATGCTGCGCATGACGCTGGCGGCACCGGCAGGAATGGAAGCTGACCTGGCAGAAATGGCCCGCGAGGTAGCCGCGCGCACCTTTGTCTACCGTGGAGAAGACCCCATCTTGGCCGGAAACGCTTTGCCGGTCATCATGCCCGAGCAGCTCGTAGAGCAAGTCAAGCAGGCCATGGACCAGCGCCAGCAGGAGCAGCAGGCAGCCGCTAATGCCCAGAACCACCCAGAAAACGGCGTTGGCGGTCCAGACCCTGCAGCAGAAGCAGAGGCGGAACAGCACTTGCGCGATTTGGGCGGCACCCCACAGGAGGGGGAGAATGGATCGTCCCCGCAGGACCCCGATGAGGGTTCTGCACCTACTTCCAAAGACTAGGCAAAGCAGTAAACCACGTGACACATTCTTCCTCGCAGCAGTCCTCCCAGGACGCAAAGAACCTTGACGCTAATGAGTCTCAAGCCGAACCCACCCTATTGGAACAAATGGGTGGGCTATCCGGGCTCGTTTCCGCTACCTTGCCGGTCCTTGTGCTGATTCCAGTCAATAACTTTTTTGGGCTGGGCCCAGCCCTCGGAGCGGCGCTTGGTGTAGCCGTTGCTATCGCTATCTGGAGGGTGCTTCGCAAAGAGACCCTTCAGCCAGCCATATCGGGGCTTTTGGGCGTCGCTCTGTGTGCGGCAATCGCCTGGTTTACCGGTGATGCCAAAGGGTATTTCTTGTACGGTATCTGGATGTCGTTGGCGCTATGCATTGCCGCCGTACTCTCGATCCTATTCCGGTGGCCCGCGGTGGGCGTTATCTGGAAGGGGATTAACGGCGAGGAAATGCAGTGGCAGAAGATTACCCCAGCGCGCCGGGCCTATGCCATAGCTACCGGTGGGTGGGCGGTAATCTTTCTCGCCCGTTTTATTGTCCAGCGCGCCATCTATGATGCCGATGCAACTACAGCATTGGGAGTGACCAGAATCCTAATGGGATGGCCCCTGACCCTTCTGGTAACGGCGCTTACCGTGTGGATGGTGCGGCGCGCGGACACAGCTGTGGAGGAAGCTACAGGCGCGGGTGAGCGTACGCAGGCACAACCAGAACCACTACAAGAGGCCGAGGTAGAAAATGACTGAACCTACGATTAGCCGGGGCGATATTCTTGAGGTGAGAATTGACCGCATGGCACACGGCGGGGAAGGAATCGGCCAGGCGCCTGATGGGCGAGTTGTATTTGTTCCACGCGCATTTCCAGGAGACGTCGTTAAGGCTAAGGCCGGCCGAGTCAAGAAGTCGTTCATTAAGGCGGACCTGGACAGTGTAGTGACCCCGGGTGCGCTGCGCGTGCCATCGTCGTGCCCAGCTGCGGAACAAGGGGCAGGCTGCTGCGATTTTGCAGAGCTAGATCCTGCGGCCGAAACTGGGATTAAGGCAGAAATCTTAGCGGAGCAGCTGCGCCGCACTGGCGTTAAAACCAGTGCGGGCCTAGACATTGAACAACACACCCTAGAGCCGGTGAGGGGCTGGCGCACTCGGGTTCGGTGGGGCGTCGACAAGCAAGGGCGTGCTGGAACCCGTGAGCGTCGGTCCAATGAGCTCGTTACGGCAGCCGCCTGTACGCAGCTGGCTCCGGGATTGGCAGACGGCCTCGTCGGAGAAGGCGCACGTCGTTTTACCCCAGGTGCAGAGGTCATTGCTGTTGTCGATGGCGCGGGAGACCGCCATGTAGTAGAAACCCGCAAAGCCCCGCGCGGACGCCGCGTAGAGACCATCCGTGAGGTGGTAGAAGGCAGCGGCCAAGTGCAAGAACATGTGGGTAGTAGGACGTTTAGCTTCCCCGCCACTGCCTTTTGGCAAGCCCATAGTCAGGCGCCGGCAGCGTATACCCAGCTGGTAACTGAGTGGCTCGGTCAACGTGAGTACCAGGAACGTACCGCCTGGGATCTTTATGGCGGCGTTGGGCTTTTCGTTCCAGCACTGGCAGCAGCCGTGCAGGGCAAGGTCATCTCCGTGGATTATTCGCCAGCGGCAACGGCAGCGGAGCAGCCCTGCCTGGCGGACTGCGATGTGGAACTAAAATCCGCGAAGGTGGAGCAGGTTGCTGCGCAGTTACCTAAACCAGGCGCTGTAGTCCTCGATCCCCCACGCACCGGCGCAGGCAAAGACGTGATTCGTTCCGTGGCGGCCGCTGCACCCCAAGCGGTCGTGCACGTGGGATGTGACCCAGCCACCTTTGCTCACGATCTGCATTACTGGGACGAACACGGGTACGGGATTGAAAAAATGGCGCTCATTAACGCGTTTCCCGGAACGCATCACTTCGAAACGATTGCGCTCATTACCCCTGCCTAATGCGCCGCATAGGTGCCCAGGCGCGGCCGGGTACGGTGCCGCGCCCTAGCCGGAATATAATATTCACCGCCCGCCGCGGGTACGGTAGAAAAGAAGAACTAAGCACAGAAGGAGTTGAAGGCCGCTCCATGACTATCTTGGATACCATTAACTCGCCGCAGGATCTCAAGGCACTGTCCGCAGACAAGCTTGAAGAGCTTGCGGCAGAGATTCGGCAGCGTCTCATTGATAAGGTTTCCGTCACAGGCGGACATTTGGGTCCCAACTTGGGCGTGGTGGAACTGACCATAGCGTTGCACCGCGTATTTGATTCCCCGCGCGAGCCCATTATTTTTGATACCTCGCACCAGTCTTATGTGCATAAAATGCTTACCGGTCGCACCGATCAATTCGATACCTTGCGGCAAAAAGATGGTCTTTCGGGGTACACGGACCGCGGCGAGTCCGAGCATGACTGGACCGAGTCCTCGCACGCTTCGGCCTCGCTGTCTACGGTGGATGGCTTGTCAAAGGCCTTTAAAATCCGCGGCGATGGTCACCGCAACGTTATCGGCGTCGTTGGTGATGGCGCCCTGACCGGCGGTATGTGCTGGGAGGCACTCAACAATATCTCCGAGGACAAGGACCGCAATGCGGTGATTGTGGTCAATGACAATGGCCGCAGCTATTCGCCCACCATCGGTGGCCTCTCGGAAAATCTTGGTCGTATCCGCTCTCAGCACGGCTATGACGAACTTATGGAGCAGGGCAAGCGCCGCCTGAAACAAATGGGTTGGGTAGGCGAGCGGGCCTTCGATGCCCTGCATGCCATGAAAGAAGGCGTCAAGTCTACGGTCTTGCCAACCGAGATGTTCCCGGAACTAGGCATGAAGTACATCGGTCCCATTAACGGGCACGATATCGATAGCTTGGTGCATGCCCTGACCTATGCCCGCGATTATGACGGACCCATCATTGTGCATGTGGTTACTGAAAAGGGCCATGGGTTTGCCCCAGCCGTCAATGAGCCAAAGGATCAGATGCACTCAACCGGTGCTATTGATCCGGTCACCGGTGTGGCAAAAGGAACTAAGCAGCCTGGCTGGACCGCAGCTTTTTCAGAAGAGCTTGTAGCCGCTGCTGAAAAACGCGAAGACATTGTGGCCATTACCGCTGCCATGGCAGGGCCGACTGGGCTCACGCCGTTCCAAGAGCGCTTTCCTGAACGCTTCTTTGACGTGGGAATCGCAGAGCAGCACGCGATGACCTCCGCCTCTGGTCTTGCGCTCGGGGGTATGCACCCGGTCGTGGCGGTATATTCCACCTTTTTAAATCGAGCCGTGGATCAGGTCATTATGGATATTGCGCTGCTGAAGCTGCCAGTAACCATCGTGCTCGACCGGTCCGGGGTTACCGGTTCCGATGGAGCATCGCACAATGGTGTGTGGGATATGGCGCTGATGAGCATCGTACCGGGCATACACATTGCCGCCCCGCGCGATGGCGCGCGCCTGCGGGAGCTCTTACGGGAGTCGCTAGAAATCGAATCCGGCCCCTCCGTAGTTCGTTTCCCTAAAGGCAACCTGCTGCCGGATATGGATGCGGTAGAAACCTTGGGGGATGGCGTCGACATCCTCCACTACGGCGAAGCCGACGCTGGCGAGGACACCCCAGAGGTGCTTATCGTCTCTATCGGTGCCATGTCCGCGCGCAGCATCGAGGCAGCGAAGCTGCTCGGAGAGCAAGGCGTTAACGTAACCGTCGTTGACCCGCGTTGGGTTGTGCCGGTTCCAAGTTCTATTGTGGCACTCGCCGCTGACCACGATCTGGTGGTTACGGCAGAAGACGGCCTTGTACGCGGCGGTATTGGCTCCATGATTTCTGAAGCCCTCAGCGCAGCCGAGGTAAATACCCCTGTGCGCCGACTTGGCGTTCCGGGATACTTTCCTAAGCACGGCTCGCGCGGCGAGGTCCTAGAGGAATTCGGGCTTACCCCTGAACTTATGGCGGCCTCGATTAGCGAGTGGGTAGAAAACTTCACTGCTGATGCCAATGAGCTGGGAAATGAAGGCTAGGCCTGTCCTGATAAATATCTTCTAGAAAAGACCGTCCACGATAAGCGGGGCGGTCAATTCTATTTGCCATTCGCGCGCGCCTTCCCCGCGGAGAAACGCAGCGACGTCGTCTGGCTGGCGGATGGAACCGGCAACAGAATCAGGTCCGCGGTGGCGTTTATCAGCACGTACCCCTACCTTCGCCCATACTGCGGCGCGCACGGTGGCGGGGCGGATAATAAGCTCGGAGGACATTCCAAGATCATCGCCTAGTTCCGCGATGTCGGCGCGAATAGTTTGATATATCTCCCAGAGATCAGGGTAGTCCTTGGTCCAGATGGTCTTGGAAGGGACCGGATGCGGGGTACGGTGCACGCGAGGCCGCTGGTGCGGGGGAATGGCGCGCGCCTGGTTTAGCACCGCCATCCAGCGGGCGGTGGCCCCCTTGCGCCGGCGGGGAAAACCCTTGATGCGGGCCAAATCGCTACCAGAGGTGGGGAGAGCGCGCGCAATTTCTACCAGCGTCTTATTCGCTAAAACCCGGCCGGGTGCAGTATCGGTGCGCCGAGCTATTGCGTCCCGTTTGAGCCATAGCGCTCGAGCGGCGGCAAGCTGGCTGCCGTTGCGCAGGTTGGAGACTCCCTTTAGGTCGCGCCAAGTAGGTGGCTGCGGGTGAGTATCACCGGCATGCTCGCGGACAATGGAGGAAAATTCCTCTAGCGCCCAATCCATTTTGTCTTGTTCGGCCAAGATATCGCGTAGTGAATCGGCTAGCTCGAGGAGCAGCTCCACATCTAGTGCGGCATAGGCCTTGAGTTCCTCGCTGAGCTGCGGGGTTGACCAGTCAGCGTCGCCGTAGCCTTTTTCTAATTCGATATCAAAAAGCTCTGCAACCATTGTGCCCAGATTCGGGCGGTCGAAACCAGCGAGCCGCGCCGCTAGCTCGGTATCAAAGATGGAGCCGGGGAATAGCCCAAGCCACCCTAGGCAGGGCAAATCCGAATGCGCGGCATGAATTATCCATTCCGCCCCGTTGAGTACTGGGGCGAGGGCAGCGGTGAGCTCCGCGCGATGGCCTTCAGGGGCAAAAAGCATGGTGCCTGCGCCGCGGCGGCGAATTTGAACTACGAAGGCGCGGTCATCGTAGCGATAACCAGAGGCGCGTTCAGTATCGATGGCAAACGGGCCCGTACCTGCAGCTAGGCGTGCGGCGGCAGCGGTGAATCCATCCCGGGTAGCAAGGACCGCCGGGATGCCCTCTACCGGCCGGCTGCGCAATTCTGGCATTCTAGTGGCCGAGCTTGGTAACGCCCTCAGGAGGGAGGCCGGCAACGTTAGCCAATACCTTTGCAAAAGCCTGCACGTGAGGCGCCAGATCGAGGCCTTCAGCGGTCCACGAAGCACGCATTTCGATTTGATAGGCGCGCGGTGGGCCACCAATCTCCCCAAATCGAACGGACGCGGTAGAGGTGACGGTGCCACCCAAGTTGGTGTGGTCGGCGCCTTCCTCTTCTAAGCCTTCATTGAGCCACTGCCAAGCCACATCGGGCAAGAGCGGATCTCCTGCTACGGCATCATCCATATCGGCCTGAATATACGCCACAAGGCGCATAGCGCCCTCCCAGGCTTCCTCAGCACCCGGATCGTGGAGCAAGATAAGGCGGCCAAATGCATCGCCTTCCGCATCAGTGGGCACGATGTCTGGGTTGTCTTCGCCTCCCACCTCGAGGCCGATAGCGTGGCTAAACGGCGCAAGGCGCTGCGGTGGGCGAATGGAGCCCAGGGTTATCTCGGGGCGCAGGTCGGCCGCGTGCATTGACTCCACTGCTTGGGTGAATGCGGCGGGGGTAGCTGGTTCGTGGCTTTCCGCCTGCCTGTGCAAAGGAGTGGGGGCGGAAGCCTCGGCGCTGCGTGGGGTGGTCGATTCGGAATTGCTCACGACGTTCAAGCTATAGTTTCCCAGCCTCTAGCTGGGGGAGGCGCGCCGATGCGAGAGCGTGTCGGCATCCCCGCGGCGGGGGAAGTGACAAGGTTTCATATCCAACTTATGATGGATATGTCCGATTACCCAGAGGCTTTGGCAAAGGAGAACGCAATGGCGAAGCTAGACTACAAGGAACTCAATGCGGTTCAGCAATATTCCCAGCACGCAGTTTTTAAGGTGATCCCGGGGGCGCTCGGCACCGAGCGAGCGGAAATCATCGCCCAAGCGCAGAAGTTCTTCGCCGACGTTGAAGAGGCTGGCAAAGTGACGGTGCGCGGTATCTATGACCTCACGGCTATGCGCGATTCTGCTGATTTTATGATCTGGTGGCACGCCGAGGAATTCTCTGACCTGCAGAAGGTCTTTGGGGACTTTCGCCGCGAGACCACCTTGGGCCAGGTTAGCGAAGTGACCTGGGTAGGCAACGCTTTGCACCGTCCAGCGGAGTTTAATAAGTCGCACCTGCCGTCTTTCATCATGGGCGAGGAGCCAAAGGAGTGGATCTCGGTCTATCCCTTCGTGCGCTCCTATGACTGGTACACCATGGACGAGGAAAAGCGCCGCCGCATCCTTATGGAGCACGGCATGCAAGCGCGTGATTATCCTGATGTGCGAGCTAATACCGTACCGGCTTTTGCGTTGGGTGACTACGAGTGGATTCTGGCCTTTGAGGCGGATGAGCTCCACCGTATCGTCGACCTGATGTACCTGATGCGCTATACCGAAGCCCGTCACCACGTGCGCGAGGAAATTCCTTTCCACACCGGCCGTCGCGTCAAGGACGTAGCAGAACTCATTGCAGTACTGCCCTAAAAGAAGCGTCGCCCAGCAAAAGCCCTGCTTGGCGACGTCCCGGGCTGCGCCCCTTCACTAGCCTGGCAGCCAGGCTGCTGACGGGGCGTAAGTTGTGTCGAGGCCCTTTAAGCGGTGCCACCTTCTACCGGTTTTTCCTCCAGGTCAAGGCAAATGGAGTTAATGCAATAGCGAAGGTCAGTAGGGGTGTCGTAGCCCTCGCCCTCAAAGACGTGGCCTAGGTGCGATTCGCAGTTGGCACACAAGACCTCTACTCGGCGCATGCCTAGCGAGTTATCTTCTCGCTCGATGATCTTGTCTCCGGCAAGCGGGGAGAAGAAAGACGGCCAGCCACAATGGGACTCAAACTTTTCCGTGGAACGGAAAAGCTCCGCTCCACACGCGCGGCAAGAATAGACACCCTCGGTAGTAGTATTGGTGTACTCGCCTACATGGGGCGGCTCCGTACCTGCCTCACGCAGAACATAGTATTCCTCGGGGCTTAAGCGCTGGCGCCATTCGGTATCAGCAATGAGCTTGAAATCGGTCATGGGCCGAGTCTAAACCGCTCTGCGCGCGGCACGCCACCAGCCAGCGACCGTAGCGAAAATTGCGACGATAAGCAGCGCCCATCCTGCCGTGGCCGTGAAAAAATTCATCCACCGCCCAGCATCCGGGTGCGCTGTAGACGCCCACGAGACCGGAGCCAAAAAGAGAAATGCCGCCAACCACGCTCCTGCGGAATGAAATACCGAGCGCGGGAGCACAACGGTAAACATCAGCGGGAAAAGCCACATGGAATAGTACTGCTGGCCTAGGGAAGACAGGAAGAAAATTCCCACCATTATCGCCCCGCTAGTGGTCAGTGCCCACAAGGTTGGGTCGGAGTTGCGCCAGCGTAAAAGCCCGAGAATCGCTGCGGCCGTAAGACCGGCAAAAATCAGCCACACGGTCCAATACAACCCGGCGCCAAAATTAACGTAGGCGTGGAAACCCGCCCAGGAAGAATTGGCATAGTCACGAGTTTCCGAAAGATAGGGCAGCAGCTTTTCGAAAAAGCCGCTGGCGCCCGGCACCACCGGCCACGCCAGTAGATTGAGAATCACCGGAACTCCGATGCCCTCGGCGAGACTGCGCCACTGGAGCTTTACCAAGGGCAGGAAGAGCAGCGGCGCAAACTGCGGCTTAATGACGATGGCAAGGCCAATGACCACGCCTGCCACCCAGCCCAACCACGGGGTGCGCTCGGCCCGCAAAAAGGCCCACAAAAACACGGCCAGACACAGCAAGAGAACGCCGTTGATATTGGTAAAGGCAAGCGTATTGGTCACTGACTCCGTGACAAACGCCAGCGCAATAGATACCGGCCACACGGGCGAGGTGAGCTTGCGGTCCACTATAAGGGTAAGCACCGCCAGTGCCGCGATGATCGCGGCCGCATTCGCCACGATGAATAGTCCTCGCGCAAGTGAGAAGTCTAGGTGCCCTAATGGCGCAAGCAGCAGCGTGGCTCCCGGGGTATACAGATACAGCGGGTCAACGTGATTATAGGCCTGCTCGTAGACCGGCTGGCTGCTGGACATGCGCGCCACCGCGTTATACACGGTGGTGAAATCATCCGTTGGCGTGCCGTTGCGCGCAATGATGAATACGCGGTGCACAACGAGCAATACGGCCACGGGCCAAGCGGCAACACTGATTCGGGAATTCACGGCGCCTTAGTCTACGTCCTCGCGGGTGCGGGAATACCGCAGAAACACCGTGCCATCCGTATCGGCCGCGACATTTTCCAACTGCATGCGCCGGTGGGAATGCTCGCCCTTAAAAGTAGCCATCGGAGTCTCTACGCCGGTAGACAGATGCGGATCCAGGGTCAAATACATCTGGTCAATCGCATCGGCGTCCACTAATTGCCCAATCATTCCTGGTCCGCCTTCACATAGCACGCGCTTAAACCCGCGATCCTTCAGGACGGATATGTAGTCGCGCACGCTTCCTTCACCGGCATCGCAGACCTCCGCCCCCGTGCTTTCAATAGCCTCGATTCGGGTAACGATGTCTTCATCCTCCCAGCTGCTGTGTGGGGCCAAGATGACAGGTGGGGTAGTAAAGTCTGTAAAAAAGTCCGAGTCGATATCGAAATCAAGGCTGCGAGAAGGCACTGCAATAGGAGCTGGACGCGAGCCATCGGTGCTAGGAACAACGCCGGAGTAATCTTCTGCGCGCACCGTTTGCGCGCCCACCAACACCACGTCTGCCCAGTCCCGTAGAGCTGCAAAAAGTTGTCCATCGGTGTCATTTCCCATGTCTTCTGAGACATGGTTCATCGTCGCCGATCCGGTCAACGTGCTGACCATATTCGTACGGATGGTGAATGTGCCGCGGGAATCAGGACCCAAAAGCGAAGAGATATCCATGTCATCCCAGTGTAGCCAGAGCGGCGAGTGCCCAGCATGGCAATAACAGCGCCATAACCTCAGCAAGACGGGCTACACCAGACGGATGAGAATCACGCCGACCAGTATCACTGCAATGCCGGCTACCTGGCGCAGCGTTACGCGGGCGCCACGCAAGCGATCAATGAGTAGGGACCCCAGCATGGAGCCGAGCAGAGTCGCGACCACGGTAAGCCCCGTGCCCAGTTGTGGTACCAAAGCCGCGTTGCCAAAAACAAACAACGCACCCAGGACGCCACCAACCCACATCCACCAGGGATTGTTCTTCCCCTCGGGGCGCTCAATGCGAGGTCGCCAGCGTAGAACAATATTCACAATGGCAAGGGCAGATACCCCGACGCTGAAAGAAACTAAAGCCGCGCTAACAGGTGAGCCAGTAATCTGGCCCAGGTGACCATTGATCGCGGATTGGCTTGCAGTAAAACAGCCAAAAACAAACCCCGCTAAGCGCCACATCCACAGCGCTGTGGCACTGTCCTCACGCTTCGTGGGCGCGCCGGGGCCGGCGACGATGGCGATTACTCCGCCTAGGACGATGAGAGCCCCTAGCATGCGAACCACGGTCAGCGGGGATATAGGGGAGTCAAAGAGCCCAAGGTGATCGATGACGAGCCCCATGATGATCTGGCCGGCGATGGGAAGAACTACGGTCTGGACGGCACCCAAGTGGGGAAATAGGAGAATATTCCCAGTAAGCGCAACTACGCCGAGCAAACCGCCGAACCATATCCACAGTGGTTGGCCAGCTGTGCGGGAAAGGCCGAATTCACCGCCGGTGACAGCGGTGGCGATAACGAGCAAGGTCACCGTGCCCACGGCGAAAGAGATAAGCGAAGAAGAAAAGGGGGTGCCCGTCGATAAGCGCAAGCGTGTATTAACCAGGGTCTGTACGGGCAAAACGAGCCCAGCGATAACGCCTAAAAGGATCCACAACACGACGGAACACCTTACCGGCACACAAAGTAACCCGCCCAAGCTACCTGTGAAGTGGAGTGCAGGGCGGGGAAGTGGTGGTCCTAACTGGGATTGAACCAGTGACCTTTCCGGTGTGAACGGAACGCTCTCCCACTGAGCTATAGGACCGTGCGGTGGCTAAATGTACACCGCTTGAAATTCAAATACCTAATTGGCTGCGTAGGGCTACTCATGAGCGGGAGGCGGCTGGGCGCCTGCGGTCCACAAGAATCACACCGGTGTGATTTGGGAACGTACAAACGTGGAATATCGGCGGTTAAAAGCAAGGCGCTGGGCTGGGGATTTGGAAACTGGCGCGGAGCACGATAATGTTTCTTCTCGCACCGCAACGGAATAAAAGTTTGCGGCGCAATGCGGATGTAGCGCAGTTGGTAGCGCATCACCTTGCCAAGGTGAGGGTCGCGAGTTCGAGTCTCGTCATCCGCTCCACGCTTTTCAAAGGGCTACCTGTGAAGAGTGATTCTAAGTGAATAGCGCGCGATTAGCTCAGTGGGAGAGCGCTTCCCTGACACGGAAGAGGTCACTGGTTCAATCCCAGTATCGCGCACAAGGACTTTGTCCTAGAAACCGGGCCTGGTTTCGCATGCGGATGTAGCGCAGTTGGTAGCGCATCACCTTGCCAAGGTGAGGGTCGCGAGTTCGAGTCTCGTCATCCGCTCCAACACTGTATTGTGTGAGGCGGTATCGCCACGGTGGAATGGCCGAGTGGTGAGGCAACGGTCTGCAAAACCGTGCACACGGGTTCGATTCCCGTTTCCACCTCAACTTCTTAATGCCTTCGGGCATTAAGCGCGATTAGCTCAGTGGGAGAGCGCTTCCCTGACACGGAAGAGGTCACTGGTTCAATCCCAGTATCGCGCACGAGAGTCTCTTTTTAGGCTCTGTAGCAAACTCCGGTTTGTTGTGCGGATGTAGCGCAGTTGGTAGCGCATCACCTTGCCAAGGTGAGGGTCGCGAGTTCGAGTCTCGTCATCCGCTCCATGTAGCGGCCCCAGAGACGGGGCGGCTTTTTTCTTGTCTCCTTCCGTGTGCTGTGCGATACGCTTGCCTTTGAAGAGTCATAACCCAAAGCGGAGGAGGAAAGATGTCACGCGCACTAGTGGTACCGCTATTGGTTGGAGCCTGCGGCTTCGCGTCTTTTGTTTCGGGGACTGTGCTTTTCTTTATGGGCCTTACTGCGGCAGATGCGGCTGGAGGCAGTGGCAGCGGGGCGTGGCCTTTGACGCTCATCGGTGTTGGCGTCGCCCTGGTTATTTTTGCTCTGATGGTTTCTGGTCCGTTTTTTAATGCCCGGCAGGGGGAGAGGTCCTAAGGCTAGGTCCGCTGGAATTGAGTCAACTTGGCTTAAATAGTGATAAATACCTCTTTTTATTAAGGAAGCGGAACTCGAGCCCAGTTCAAGCCGACATATGACTCGACGCGCTGCTTTTTGTGATTGCCGCTATGGCAAGTCGCGGGGCTAGTATGTCTGACAATTCAACTTGTGCTTTTCCAACATCACAAAGGAGCTATCTATGGGCTACCGCGTACCTTGGCTGCGCCGCACAGCCGCAGCAGTGGGCACAGCCGCACTGGTCTTGGGCGGGTCGATGCCTGCCGCATTCGCGCACGACTCCGTTATTGGCGGTTCGGTCAAAGACGGCGATCAACTCGATGAGTTCCCTAAGGAAATCACCCTTGAGTTTTCTGGCATCCCCAAAGAGGACTTCAACACCTTTGCCGTAACCAACGCCGATACCGGTGAGAAGCTCTTTAGCCAGGAACCGCAGCTCCATGAACGAGACCTCACAATTGAGACTCCTGAGGGGGTTAACCCTGGGCCGGGCAACTACCAGGTGGGTTTCCAAATCACGTCTTCGGATGGACACGCTACTCGCGGTGGTGTGGAATTTTCCGTTAAAGGTGACGGGGCCGAAAACCCCGAGGCTGGCGAGTCTGACGCGACAGACCAGGAAGCAACCGAGGGGCTGCCGATGTCGCTGAAAATCATTTTGGGCGTGGGCGGGGTTTTGGCAATTGCCGCAGTAGTTGCCCTATTTATTGGCAAGTCTCGTCGCATTGATTCGGAAGGTGAAAAATAATGTCCAAGATTTCTAGCATTGCCCTTGTGGGGTTGACTGTGGCCGGCCTTGCCCTGGCGGGTTGCTCCCCGCAGAACCAAAATGACTCCACCGAGTCGAAGGTTGATGCCACCTCCAGCGCTGCGGAGAAGTCCTCCCCCGCCGCAGCCGAGGCCCTGACCTTCGAAGACGCGGTCGTGCGTGCCAACGAAGATAAAGACATGACTGCTATTTTTGGCACCTTGGTGAACCACACCGATAAGGACATCGCTATCACCGGTTTTTCCACCAGTCTTAATGCCAAGGTGAACCAGATCCATGAGACCGTCGATGGCAAGATGCAGGAAATGTCGAGCCCGTTGGTGGTCAAGGCCGGCGAGTCCCACGAACTTGCACCAGGCGGTGACCACTTCATGCTCATGGAAATGGGAAACCACATCGCTCCCGGCGAATCCCTTGACCTTAAGGTGAAGCTAGAAGGCGGCGAAGAGCTCGATCTGGGCGAGATCCAAACGCGTAGCATGCCTTCCGGGGATGAGGACTACGGCGATATGGAAGGCCACGATATGTCCCACATGGAGCACGGAGATATGTCCCACAATAAGGAAGGCCACGACCACTAACCATGTCTGGGTTCAGCAGAAGGGGATTTCTCACTGGCGCTGCGGTATCGACCAGCGCCTTCGCGTTGGCAGGCTGCAATAACCAGGGCTCTTCCCCGGATGCTGGGGCACAGGAACAGCCTGCGCTTGCCGACGCCCTCGTGGCTTTTGACGGCGAGCATCAGGCGGGCATTGCTACCGCAGAGCAGGCTCACCTGAATCTGGTGGGGTTTGACTTTAAAAGGGGCGTCGACAAGCGAGAGTTTGCCAACCTCATGAAGCTGTGGACCGAGGACGCCCGCGCGCTGTGTACGGGGGAGCCGCCGCTGGGCACCCTGGAACCGGAAATGGTGCAACAGCCCGCCAACTTGACCATCACCTGCGGTCTAGGTCAGAAGGTATTCTCCCTGCTCGGCGTGGAGAAACCACACTGGTTGGGAGATGTGCGTTCCTTTAAGCGTGATGAGCTGCAACGACAATGGGGACAAAGCGATATTGTCCTTCAGATTTGTTGCGATGACCCGTTGATGAATACTTATGCACTGCGCCACATGGTGCGAGCCGGTGAGCACTATGCCAGTGTGAAGTGGCTGCAGCAGGGATTTATTAATGCCTATGGCAGCCACGAAAAGGGCGCTACTGCGCGCAATATGTTCGGGCAAAAGGACGGCACCGTTAACCCGCGCAGCGAGGAAGATTTTGCAGCCCAAGTGTGGATCGATGAAGGGCCGAAGTGGGCGCAAGGGGGAACGGCCATGGTGGTGCGTCGCATTCGCATGAACGTGGATACGTGGGAGAAGCTGGATCGCTCCTCCCGCGAAAATGCGGTGGGCCGTAAGCTTGACACCGGCGCCCCGCTTACCGGTGAAGAAGAATTTGATGCTGCAGATTTCGATGCGGTAGATGACTACGGCTTGCCGGTGATTGATAAAAACTCGCACATGGCCGTGGCCGCGCCACCTGCTGATCATCCGGAGCAACGCATCCTACGCCGGCCGTATAACTATGAGCTGGCCCCCGATGGCAAGGATGGGCAGCTTTCCAATATCGGCCAGGTTTTCATCTGCTATCAGCAGGATCCCACCAAGCAATTCGAGCCTATCCAGGCCCGTTTGGATAAATCTGACCTGATGAATGAGTGGCTGACCCATATCGGCTCCGCTATGTATTTCTGCCCGCCGGGCACCCTCGACGCGGATGGGCGTGAATCTTGGTGGGCGAAATCGCTTTGCGAGTATGCAGGGTTGTAGAATAGCTATCCGTAAATTTAAATAGCGGACGCGGCCAGGTATGCCGCCGACGCACGAGCGCATAAAGGAGCGCGATTATGGCGGAACTCATTCCCGCAGTACCGGTCAATTACGATTCCTTCACCGTGCCCGCCGGCCAGGCCGTGGGCGCAGCAATGCGAGAGCTCAATCTTCCCAATAAGGGCCCTGAGGCTGTCGTAGTCGTTCGCGGTGAAGACGGCACTCTCTTTGATTTGTCGCACACCCCCGACACGGAATCCACCTTCACCCCGGTAGCCGCCTGCGAGGAAGACGGTCGCGCGGTAATCCGCCACTCCTGCGGCCACGTCATGGCACAGGCCGTGCAGGCCGAATTCCCCGGCACCAAGCTGGGCATCGGCCCGGCCATTGAAAATGGCTTCTACTTCGATTTTCAAACCGCGGAGCCTTTCACCCCGGAAGATCTCAAGGCGATTGAAAAGCGCATGAAGAAGATCATTAAGGGAGGCCAGCGTTTTGAGCGCCACGTTTACGAATCCGCTGCAGAAGCGGAGCAGGCGCTTGCCGGAGAACCCTTCAAGCTCGAGCTGGTCCAGGACAAGGGCAACGTTGACCCTGACTCCGATGAGGCCGCCGAGGTTGGTTCTGGCGATCTGACCCACTATGACAACATCAACCCGCGCACCGGGGAAGTAGAGTGGTTCGACCTCTGCCGCGGACCGCACGTTCCAACCACCAAGTACATCCCGGCCTTCACGCTAACCCGCTCTTCTGCTGCATACTGGCGCGGAGATCAGTCTAAGGCTGGCCTGCAGCGCATTTACGGCACCGCTTTTGAGTCCAAGGAGGCCCTGGAGGCCTACCAGACCATGGTGGAAGAGGCTGAAAAGCGCGACCATCGCCGCTTGGGCCAAGAGCTAGACCTCTTCTCCTTCCCAGATGAGATTGGCTCCGGTTTCCCGGTATTCCACCCGAATGGTGCCACCGTGCGCATGGAGATGGAAAACCACTCTCGCAACCGCCACGTCCAGGCCGGCTATTCCTTTGTCAACACTCCGCATATCACCAAGGGTGCTCTCTTCAAGAAGTCGGGCCACCTGGACTTCTACGCCGATGGAATGTTCCCACCAATGCAGCTCGATGGCGAGTATGACGAAGAAGGCAATACCGTCAAGGAGCCGCAGGACTACTACGCCAAGCCCATGAACTGCCCGATGCACAACCTGATTTTTGCATCCCGTGGCCGTTCCTACCGCGAGTTGCCGCTGCGCCTATTTGAGTTCGGCACCGTCTACCGCTACGAAAAGTCCGGCGTGGTCCACGGTCTGACCCGTGCCCGCGGCTTTACCCAGGACGACGCGCACATTTACTGCACCGAAGAACAGCTGGAAGAAGAACTCACCAAGGTCCTGGACTTCATCATCTCCTTGCTGAAGGACTATGGCCTGTCTGATTTCTACCTGGAGCTTTCCACCAAGGATCCGAATAAGTTCGTCGGTTCCGACGAGATTTGGGAGCGCTCGACTTCCATCTTGCAGTCGGTCGCGGAAAAGTCTGGCTTGGAGCTGGTACCGGACCCAGCAGGCGCAGCTTTCTACGGTCCAAAGATTTCGGTCCAGGCCCGCGATGCCATCGGCCGTACCTGGCAGATGTCTACCGTGCAATTGGACTTCAACTTGCCCGAGCGCTTCGAGCTGGAATACACCGCTTCGGACGGAACAAAGAAGCGCCCGATCATGATTCACCGTGCGCTCTTTGGCTCCATTGAACGTTTCTTTGGTGTGCTGCTGGAGCACTACGCTGGCGCATTCCCAGCTTGGCTGGCTCCGCACCAGGTGGTGGGCATCCCGGTGGCCGATGAATTCTCCCCGCACCTTGAAGAAGTTGCCGCACAGCTGCGCCAGAAGGGAATCCGCGCCGATGTGGATACCTCCGATGACCGCATGCAGAAAAAGATTCGCAATCACACCACCGCTAAGGTCCCATTCATGCTGGTCGCCGGTGCTCGCGATGTGGAAGCCGGCGCCGTGTCCTTCCGCTT
This sequence comes from Corynebacterium nasorum, assembly GCF_030229765.1. Taxonomy (NCBI): domain Bacteria; kingdom Bacillati; phylum Actinomycetota; class Actinomycetes; order Mycobacteriales; family Corynebacteriaceae; genus Corynebacterium; species Corynebacterium nasorum. Next base: position 221,798 of record NZ_JASPGY010000001.1, on the reverse strand, counting down.
CCTAGATGGCACCCAGGTCAATGGTGTGCCGGTGAATGAGGCTGTGGGGCTCATCACTGCGTGGGTCGCAGAACGCAATAACGAGCAGCCGACTGAAGAGCTCATCAGTGCCCGACGCTAAAAAGACGCGCGAGACCAAAAGCTCCGCCGCTTTCGACAATGGAGCGGCGGAGGGGACCTTCGTTGACTCAGGCGCGGGCGAACCGGACCGTCTAGAGCGGCTGTGGGCACCTTATCGCATGGCTTATATAGCCAAGCGCTCTGAGGACCCCTTCGTTGCCGCCCCGCAGGGTAGCGACGAAGACGGGCTCATCATCGCCCGTGGCAAGAGTGTTTATGCATTGCTAAACCTCTTTCCGTACAACGCTGGACACCTCATGGTGGTGCCGTACCGTAAAGAATCTCAGCTTGAGAACCTAACGCAAGAGGAATCTCAAGAGCTGATGGAGTTTGCGCAAAAGGCTATCCGGGTACTCAAACGCGTCTCTCACCCCGAGGCCATTAACGTAGGTTTGAACTTGGGGCGCTCTTCAGGAGGCTCCGTGGGAGATCACCTGCACCTGCATGTGGTGCCAAGGTGGCCTGGGGATAGTAACTTTATGACTGTCCTTGATGGGACTAAGGTATTACCGCAGCTTCTGCAGGATACACGCCGCGTGCTGGCAGAAGGTTGGCGCGAGATGGAAGAGGAGGATTCGCGTGCTTAGCGTGCATGGGCGAAAGCCCGCCGCCGTGGTGGTGGAACCTATAGCGAAGGCCTTTTTAAAGCTGGGCCTGACCCCGAATGTGGTCACTATTGTGGGAACCATTGTCACCATTGCTATTTCGGTGATCCTCATTCCTACCGGTCACCTGTTTTCCGCTGCCGTATTATCCGGCCTCTTTGCCGCCTTTGACATGCTCGACGGCACCATGGCGCGTTTGACTGGCAAAGCCACCGCCTTTGGCGCGACCTTGGATGCTTCCTGCGATCGAATCACCGATGGTGCCTTGTTTAGCGCTATTGCGTGGTGGCTGATTTATTCCGCGGATTCTTCCCGCATTACGGTCATCGCTTGCTTTGTCACCTTGGTATGTTCTCAGGTGATTTCCTATATCAAGGCTAGGGGAGAGGCGTCTGGATTCAAGATGGTCGGCGGCCTCATCGAGCGCCCTGAGCGGCTTATCTTGGGCTTGGGCGGCATTGGCCTTGAGGGCCTTGGCGTTCCGCATGCTATCGAGGTAGCGCTGTGGATCCTTGCCGTTGGCTCCATCTTTACCGTGTGCCAGCGCATGGTCATCGCTGCCCGCCAGGAGCAGCACTAGCTCGCTGAGCACCACCGAAAAACCAGGAGGTTTTAACACCATGTGGGATAAAGAAGACCTCTCCGCGGCGGGCTACCTCGCGGGGTGGAAGGTGGTGCGTCGGCTGCCTGAGCCCATTGCGCGCACGCTGTTTCGGTGGGGCGCAGATTTTGCCAGCAGCAATGGCCGCGGAATGGAAGGCTTGCGCCGCAACCTTGCCCGCGTGGTGGGGCCAGAAAACGTTACCCGCGCGCTGGTACGCGATTCCGTTCGCTCCTATATGCGCTATTGGATGGAGGCCTTCCGCCTGCCGGCTATCCACGGCGATGCCAGCCTGCACGAGCGCTTACTCAGCGGCTTGGAAGGTCTCGAGCATTTTGATGCTTCCGCTCAATCCGGACGCGGCACTATTTTGGCCCTCCCACATTCGGGTAATTGGGACATGGCGGGTGTCTTCCTCGTGGGCCACTATGGCCAGTTCACCACTGTCGCAGAGCGCTTGAAGCCCGCAGTGCTTTTCGACGCCTTTGTGGACTACCGCGAAACCCTCGGTTTTGAGGTCCTTCCCCTCACCGGGGGCGAAGCCTCGCCTTTTGCTCGCCTCAAAGAAGTATTAGAAGCTGGCGGCGTGGTGTGCCTGCTGGCCGAGCGTGACCTGACTCGAAGTGGTGTGAGCGTAGATTTCATGGGGGAGGAGGCCAATATGGCCGCCGGACCCGCCCGCCTTGCGCTGGAGACTGGTGCCGCCCTCCATGTGGTGCACTCATGGTTTAAGGGAGAGGGCTGGGGCCTATCGGTGTCTCCGGAACTTGAGGTAACAAACGTACAAGAGACTACGCAACGCATGGCCGATGGCTTCGCTGCCAATATTCGCCGGCATCCGGAGGATTGGCATATGCTGCAGCCGCAGTGGAATGTCGATATTGAGAGGCGTCGGCAAGCGCGCGCCGCGCACAAGGCCCGTGATAGCCGCCACGCTGGTGCACGGCAGGAAGGCGAGAAATAATGCGGATCGGCATCGTGTGCCCCTACTCCTTTGATGAACCGGGCGGAGTTCAAGCCCATATCCTTGATCTAGCCACTGTATATATAGAGCAAGGGCACTATGTTCAAGTCATCGGCCCCGCTTCTGACTCCACGCCGCTGCCTGATTTTGTGGTCAAGGGAGGCCCGGCTTTTCCCATTGCTTATAACGGTTCGGTGGCCCGCCTGTCCGTCGGACCTCAGGTAACGCGCAAGGTCAAACGCTTTATCAAAGATGGCGACTTTGATGTTTTGCACATCCATGAGCCCAATTCCCCGAGCTTTTCCATGACCGCGCTGGCCGTAGCGCAGGGACCGTTGGTGGCCACGTATCACGCCTCCGCGTCGAGCTCGCTGGTCTTGACCCTTGCCAAGCCTTTCCTCGCGCCTTTTTTGGAAAAGATCCGCGGCGGTATCGCGGTTTCAGATATGGCGCGGCGCTGGCAGGTGGAGCAATTGGGCGGAGACCCAGTCCTCATTCCCAACGGCGTGGATACATCGGTATACGCGCAGGCACGGCGCCGCAGCCCAGCCAAGGCCCCCGGAGATCCTTTAGAAGTAGTCTTCTTAGGCCGGCTCGACGAGCCGCGCAAGGGGCTGGATATCCTGCTTCGTGCGCTCCGCCAGATAGACCACCCCCTCCGCGTTACCATCATGGGTGGCGGCCGTGCTCGCGAGGTCGAAGGCGTAGATTTCGTCGGCCGAGTCAGCGATGCCGAAAAGGCCGAGATCCTCGGCCGCGCCGATGTATACGTGGCCCCAAATACCGGGGGCGAAAGTTTCGGCATTGTGTTAGTAGAGGCCATGGCGGCCGGCGCGGCAGTAGTTGCTTCTGACCTTGAAGCCTTCCGCGCGGTGTGCAACGCCGATTCTGATGAGCCTGCCGGCGCACTCTTCCGCAATGAGGATAGTGAAGATCTGGTGCGCGTCTTAAGTGAGGTGCTTGATGATGCCGAGTACCGGGTTCGGCTGACACGCAATGGCGTCGAGCGTGCCAGCACGTATGACTGGGACCATGTGGCAGCAGCTGTTATGCAGGTCTATGAAACCGTCCAGGACGGAACCAAGGTGAGGGTGAAGCGCTAATGGCCATTGAAATTGCGCTAGTCCTCTTTCTGCTCATCATCGTGGGCTCCTGGGCGCTTTTTACCGCTCAGCGGCTCAACTCACTGCACATTCGCACCGATGCCTCGCTGGCACAGCTACAGGCGGCCCTAGACCGCAGGGCAGCGGTCACAGCGGCAGTAGCACCAGGGCTGGCGGCCCTGGCCCAAAGAGCCGAATCCACCGAACTCTACCAAGGCCACTTCGAACCGCGCACGCTGGCCGAGCGGGAGCTTTCGGCCGCCATTGTGCGGGAGTTTCCCGCAGAGCGCCGCCCCGCCGCGCTTGCCGACGCCGAAGGGCGTATCCAGCTCGCCCACCGCTTTTATAACGAAGCGGTCAGCGATACTCGCGCTTTGCGTCTGCGCCCTGCGGTGCGGCTTTTCCATCTGGGCGGCACCGCAAAGCTGCCGGAATACTTTGACTACATGCTGGCTGAGTAGCCTGCTGAGCGGCTTTATGACCGAAGCGAGTGCCGGCCGCCTCGGCGGCGTAAAACTGGCTGTGCCAGGGCGCTTGGCGCGTGTGGCTGGTGAATTCCTGCACGTTCCAGTTTCCCAGCCAGCGCCACCTCGAGCGCAAACCATATAAGCCCAATGATGGCCATAACCACGATGAGAATATTGCGGGCCACCAAGAGATACACGGGGAACATATTCTCGCCCACGTAATGCCAGATGTAGTCGTAGTTAAACGGATAGATCAAAGTACCCAGCGCGGCGGCGATAATGGCGCAGACCGCCAGCAGGCCTTGGACTACCCGCAAGGTAGTAAACCCTTGTGGAAGTCGCTGGCGGATCACCACTGCAAGCAGCGGGCCGAGCCAGACGATGTATTGCGGGGAGAAAACCTTATTGGTCGCGATAAGGAGCAAGACCATAACGCTAAAGAACGCCATGGTGGTGCGCGTGGTCCATCCGCCGGCACACAGCCGGTAGAGCGCCCATCCCACCGCAAACACCAGCATGATAATGATCGCTATGGTGCTCCACCTGATGGCGGTATCCACGCCGGGCCCGGAGATCTCAAAGCTCTTGGAAGCGGCGTAGCCCAAATCCCAGCGGCCGGGGTGGCGATGGGCTTGCAGCAACAGGAAGGTCGCCGGGATGGACTCCAACTGGAGACCGCGCACGCCCTGGTAGTTTAAAGGTGAAAGTAAGCGTTCGGTGCCACAGGTTGCGACCGTAGCGGCGCACACAGCAATGATGGTGCAAAAGAATGTGAGCAGACGTTGCCAGGTCGCAGACCTATTGAAGCGGCCCACTAAGCCTGCGGCGAGCGCTCCGGGCCAAAGCTTCATGGTGGTGGCAAAGCCCAGTAACGCCGAGGCAATAAGGGGATGGGTAGCCAGAAGGGCGGCTGCTCCGGCGACGGCTAGGGCGGGGAAAATATCGAGGCGCCACACAAAGGCATGGCCGGCCGCGGTGCCGAAGAAAACCCAGAACCAAGCGGCCCAAAAAGCGCGCGGTTGGGTGGGATGGTGGCGCAGCAGCAGGGCTAAAAACGCGGCGTCGACAAGCAGCGTCATGATGGTAAAGCCGATATAGAAAGCGGTGATATTTTCACCGGTGAGCCACCCCAAAAGCACCGTAGGCCACGTGCCTGCATGAGGGTACTCGGTCATTTGAGTTGGGTCGTCGCCGTAGATACCCGCAAAATAATATGCGACATCGCCCCTGGGACTGTGGTCAATCTTGAGTAGATATACAAGGCACAGGCGGGCGATAACCCACCCAATCCAAACTGCAGGAACAGAAGCGAGGCGTTTCACCCAAAAGACTTTATTCAAAGAGCGCTCACTTCGGTGGCGGACATAGTTTCTTCTAGAAAATTCTTCCACTTATGCCAAAAAATGGGGGAGAGATAATGAGAAAAGGAATCGGCGGCTCGACCTTTTAGTAGTGTGGACGACAATTGCTAGCGGTAGTGATTTAGGACATTGGGAGTGTGGAGATGGCGGCCATCCGCGAGATTTTGGACATAGAGGAAACGGGAGCGGACGATGTCTTTAGTGGCCCGGCGGTGGAGTCGCGGATTGAGCGTACTTTCGGCGGACATATTGCTGGCCAAGCAGTGGCTGCGGCCCAACGCACCGTTTCCGGGAAAGAGGTCCACTCCCTGCACGGCTATTTTGTGGGGCCTGGTGACGCGAGCCGGCCGATTGAGTTGCGGGTCGAGCGCATTCGGGACGGTAGATCCTTTGCCAACCGGCAGGTACGCGCCTACCAAGGGGGCACGCTACTTTTCTCTGCCATGGCGAGCTTCCACCGCAATGGGGACTGCGGCCCGCAGCACCAAGATCCCATGCCGGAGGTACCTGGGCCCGAAGAAACAGCTCGTTCCGGTGGCGGTGCGCCTTACTCCACCCGCATCATCCTCAAAGAGTGGGAGGAATGGGATATCCGCTTGGTACCAGAGGAAGGCCGAGACCCTGTGGCAGCGGAACGCACCGGTGCAGGATTTCGTCATATCTGGTTTCGCAATACCGTTGAGCTTCCGCAGGATCCGGCTTTCCACCGCGCCGCGCTGACCTACATGTCGGATATGACTCTCATCCGCTCCGCGCTCCTTCCGCATCAAGGAGAGAAAGTGCAGTTGGCCAGCCTCGACCATGCCATTTGGTTCCTGCGTCCTATTCGCGTGGATGAATGGCTCTTATATGAGCAAGTATCACCCTCAGCATTTCAAGGAACGGCAATTGCGCGCGGCAAGCTCTTTACGGAGGAGGGCGAATTGGTGGCGTTGGTCAATCAAGAGGGCCTTACACGCTTCTTGGATGAAAAGCTGGGCAGCGGTTCCGCCCATGGCAATTGGCACAACGTGTAAATATGCCCCGCTTATAAGGGGGTCGCTTTCACGCATTCATGCAGCACACGTATAATTGCCACCAGTTTCAGCACCCGATTAGAAAGGGACTACATGTCAGGCCACTCGAAATGGGCAACTACCAAGCATAAAAAGGCTGCCAACGATGCAAAGCGTGGCAAGGAATTTGCCAAGCTGATCAAGAATATCGAAGTGGCGGCCCGCACCGGCGGTGGTGACCCAGCGGCTAACCCAACCCTTGATGACATGATCAAGAAGGCCAAGAAGGCCTCCGTCCCCAATGACAATATTGAGCGTGCTCGCAAGCGTGGATCCGGTGAGGAAGCCGGCGGCGCCGACTGGGAAACCATCATGTACGAAGGCTATGGCCCCAACGGCGTGGCCATGCTCATTGAGTGCCTTACGGATAACCGCAACCGTGCGGCGACCGACGTGCGTACCGCTATGTCTAAAAACGGCGGCAACTTGGGCGAATCCGGCTCCGTGGCCTATATGTTCACCCGTACCGGCTACGTCCTAATAGAAAAGGGTGAGCTGACGGAAGACGATGTTTTGATGGCCGTGCTAGAAGCTGGCGCGGAAGAGGTAAAGGACCAGGGCGAGAAGTTTGAGATCGTCTGCGCCCCGACGGATGTGCAGGCCGTTAAGGACGCGCTCAAGGAAGCCGATATTGAGGTCGATGACTCTGATAATGACTTCCGCGCTTCTGTTGAGGTGCCGCTTGATGCCAATGATGCCAAGAAGATTTTCCGCCTCATTGATGCTTTGGAAGACTCCGATGACGTGCAAAACGTCTACACCAACATGGACCTGTCCGATGAGGTACTAGCCGAGTTGAACGAGGGTTAATCACCTCTTCGCCGCAATAGCGGCGGCTATGTAGCGCCGGGAGCGCTCCGCGAGAATTGCTCGCCGGAGGCGCTGCCGGCGCTTCGCTATGGTGGGGTGGACTGCTACGTTTGTAGAACACCTGTGTGTAGTCCATAATGGGGGGGCAGTAGGCGGTGCGATAAGGCGCTGACATGACAATGGGGGAGAGATGAACCTAGAAGGAATGCGCGTGATGGGGATTGACCCGGGCTTGACGCGCTGTGGACTTTCCGTGGTTCAAGCTGGTCGCGGCCGAGCAATCCTCCCGGTTTCTGTAGGCGTGGTTCGTACCCCTAGCGATAAAGACTTAACGGAGCGCCTCCTGCGTCTTTCAGTGGCAGCGAAAGAATGGATGGATGACTATACGCCGGATGTAGTAGCGATCGAGCGCGTCTTCGAACGTGGCCAGGTCTCCACGGTCATGCAAACTGCCCACGTGGTAGGGGTGTTGGTGCTGGCTGCAGCTGAGCGCGACATTCCGGTGTATATGTACACCCCATCCGAGGTGAAAAAGGCAATCTCTGGAAATGGGCGCGCCGATAAAAAGCAGATGACCACTATGATCACCCGTATTCTGGGGTTGACGGAGCCGCCCAAGCCTGCCGACGCCGCCGATGCACTTGCCCTGGCCGTATGTCATTGCTGGCGTGCCCCTGCCATTGCGCGGATGGACCGGAATGGTCTTGGGCTTGGGGCCAAGACAAGTGGCGTGCGCGGACAAGCTAAGAAGCGGTAGAGAAATTTACTGAGAGAAAAGGATAGGAAGCCAATGATTGCTGCACTGCGTGGAGAGGTAATCCATATTGGACTCGACCATGGGGTCATCGATTGTGCAGGCGTGGGATACAAGTTCTTGGCCACCCCAAAAACGCTGGGCACTTTGCGCCGCGGGGAACCAGCTACGGTTCTCACCAACTTGGTGGTCAAGGAAGACTCCCTGACTCTTTATGGCTTTAGCGCTGATGAGGACCGCGAGATGTTCCAAGTTCTGCAATCCGTGTCGGGGCTCGGACCAAAGCTTGCCTTGGCGGCGCTTTCGGTCATGGGCGCTGGGGAGCTCGCTGCAGCGATTGGTGCGGAAGACGTGAAGGCGCTGCAATCTATCCCGGGCGTCGGTAAGCGTATGGCTCAGCGCTTGGCATTGGAGCTGAAAGATAAGGTGGCGGCCTTTGCGCCAAGCGAGCCCTCTACTACAGGTGCCAGCGATACCGCCGTCGCGCCAGCCGGCGGGGCCGTGGTAGAAAGCGTGACGGAAGCGCTCATTGGTCTTGGGTTTACTGATAAGGGAGCGCGGCCTGTGGTGGAAGCGGCATACGCGGAGAACCCTGATGCCGATACGTCTTCCCTCTTGCGTGCGGCTCTAGCGCAGCTGGGCAAGAAAAAGTAACGGTAGGTAGGAAGGCTGAACAATCATGTCCGATATTGAGCGCACCGAATTTAACCTCCCCGACGGCGTCGACGCGGCGCATTCCTCGCAGCGCAATAGCGACGTCGAAGCGACCGCACACTCCGAGGAACATGATATTGAGCGGTCATTGCGCCCGAAGTCGCTAGATGAGTTTATAGGCCAGCCCAAGGTGCGCGAGCAGCTTTCCCTGGTGCTCAAAGGCGCTAAGAATCGCGGAGTTACGCCGGACCACGTTCTGCTCTCTGGCCCGCCTGGTCTGGGTAAGACCACCATGGCGATGATTATCTCCCAGGAGTTGGGGACCTCGCTGCGTATGACTTCGGGGCCTGCCTTAGAGCGCGCCGGCGATTTGGCCGCCATGCTTTCAAATCTGATGGAGGGTGACGTGCTTTTCATCGACGAGATCCACCGCATTGCCCGGCCAGCAGAAGAAATGCTGTATATGGCGATGGAAGATTTCCGTATTGACGTCATCGTGGGCAAGGGGCCTGGTGCCACCTCCATTCCGCTGGAAATCCCGCCTTTTACCCTGGTAGGAGCTACAACACGCGCCGGCATGCTTACTGGCCCCCTGCGTGATCGATTCGGCTTTACTGCGCAAATGGAGTACTACGACACGGCTGACTTAACTCAGGTGATTAAGCGTGCGGCGCACATCTTAGACGTAGACATTGACCATGATGCAGCGGTAGAAATTGGTTCTCGTTCGCGTGGCACCCCGCGTATTGCTAACCGTCTGCTGCGCCGCGTTCGCGACTATGCCGAGGTCAACGGCTCGGGTCTGATTGATCTTAGTGCGGCCCAGGGGGCGCTCGAGGTCTTCGACGTGGATGAAATGGGCCTCGATCGCTTGGACCGGGCGGTACTCGATGCCTTGATTAAGGGGCACGGCGGCGGACCAGTCGGCGTGAGCACCCTTGCCATTGCGGTGGGCGAGGAACCTTCGACGGTGGAGGAGGTGTGTGAGCCCTACCTGGTGCGTGCCGGGATGATTGCGCGAACAGGACGCGGCCGCGTAGCTACCGCCGCCGCGTGGAGGCACTTGGGGCTTACTCCTCCTGAGGGGGCAGCCGGCCTGTTTTAATTCCAGGCGCCAGCCTGCTTGGTCAAGCACTCTGGGTTTTTGTGTCCACTTCCGTCTGGCACACTAGGGAGCTATGGAAATCATCATTCTCATCATTATTGGCGTCCTGTTCGTCATTCCCTCCTTCATGGCCATGCGAAAGCAGCGCCAGCGCCAAAATGATATGCAGGCCCTACAAAACTCCCTCAAGCCGGGCGATTCCATCGTCACCGCGGGCGGTGTACATGGCGTGGTGCGTAGCACCAGTGACAAGAATGTGGATCTAGAAATTGCCCCAGGAGTGGTGGTTACTTTTGACAAGATGGCCGTGATCCGCACCGAGCAGGAAGCCAATGAGCTCGAGCGCCCAGCAGCTGCTGAGGAAGCAAACGGCGATGCGGAAGATAACCTGCCTGATGGCAATACCCCTCCGTTCGACGGCGAGGGGAAGAACTAGACCCGCCTTTCCTGAGAACTATCTTAACGTTTGCTAGGTGGGTGGGAACTTTATGGAGCGTAGACCCCATCACACTTTGGGCCTTTTCTGGCCCTCGTTAAGGAAAATTCCGTCTCATGACGTACGATTGTGCGTTGTTGACGTGCCTGCGCCATCCGGTCGGGCCGTATTTATTGTCTAAGCACCCTGTTATAAGCAGCACAGGAGATTATCGTTGTCCGCATCACCCCGTCGCGCTATGAAAAATAGCCAACGCCAATGGCCGAAGCGCGCTATCGCGTTATTCGTTCTCATTGTGGTTGTTATCTATGCGCTTATCTTTCTTACTGGTAGCCGTCAAAGCACGCCGAAACTCGGCATTGATCTGCAGGGCGGTACTCGCGTAACGCTTGCTCCGCAAGGCGAGGAACCCACTCAGGACCAGCTCAAACAAGCACGCACCATCTTGGAACAGCGTGTCAATGGTATGGGCGTTTCTGGCTCTGAGGTTGTCATTAACGGCAATACCCTGGTTATTACCGTGCCAGGAGAGGACGCTTCCCAAGCACAGGCCGTAGGTAAGACCTCGCAACTCTTCTTCCGCCCAGTGGCTAAGCCATCCATGCCGGATATGGGCAAGCTCAATAAGGAGCTAGAAGACATGGCCAACCGCTGGGTAAAGTATGGCGTGCTGAGCGCAGACGAAGCGAACAAGCAGATGGATCAAGGCGTCAAGGCCATCTCTGCGCAGGAAGCGCAGATGACCGGACAGAAGCCAAAGGAGAAGAAGGCTCCAAAGGTCAGCGCTAAGCCCCTGGATGAGCCAAGCAACTCCATTGAGCAGTCGAAGCGCCGTGATGAAATCACGGAGATGTTGCTCAAGGACCGCCAGTCCGAGGATCCGACGACCCAAGCCGCAGCTTCGATGCTGATGACCTGTCAGGGCGATACCGATCCGCTGGCTGGCGCGGACGATCCGGCTAAGCCATTTGTTACCTGTGATTATTCCAAGGGCAACCCGTACGTCCTCGAGCCCGCGCCACTTCTTAACGGCATCAAGGATGAAAATGGCACCCGCCTAACCGGCAATGAGATCAATACCAATGGTCCTATCGAAGGCGGTATGAACAACAAAACCGGTCAAATGGAGATCAACTTCTCTTTCAAGACCGGAGATGGCCCAAACGGTTCCCAGACGTGGGCGGACCTCACCAAGGAACACCTCAACGACCAAGTCGCCATTACCCTTGACTCCGCAGTTATCTCTGCACCGGTGATCCAGGGCGCAACTCCAGTAGGGTCCGCAACCTCTATTACTGGTGATTTCAGCCAGGAGGAAGCACAGAACCTGGCCAATAACTTGAAGTATGGCGCACTGCCGCTGTCCTTCGCCGGTGAAAATGGCGAGCCGGGCGGTACCATTGAGTCCATTCCGCCGACACTGGGTAAGGCCGCCCTGCAAGCCGGCCTTATCGCGGGCCTGGTCGGCTTGGTTCTCGTGATGGCTTATTCGCTGTACTACTTCCGCGCACTGGCCGGCGTCTCCCTCGTCTTCCTCATTGCTTCTGGCCTGTTGACCTATGGTGCCTTGGTGCTGCTGGGTCGTTGGATTGGTTACTCACTGGATCTCTCCGGTATTGCCGGTCTAGTCATCGGTGTGGGTGCAACGGCTGACTCCTTCGTGGTCTACTACGAGCGCATCAAGGATGAGCTGCTAGAGGGACGCACTTTCCGCTCCGCTACGCAAAAGGCGTGGGAGCGTGCTCGTGCGACCATCGTGACCGGTAACGCGGTGACCCTCATCGGCTCCGTAGTGGTCTACTTCCTGGCCATCGGTGAGGTTAAGGGCTTCGCCTTTACCATGGGCTTGACCACGGTCTTCGACCTTGTCGTATCCTTCTTGGTTATGGCACCACTGATGCAGTTGGTGGGCCGCCGTCCAGCTGCAGCCAAGCCTTCGATGAACGGCCTTGGCGGTATCTACGCCTTGGTGGAAGAGCGTCGTGAACGCGGCTATTTCGGCTCGGGGCATCGCAAAGCAGGCTCCACTAAAACCTCCGCAACCAAGGAGGCAGCCACCACAGAAACGGCAGCACATACTGCCGCAGGAACCGCACGTCCCGTTGATGCTGCGGAAGATGAGGAGAAATAAGCATGGCTGTTTCGACTAAGCACAAGATTTCCCGAATGGACCGCCTCTACGAGGATGAGCGCGGTTATGACTTCATTGGCCGCACCAAGCTGTGGTACGGCATCACCGCCGCGCTGATCGTGGCGGCCGTGGCCGCAATCCTAATTCGCGGCTTCAGCCTCTCGATTGACTTCGAAGGCGGCACTACGCTGTCCATGCCGGCAGGGGACCTTAAGGAAGAAGAAGTAGGACGCGTCTTTGAAGATTCCACCGGCGTAGAACCCGAGCAGGTACATATCGTAGGCTCCGGCAACTCCGAGACCTTGGAGATTGTCTCCGAACGCCTCAGCCAAGAAGAGGTGAATGCGGCTCGTACCGCTATCTACGAGGACTTTAAGCCGAAGGATGAAGAAGGTAAGGCCACCCCGGATGCCATCGGTTCGTCCACGGTATCTGAGTCTTGGGGTTCTGCCATTACCCAGCGCATGCTTATCGCCATGCTGGTCTTCTTGGTAGCTGCCACCGTTTATGTGGCCATTCGCTTGCAGAAGAACATGGCTTTTGCCGCTATCATCGCCCTGATTGCAGACGGCGTGATTATTGCCGGCATTTATGCGCTCTTCGGATTCCAGGTTTCCCCTGCTGTCATTATCGGTCTGCTTACCGTCCTGACCTTCTCCATGTATGACTCGGTCATCGTCTTTGACAAGATCAACGAGAACACGGAAGGCCTGGAGGGACAGCGCAAGAAGACCTTTGCTGAGCTGACGAACCTGGCGATTAACCAGACGGTCATGCGCTCGATTTCTACCTCGGTGATTTCTGCGCTGCCGATTATCGCGCTCTTCGTGGTGGCCGTGTGGCTCATGGGCATTGGTACCCTGCGCGATTTGGCACTCATCCAGCTCATCGGTGTGGTTGAGGGTATTTTCTCCTCCATCTTCTTCGCTACGCCATTGGTTGTCACCTTCGCCAATATGTCCAAGAAGACTAAGCGCCACAATAAGCGAGTAGCGGACTACCGTGCTGGTAAGGATGAGAAGGGTGCTGCAGAAGATGACGCACCCGCAGCGGGGCGCACCGTGGTTTCGCCAGTAAGTGCTCAGTCCACCCCGGCTGGCAATGAGGCCGAATCGGCGGAGTCCACCGGACACCCTGGCGCAACGTGGCGGCCAGGCAGGTAACTTCCGGTAGTAAATTTCAGGCGGATCGCTAGCTGAAGTGAGGGCACATAACCATGCTTAAGGAAAAGAGCAGTTCTGGAGGACGTCATAGGGGGAGGCGGGCCCTTGCTTCATGCGTATCCGCACTCGCCCTGGCTGCATCTGCCTGCAGCGGGCAGGGTGGCGAGGATGAGTCTTCGGCTGCGCCCCAGGAACCAGAATCCTATGGATACTTTGGGTACCAGGTAAATTCCCGTCTGGCCACTACCAACGCAGGCACCTCCTTTGGTTCTGCCAGCTCCGCCGGACTGTTGTCCACGCGCCTATATCCTGGCCTTTTCGTACCTGGTCCCGCGGGCGAATTGATCCCCAATGCAGACCTAGTAGAAACGGAAGAGCTCCCGCCCGCTGAGGGCAGCGACCAGCGCAGCGTCCAGCTGACCTTGGCCGAGGATGCCGTCTTTTCCGATGGCACTCCCGTGACCTGTGATGATTACTATTTGACTTACGTTGCCGGCACCCATCCGGCTGAATTCGCCTCCCATATGCCGCTGATGAATGACATTGCGAATTTCAGCTGCGAACCCCACAGCAAATCGTTTACGTTGACCTTTAATAAGGATCAGGGGCAGCGCTGGCGCCATATGTTTGGCGCCGGAACGGTCATGCCCGCCCATGCGCTGGCAGAAAAGGCTGGGTTGAGCCTTGAGGAGCTTAATGCGGCGCTGGCAGCCGAAGATATGCAGGCGCTAGATCCAGTTGCTCAGGCATGGCGGTATGGCTTTTCCGTGGCAAAGGATCAACTCGATCCAAAACTGCAAGTGTCTTTTGGCCCCTATGTCATCGACAAGATAGGCGATGAGGGCGAGGTTATCCTCAAAGCGAACGAAAAATACTTTGGGGATGCGCCAGCCGAGGACCACGTTGTGGTGTGGCCAGCGGATGCTGACGCGCACAAGCTGGTAGATAAGGGGGCACTGCGCGTGGTCGACGCCGCCAATGCAACCCCTGACTGGCTTGACCGGAATCAAAGTGAGTCAGGGGAGGACTCCTATGAAGCTACCCCAATGGTAGGCGAGCTAACGGATACGCTGACGCTGTCTGAGGCTGGGGTATTCGCCGAGCCGTGGGCGCGCGAGAGCTTCGCTGCGTGCGTCGATCAGCAGGCGGTGGCTCAGGCAAGCTCCGCGGCCTCTGGCGTAGAGGTGCCACCGGCTTATGTGCGCACCGTTTCCGTCACCAACCCGGTTGCCGGCGGCCTCGACAAAGTGGGTAAGGAGCACCAGGGTACCGATCTGGCGCAGGCGGGGAATCTGAATGGAACGACCATCAAGGTCGGCTACTTAGGACCGGATAAGCGTTACGCAGCTATGGTGGAACAGCTCCGTGCATCCTGTGAGCCGGCCGGAATCACCATCGAGGATGCGTCTGCGGAGTTTATGTCTCAGCACTACCTGGAAATGGATCCAGAAACCTGGGCACCTACCGTCGACGCTTTCCTTGGACCGGTAGATCCCCAGACGGAGTACTCCGCGGTCGAAGCTAGTATGAAAAACTCTGCGGAGCTTAAGAAGACAGAAGAAGCTTTGTGGAAGGATATTCCGTCCATTCCGCTCTCCGCGCAGCCGCGTGTCTTCCTCGTCCGCCGCGACGTGGAAGGTGTCCTGCCGTACACTGGCGTCTCGGGCATCGGTTGGAATATGGATCGCTGGCGTAGCACCGCTCCAACCGAAAAGAAGTAGGACCCGCAACAGCGGCCGTTAACGACCTCTCGCAATTATTTCTCAAGGAAGATTATGAGTTCCCACTACGAATCAGCAGCACAGGCTCTCAAGGATAAGGTTCGCCTCGTTCAAGACTTCCCAGAGGAGGGTATCCTCTTCGAAGATCTCACCCCAGTTTTGGCAGACCCAGAGGCTTTTCGCACCGTCGTAGACGGCTTAGCGGCCGCCTGCGAGGAACTGGGCGCGGAAATGATCGGTGGCCTAGATGCCCGTGGCTTCCTCCTCGGCTCGGCCGTGGCCTACAAGATGGGCCTGGGTATCCTAGCCATCCGCAAGAAGGGCAAGCTTCCTCCTCCGGTATACACCGAGGAATACGAGCTGGAATACGGCTCGGCGGCGCTGGAGATTCCGGCCAGCGGCGTCGACATCAAGGGCAAGCGCGTAGTGCTTGTCGACGACGTCCTAGCCACCGGTGGCACCCTCCATGGTGCGAAACTTCTGCTCGAGTCTGCGGGTGCCGAGGTTGCCGGCAACGTCGTTGTGCTGGAAGTCAAAGGCCTCAATGGGCGTGAGCGTTTATCCGGCCCGCCGCTCATTGTGCTAAATGCCACAGACTAAGATGAAGTGTCTAAGCTAGATCCCACGATCTAGACGAATATGAGGCCAATATGGCCCGTGGCACTGTGAAGGGCGGTAGAAATGGCCATGGATAAACCCGTAAAGCGCCAGACCGGCGGCGGTATGCGTAGCATGTCGGCTCGCCTTGCCCGTTCGCTCACAGGCGGCCGAGTCAGGGTGAATCCGGTGCTGGACCCGCTGATGTCCATCCACCGCAAGTTTCACCCTAAGGCCGACTCAGACCTGCTCAATCGTGCTTATAACACCGCCGAGCGTCTGCATGAAGGGGTTTTCCGCAAATCTGGAGAACCTTATATCACCCACCCACTTGCCGTTGCTACGATCGCTGCGGAAATTGGTATGGACACCACCACCATCGTGGCAGCGCTCTTGCACGATACGGTGGAGGATACGGACTACTCCTTAGACGACCTCACCAGGGATTTCGGCCCCGAGGTGGCCCGGCTGGTTGACGGTGTGACGAAGTTGGATAAGGTGGCGCTGGGCTCGGCCGCGGAGGCGGAAACCATCCGCAAGATGATCGTAGCCATGGCCACTGACCCGCGCGTCTTGGTCATTAAGGTAAGCGACCGCCTGCACAATATGCGTACGATGCGGTTCCTCCCGCCCGAAAAGCAGGCCAAAAAGGCGCGCCAAACCCTCGAGGTTATCGCTCCATTAGCTCACCGCTTAGGCATGGCCAGTGTGAAGTGGGAGCTGGAGGACCTATCCTTTGCCATCCTGTACCCCAAAAAGTACGACGAGATTGTGCGCATGGTGGCAGACCGCGCCCCCTCGCGTGACCGCGCGCTCAAAGAGATCATTAGCCAAGTTAGTGCGGCATTGAAGGAAAACGGCATTGAAGCTGAGGTTATGGGCCGGCCAAAGCACTACTGGTCCATCTACCAAAAGATGATCGTACGTGGCCGCGACTTTGCAGAGATTTTTGACCTAGTGGGTATCCGCATCCTAGTAGAGGATGTCAATAGCTGTTATGCCGCAATTGGCGTGGTTCACTCGATCTACCAAGCTCTGCCCGGGCGCTTTAAGGACTATATTTCTTCGCCGCGATTTGGTGTCTATCAATCGCTGCACACCACAGTGCTAGGCGATGGTGGTGCCACGCTGGAGGTCCAGGTACGCACCCACGAGATGCACTACAACGCCGAATTTGGCGTGGCCGCTCACTGGCGTTACAAGGAAACCAAGGGCAAGAACTCGGGCCACCAAGAAGAAGTGGACCAGATGGCGTGGATGCGCCAACTTCTGGACTGGCAGAAGGAAGCAGCTGACCCTAATGAGTTCCTAGATTCCCTGCGCTATGACCTTACCGCTAAGCAAATCTTTGCCTTTACCCCTAAGGGTGACGTAGTAAATCTGCCAGCAGGTTCTACTCCGGTGGACTTTGCCTATGCAGTACATACCGAAGTGGGGCATAGGTGTATCGGTGCCAAGGTCAATGGCAAGCTGGTAGCACTGGAATCGAAGCTAAAATCCGGTGACAAGGTTGAGATCTTTACTTCTAAAGACCCTAACGCAGGCCCGTCCCGTGATTGGCAGGACTTTCTGGTATCTGCACGCGCTAAGACTAAGGTACGGCAGTGGTTTGCCAAAGAGCGCCGCGAAGAACATTTGGAGGCTGGGCGAGATGCCCTAGCCACTGAGGTCCAGCGAGGCGGCCTGCCGATGCACCGCCTGTTTACCGCCAGATCCATGAAGCAGGTGGCGGAGCAGCTGCACCACGCTGATGTCGATTCGCTGTATACCGCCATCGGCGCGGGCCAAGTATCTGCGCAACATGTTGCCAATCAATTGGTTGCCATGTTTGGGGACCAGGACGATGCAATTGACACTTTGGCCTCGCGCACGCCGCTGTCTGAGATTGAAAATTCCCGTGCCCAGCACATCGAGGACTCCGCATCGGGCACCGGCATCTTGGTGGAGGGCAGCCCTGATGTAATGGCCAAGCTCGCCAAATGCTGCCAGCCTGTACCAGGCGATACCATCTTTGGTTTCGTAACCCGCGGCGGCGGAGTATCAGTGCACCGAGCCGACTGCACCAACGCGGAAAAGCTCAAAGCAGAACCCGAGCGCATGCTAGAGGTGGCCTGGGCTTCTGGGACCTCCGCTACCGGTGCTTTCTCTGCGACGCTGCAATTGGAAGCCCTAGACAGGCAAGGCCTTCTTTCAGAGCTCACCCGCGTTATGAGTGATGAGAACATCAACGTTTTGACTATGAACTCCAACCGGGGTGATGACCACATTGCGACGGTTAGGTTTACGTTCTCGGTGTCAGACACCAAGCAGCTGGGCACGTTGATGACGACCTTGCGCAATACGGAAGGCGTCTTCGACGTCTACCGAGTAACTGCTTAGCGCGCTTTCTCCTTACCCTCAAGGAGGGGCGGGGCAAGCAACGCGAAGGCTTCGGGCGGGTTACCAGTCTATGAATTTTCGGCTTCTGCCAGGTAAATCCCCAGCAAACGAGCTTAGTTTCTCCTGCCAAGTTGTTAGTAAAGCGATATAAATTATCCTGTTGCTTTCTACAATCTAGGAGTATTTCCATGCAGTTTCGCCGCATCGGCCAACTTGTGGCCACCACTACCATATCCGCTGTAGCTCTCTCCGGCGTGCAGGCGGTCGCACAAGAAAACAAGACCACCATCTCTGTCACCAATATCACCGATATTCACGGTCACTTGGAGGACAAGATCGGCGACCCAGCAAAGGCCGGCGATGAAATTGGCGTGGCTCGTTTGCAGTCCCTAATCAAGCAGGTCAATGAAGGTCAGGAATTCAACCTGACTTCTTCGGGCGATAACGTAGGCGGCTCTGCCTTTGTATCTGCAATTTCTGATGACAAGTACACCCTTGAGGCTCTCAATCAGATGGGCATGAAGGTATCCGCAGTGGGCAACCACGAGTTTGATAAGGGCACCGAGGATCTAACCGAGCGCATTCAGCCGAATTCCACGTATCCCATCTTGGGTGCCAACGTGCTGAAAGACGGCAAGCCCTTGCTTAAGCCTTCTCACGTTGAAGACGTAGACGGCGTCAAGGTGGGCTATGTCGGAACCGTGACGGAAAATACCAAGTACAAGGTATCTGCGGCCAAGATCCCGGGCGTTACCTTCACGGACCCGGTAAAGGCAACCAATGAAGAGGCCGCCCGGCTAAAGGAGTCCGGCGAAGCGGACGTTGTTGTCGCCCTTTTCCACGAGGATGCCCAAGAATATGCCGAGGGCTTCAACAAAGACGTAGACGTGCTTTTCGGCGGCGATACTCACCAGCGCACCAAGGGCGAAGTCCCGCGCGATGGTGCACTCCCGTTGCAATGGGCGCAGGGGCATGAGTATGGCAAGTTGCTTAACGACGTCGACATTACCTTTGACAAGTCCGCCAAGAAGGTAACCGACATCAAACTCAGCCAGTACGATGCTACCGACGCTGCCGCTGTCGAGCCGGACGCTGGCATTGCAGCCGTGGTGGAAAAGGCACAAAAGGAAGCCGAGGTAGAAGGCTCCAAGACTGCAGGAACTGTCAAGCAGGACCTGTTCCGCGGCTCTGACGAAGGCGCAGAGGCAGGCTCCAACCGTGGCGTAGAATCCACCCTCAATAACTTCATCGCAGATGGCCAACGCTATGCCATGAGCAAGCAGGTAGGCAAGGATATCGAGATCGGTGTCATGAACGCCGGTGGTGTGCGTGCTGACCTGAAGGGTGGCGACGTTACCTACAAGGACATCTTTGAGGTGCAGCCGTTTGGCAACTCCGTGATTACCGCAAAGATTTCCGGCGAGGAGTTCATCAATGCTTTGGAAAACCAGTGGCAGGAAGGCAGCCGTCCGCGCTTGGCCATGGGGCTTTCCAATAATGTGCAGGTGGTCTACGACCAGAAGGCCAACAAGGGTGAGCGGGTAAAGTCCGTGACCATCAACGGCGAACAGATTGACCCGAAGAAGGATTATTCCATCGCGCTGTCGTCCTTCCTTGCTTCTAGTGACGAAGAAGCCGGCGGCGATGGCTATTTCAACGCTGGTTCCATCAAGGACAAAAACGATGTGGGCTACATGGACACTCAGGCCATGATTGACTACATCAAGTCGGGTGAATCTGAGGTCCGCACCGGACAAGGTCAAATCGGTGCCCACGTTGAAGGTGAGGTGAAGCCGGGTAAGGAAATTACCGTCAATCTGTCTAGCCTTAATTACTCCACCGAGGGTGAGCCGATGGCCAAGAAGGCAACCGTGAAGTTGGGTGACGCTGAGCAGACCGTCGACATCGACAACGCTGCCCAGGAAGGCGATGCGCAATTTGGCGAGCGCGGACGTGCAACGGTAAAGCTCACCGTTCCAGAAAACCTCAGCGGCAAGCAAAACCTCGAAATCACCACTGACGCCGGCACAAAGGCAACTCTGCCTATCGAGGTAAGCGGCGAGGGCTCCCAGGAGCCGGGTGCTAAGCCCGAGCCGAAGGGTTCCTCCTTGTCCTCTAACGGTTCTTCCATGGGCAGCGCAGTATTTGCCATTGTTGCGGCGCTGGTAGCTGGTGTTGCGGTTGTGGGTATGAACCCGCAGATTCTTCCTGCCCCAGCGCGCAAGATGATTGAGGACCTGCGCAAGCAATTCCACCTCTAAGCCATCACGGCGCTAGGTGGAGCGGTTCTTCCTGAACGGGGGAGTATCGCTCCGCCTTTTCTGTATGCCGTGCAGCAGCCAGGTAACCTAATCAACCGTGGATACTCTAGACCTCTTCCTGCGCGAAATTACCTATCAACTAGGCATTGAATGGCACCGTATCCCCGTTGTCGTATTGGCCACTTTGGGTATTTATCTATCCTTCATGATCCTAGTGAAGATATTTGGCTCCCGGGTCCTTACTTCCATGACGGCCTCAGATGCCATCATCATCATTATGTTCGGCGCGGTTGCAGGCCGTGTCATTGTGGGTAATCCACCGACCCTGGCCGCCGGCGTAATCGGCTTGACTACTCTGATGGCTCTAGAGGCCGCGTTCGGTACTATCCGCAAAGTGGTGAAGTGGACTCGCTTTCTTGACCGGCGCCCAGTTCTCCTAGTATTTCGCGGGAAAATGGTTGAGGATAACTTGACCCTGGCGCATATTACTAAGTCAGATATCTATTCTGCTGCCCGCAAGGCAGGCATTAGCCGCATGCAGGACGTACAGATTATGATCCTGGAGCCCACGGGTCATATCTCTGTCATCAGGGTCGGTCAAACGATCGATCCAGAGCTTTTCAAAGACCTCGTAGGGTCCGAGTACATTGAAGACGCCAAAGAGTCCTAGATGCATCCCTAAGCCTGGAAAGCTCAAGCGTCGGTCAGTTCTTCCGATTGCTCAAAAGCCTATGAAAAAGCCGCTGCATTCCCTTTTGGAATGCAGCGGCTTAAGAATCGCTATGAAGCGGTGACCTTACTTGTTGCCGAAAGGCAGGTCGAGGTACTTGTTTGCGAAGGCGAACAGGGTGCCCAGAGCGCCGATGACGGAGGTAACAACGCCGATCCAAGCCTTGATTTCCTTAGGATCCATATCCTTGATGGAGGAACCCTCCTCGGTCGGCTCAGCGCCATTGGTGGTGGTCGCAGCGGCGGACTCCTTGTTCTCGGTGGAGGACGCTGGAGTGGTCTCGGCAGCGGTAGCAACGGTGGTGCCAGCGAAGGTCATGGACAGAGCGGTTGCGCCGGCAACGAGTGCCTTGCGGGAGAAAAGCTTCATTTTTGATTCCTAACAAGCTTGGTGCGTTCAAAGACGTTTCAAATACTAGACAGGCTGACAGGCTTCCGCAACAGTATTGGCAGGTTTTGTTTACTCGCTGAAATATCTGAAAGTCTGCTGTGTGCTGCAAGTTTACTCTTGTGGCTAGTGTGAACTAGGGGAATTTTAGAAGGTTAGTGTTTCTGCAGCTAAGGGCTCATATTCAGGCTCAGGTTAAATTAAGGAAAGTAAAAGCCCCGGCGCGTCCGTACGTTGTGAAAGTGACGAATGCGCGGGGCTTAACCCTTGCCCCCGTTAGGGGGTGTGCGGTGGTGGCAGGGGGAGGCGTCGCCAAGCAGGGCTTTTAAAGCGCCTAGGCCTTGACGGTTGCCTTCTTGATCTTGACTTCCTTTGCTGGCTTGCCGTCTGGCTGGCCGCCTTCGACACCGTTCTTGGCAATCTTGTCCATCGTCTTCATACCTTCATCGGTAATGGTGGCGAAGTAGGTGTAGTTCGGGGTCAACTCAGAATCGTCATAGTTGAGGAAGAACTGAGAACCATTGGTGTCTGGACCGCTATTTGCCATGGCGACGGAGCCGCGCGGGTAGATAACGGGGTTCTGGGCATCCTTCTCATCCACCTCGTCGGTGGGGTACTCATCAGCGAAGCTGAAGCCAGGGCCGCCGGAACCGGAACCGGTCGGATCGCCACACTGCAAGACGTTGAGACCACCCGAGGTCATACGGTGGCAAACGGTGTTGTCGTAGTAGCCAGACTTTGCCAACTCAGAAATAGCGTTGGTGGCACACGGCGCCTTGGCACGATCCATCTCCATCTCAATGGTGCCCTGAGAAGTCTCAAAGGAAACGGTAACGGTGCCCTTGGTGGAAATATCCTTTCCATTCGGCTTAGTCGCACCATTGGAATCTTGACCGGTGTCCTCGTACTTACAGGTCACGGTATCCGGCAGAGCCTTTGCACGCTTATCTGCAATGGGCTGTGCCTGTGGGGTTTGCTGCGAGGTCTCAGCTGCGGAGGACTCCTCAGCCTGGACCTTCTCATCGTCGCCTTCGCGGGTCGACAAGTAGTAAATACCGCCTACCAAGGCGAGGATTACTACGAGGGACGCGAAGACAACGCCCAGCGGGCGTGTCTTTTGCTTGCGTTCGCGGGATTTTAGCTCGCGCTCGAGCTTGCTCAGCGCCTCTTCGCCGCGCTTTTTATTATTTGGCACCGGGAGTCAACCTTTCTAGCGATTTTCGGTGGCATGATTCAACCTGACCGAGTTTAGCGGTTCCATACTTCGAAGAAAGCGTGGGCACGTAAATCGGGCTAGTCAATGGCTATTGAGCCAAGTCATAAGTACTCTGGTTTCTATGGTTGAACCAGATTTTATCGACCCGCCAACACCCACCGTTGGTGAACTTCCCGCAGTGGGAGACCCGCTGCCCGAATTCGAACTCATCGGTACGGACCTGAGTCAGATTAACAATGAGACTTTCGCGGGCACGCGCCTTATTATCTCCATCTTTCCCTCTATCGAAACCCCTTCCTGCCAGGAGCAACTGCGCCGTTTCCATGAGCAGGTTGCGCAGTTAGATAACACTAAGCTTCTTTGCGTTTCTCGTGACTTGCCTTTTACCCTCAAGCGTTTTTGCGCTGCGGAAGGCATTGCTGATGTCATCGCCGCCTCCGCATTTCGATCGGATTTTGGAGAGAAGTTCGGCGTGACCGTACGCGATTCCGTATTGGAAGGCCTCCTTGCCCGCTCCGTGGTCGTGGCCGATGAAAATCACCGGGTGATGCACACACAAATGGTTCCAGGTGTTGTCACCCAGCTTGACTACGAGAAGGTGTGGGATGTTTTGAGCTAGGCCTCACGGCGTTGCTGGTCGAGGTTCATCTACGAAGGCGGGGCCGGGCGGCTCTTTATTCTCTGGGCAGCTAGGGTGGTGGGTATGGAAATCTTCGGTTTTACTGCCGGTCCCTTTCAGACCAATACCTATGTGATTGCGGAGGGCCGTCGCGCCTTTATCGTCGATCCCGGCATGGATGCGATGGAAAAAGTCCTAGAGCATGACTTGGACTATGTGGCTATCGTGCTTACCCACGGCCACATTGACCACACCCGCGACGCCGGATCCCTTGCAGAAAAGCTCGATATCCCTGTTTATATCCACCCCGCTGATAAGTTTATGCTCGCCAGCGGCGAAGGTGTTTCGCCCCAGGCGCAGGAGCTTTTCGACGCCGCCCATATGACCCCCATCAACGACGTCCGCGAGCTACAAGACGGAGGAACCCTAGAACTCCTCGGTCACACCTTCAGCTTGAAGCACGCACCCGGGCATTCTCCGGGATGCACCATGATCATTGCTGAGGACTTTGCCTTAACCGGTGATGTGCTTTTTGCCGGTGCCATTGGGCGCACCGACCTGCCTCACTCGGATCCTAAAGCCATGCAGAAGTCCCTCGCGGGCCCAGTGTGGAGTTTGGCGGATAACCTCGACATTTTGCCCGGCCATGGTCCCACCACCACCATGCGTAAGGAGAGGGCGACCAATCCCTTCTTCGCTACATTGAGGGAGGTACTGTAATACCCGTGAGTAATAAAAAGCAGTTTCAGGCCCTGTCCGCTCCTAAAGGTGTCCCAGATTATTTCCCACCGCAGTCGGCCGCATTCTATAAGGTGCGCCAGACCATGGTGGAGCAGGCACATCTCTCCGGCTTCCAGCACATTGAGCTGCCCATTTTTGAAGACACCGCACTCTTTGCTCGTGGCGTAGGCGAGTCCACCGACGTGGTATCTAAAGAGATGTACACCTTCGCCGATCGCGGTGACCGCTCCGTTACTTTGCGCCCAGAGGGTACCGCCGGCGTGATGCGTTCTGTCATCGAGCACAACTTGGACCGTGGCCAACTGCCCGTGAAGCTTAACTATTTTGGTCCGTTCTTCCGCTACGAACGCCCGCAAGCCGGCCGCTACCGCCAGCTCCAGCAGGTGGGCGTGGAGGCAATTGGTGTCGACGATCCCGCGCTAGACGCCGAGGTCATTGCTTTGGCAGACCGTTCCTTCCGCGCGCTGGGGCTTAGCGGCTTCCGCCTCGAGCTCACCAGTTTAGGCGATCGCAATTGCCGCCCGGCTTACCGGGAGAAGCTGCAGGAGTTCCTCTTTAAGCTCGATTTGGATGAAGAGACCCGCCACCGTGCTGAGATCAATCCTCTGCGTGTGCTGGATGATAAGCGTCCGGAGGTCCAAGAGCAGCTTGTCGATGCCCCCTTGATGCTCGACCACCTTAATGCGGAATGCCGCGAGCATTTCGAGACCGTTACCGGCATGTTGGATGATATGGGCGTAGCTTATGAGATTAATCCGCGCATGGTGCGCGGACTGGATTACTACACTAAGACTTGCTTCGAGTTCGTCCACGACGGCCTTGGTGCGCAGTCAGGTATCGGTGGCGGTGGACGCTACGACGGCCTGATGGCCCAGCTAGGAGGCCAAGACCTATCCGGCATCGGCTATGGCTTGGGCGTCGACCGCGCCCTGCTGGCTCTTGAAGCCGAGGGCATCACCCTAGAAGGCGTAGATTCTCGCGTGGACGTCTTTGGCGTGGCGCTGGGTGCCTCCGCAAAGCGCACCATGACCACTCTTATCAATGATCTCCGCAAGGCCGGCATTTCCGCGGATATGTCTTTTGGAGACCGTGGCCTCAAGGGCGCGATGAAGGGTGCGGACCGCGCAGGTGCGCGCTTCGCTCTGGTACTGGGCGAGCAGGAGCTAGAAAACGGCACCGTTGCGCTAAAGGACCTAGCCGCACACGAGCAGCACGACGTCAATGTCTCTGACCTAGTTTCCGTCCTTACACGCGAAATGCACGGCGAGGCTTAAGTTTCTGTAGCTGGTGGGCATCGCGCTTAGGCGCGGTGCCCTCTTTTAATGCCCGCCAGGTAAAGATCAATAATCTTTTCTTGCAGGTCGGGTTGGTAGGCCTCAACATCGACCTCGCGGGGCCGCGCCAGACTCAGGAGTCCCACAATGAATTCGAGGTGGGTGACTCCGGGTCCGATCTCGCCGTGCTGTTGCCCAAGCTCAATAAACCTGCGCCCATTGCTCTCCAAGAGATCACGCTGAGCGGTTAGCTCGGGGCTCAGAGAATCCAAATCCTGAGGGATGAAGGCAGGGATAAGGGTATTAAGCTCCATGGTAAGGATATGGGTGGCATAGGCGCGGACATAATCATTGCCGGAATGCTTAGGATCCTCAAAGTCAGCGATGAGACGCTGTTGGAACCTCGCAAAGGCATCGCCCATATATTCTGCGCAAGCGCGGATAAGGCTCGCGCGGTTAGGGAAGTTGCGATAGACGGTGGCTACACTCACCCCGGCCTGTGCGGCTACCTTATCCAAAGCGACATTATCGCCGTGGGATCGGAATAACTGACACGCCGCGGCAATAATAGCTGTGCGGCGGTGAAGGGCATCTGCGCGCATGGAGTCTGTTTTTAGCACTCCACCTGGGACACACTAAAGCCCATGGTCTTAGCCAATCCGCCCAGGGAGGTTTCCTTGTATTTGGAGAGCATATCGCGGCCGGTTTCTGCCATAGTTTGCACTGCATTATCCAAGGTCACATGATGAGTGCCTTCGCCCATCTTGGCCATGCGTGCGGCATTGATGGATTTAACCGCACCGATGGCATTGCGTTCGATGCACGGAATCTGCACCAATCCGCCAACTGGGTCGCAGGTCAGGCCCAAGTTATGCTCCAAAGCGATCTCCGCGGCGTTTTCTACCTGCGCCGGAGTAGCGCCGAGCAGCTCTGCCATGCCCGCAGCGGCCATAGCGGAGGCGGAACCTACCTCGCCTTGGCAGCCCACCTCAGCTCCCGAGATGGACGCATTTTCCTTGATGATCATGCCGATAGCACCGGCAGTCAATAGGTAGCGCCGGGCGGTAGAACGGGTGAAGTCTGCGCGGAAATCGCGCGCATAATGCAGTACCGCTGGAATGATGCCGCACGCACCATTGGTAGGTGCGGTAATGACGCGGCCACCGGCCGCGTTTTGCTCATTGACTGCGAGGGCATAGAGGTTAACCCACTCCATGGCGGAGAAACCGCAGCTGGTGTCATCCTGATTTTCCAGCAACTGGGCGTACATCTTTGGGGCGCGACGCGGCACGCGCAACCCTCCCGGTAGTAGGCCCTTGGTGGAAATACCTTCGGTCACACACTCCCGCATGATGTCCCAGACCAGATCAAGGTGCCGCAAAACGAATTCGGCGCCGCCCTCGTCACGGTGCAAGGCTTCTTCGTTGGCTAGCACAATCTCCCAGATTGCCTTGTCATGAGCCTCGCACAGATTGAGCAATTCTTCGCCCGTGGTGAAATGATAAGGAACGGTGTCATCAACCTGCGCTGCGGCTACGCCAGCGGGCACCTCATTGCTTTCGGCGACTTCTGCATCAAGCTCGGAGCGAGAGAGAATAAAGCCGCCGCCGACAGAAAAGTACTCTTCTTTTTCTGCGATGAGGTTGCCACTTTCGTCCCAAGCACTAAAAATCATGCCATTGGGGTGTTGAGGAAGTGGCTCGTTATCAAAGACGATCTCATAGTCCACCGTGCCGCGGGGGCCAGAAATGGATCCTTCACTGGGGATAAATCCACCTGCGTGCGGCTCGGCGTCGATAGGCACGCTCAGTGGATCCCAGCCAGCGAGACCGAGGATGACCGCGCGGTCAGAGGCATGCCCGCGGCCAGTGGCGGAAAGAGAACCACGCAACTCGGTATACACCTTCGCCGGGTGCTTCTCGAGGGAATCGAGGAATTGCTTAGCCGCGCGCATAGGCCCAACGGTGTGCGAAGAGGACGGGCCGATGCCGATGGAGAAGATGTCCGTGACGCTAATTGTCATAGTTAAGCTGTGCCGAACCTTTCTGGGTGGATATGTGTTTGGCTCCTAGGGGCTTTTCTCGTATCAAGGGGCAAAGCCGGAAGCGAGGGGAGAGGCAAATTTTCTGTGCCCAGCGTAGCGAAAGTCACACCTTCTATCAATCGCCGCCTATGCGAAGTACAGACCGCGGCCTGTGGCCTAGTCGCCGTATCCATTCAGGAGCTTTGCCAAGGGGATGAAGTTCTCCTTGGCTAGCCGCACAGTAGAACGGCCACCCAACCCCTCCAGCTCGCCAGCGATTCCAGACACCCTGTCCCTGGGGGCAACCATTTGGTCAGCTAGCTGAATAGCAGAGCGCTCAATGCGGGTGACAATGCGTTCTCCTTCTGGAGTGCCCAAGTCTTCCGCAGCCTGAAAAACTCCCGTTGGCACGATATTTGCGTGGAGTTGATTAAACAGTGGGCGAAGTGCGTAATCCAAAATTAGGGAGTGGCGCGAAGAACCAGCTGTAGCTGCGATAATGGTGGGAAGATCGTCTAGTGCATGGGGCTTCAAGGTATCAAAGAACATCTTGAAGAGGCCTGAGTAGCTTCCCTGAAATACAGGGGTGACGGCAATAAGCCCATCGGCCTGAGCAATGCACTCCTGGGCCCGGGCCAACTCCGGCGTCGACGCAGTCCGATCTGTCATGGCAGTAGCTAGTTCGAAAGCCAGATCGCGAATCTCAATGACGTCGATCTGGGTCCCTTCACCGCGCGCGGAGATTTTGGCGCGGGTAGCCTCTGCAAGCATGTCTGCCAGCCGGCGAGAGGAAGACGGTTGCGATAAGCCAGCTGAAATAACGAGTAGGGAGCGCATAACTAGTGTTCCTTTCCAGGGCTGACCTGCAGGTGAGAAGAATTGGGCTCAGCGAGCAAGCTAGCGTGCGTCGGTGGGTTAGAAGGAACGTGGCTGGGACGGCGTTGTTCAAAGCGTCGTCGCAGCTCGGGGACTACTTGGGTGCCAAGGATTTCTATCTGCTCGAGGACTACTTCTTGCGGTAGCCCGGCATGATCGATGAGGAAAAGCTGACGCTGGTAGTCCCCGGCCCAGTCAGCAAAACTGAGGGTCTTTTCAATTACTTGCTCCACGGTGCCAACGGTCAATGGGGTCTGGGCCGTGAATTCTTCGAGGCTGGGGCCGTGTCCATAGACCGGGGCATTGTCGAAGTAGGGGCGGAAGAAATCTTTAGCCTCTTGCTCGGTATCGCCGATAAGGACCTGGCCACCAAGGCCTACAATCGCTTGGGCCGCTTGGCCGTGGCCGTAGCTTGCAAAACGACGGCGGTAGAGATCTACCATCTGAGCAGTGTGTTCCTTATTCCAAAAGATATTGTTATGGAAGAAACCATCGCCGTAATAAGCAGCTTGCTCGGCAATTTGCGGCGAACGAATTGAGCCGTGCCAGACAAAGGGTGGAATTCCATCCAGCGGCGCAGGGGTCGCGGTAAACCCTTCCAAGCCTGTGCGGAACTTTCCTCGCCAATTAACAACTGGCTCGCGCCAGAGCCTGCGCAGCAGGTGATAATTTTCAATAGCCAAGGGAATGCCTTGCTGGATATCCTTGCCAAACCACGGATAGACTGGGCCCGTATTTCCGCGGCCCAGCATGAGGTCTACTCGTCCTTGTGCAAGGTGCTGCAGGAAGGCATAGTCCTCTGCGATCTTGACCGGGTCATTTGTAGTAATAAGAGTCGTTGCAGTCGAGAGTTGCAAGCGCTTAGTCTGCGCGGCGATATAGGCCAAGTGCGTGGTAGGTGAGGACGGCACGAAGGGCGGGTTGTGGTGCTCGCCGGTGGCAAAGACATCAAGGCCTACCTCCTCGGCCTTGAGTGCAATCTCCGTTAAGTTGCGGATGCGCTCGGCCTCAGAGGGAGTTTTTCCTGAGTTGGGGTCAGTGGTTAAATCCCCGATACTGAAGATGCCGAATTGCATGGTTACCTTTCTCTGCGGTGCCCAGGGGTAAAAGACGCAGTGTGAACGGCTGGCGAATCATTCCCATTCTAGGGCATCCATTAGTACCGGTAGGTCCGCCGGTGCAACCAACCACAGCGGAGTCTCATTTACTTTGACGTGTTCTGTGATGACGGCTGCGCACGGGCGGTGCCCCAGGCTATCGGTTTCTGATGGGCATCCATCGGTTCCTGCACGCTTACCGTGCGGGCCAGAAAGATGGCGCGATCGCTGGGCTCTTGATACTTCGCTCTATCCGCACTGTCGGCGGCATCGAGTTTGTGCTTATCGCAGAAATCCGCGGCGACCCATCGATGCGGCTGCAAGACGCGAAGGGTCTCGGGAGGGGACACCACTATGTCCCGGAGGGTGGAAATCTGCTGTACCACTGCTGCGTGCGGCTGAGCGATGAGCTCTGATTTGTAATAGCGGGCGTGGGAAAGGAGTTCTTTGCGTTCACAATGGAGCGCAGGTGTTCTTAAGGTCATGAAAGCGGCCAAGAATGCACTCGCTCGGTGCTTGGTGATAGGTGCCAGTGTGGAGAAGGGTGGAAAGGGAGGGCGTCGCCAAGCGCGGAGTGCTTGCAGCGCCCTGGGATAGGGATAAGAAAATCCGCTAGCCCCGGCACAGTCGGTATGGCTAGCGGAGGTGGCGAGTCCGTCTAGGCTCTTAGAGGATAGGCGGCGGCCAAAAGTAGTTTTAGCCGCGGTAAGCGCCGCGCCCCAAGGTGTCGCACTGGGACATCTTGCCGGAGTTATAGCCAGCGAGGAATGCCTTCTCGCGTTGTTCAGACGAGCCATGGGTCCAGGAGTCAGGCTGGACCTGGCCGCCGGAACGGCGTTGAATATTGTCATCGCCCACCGCCTGGGCAGCGGCGACAGCTTCTGAGACCTGTTCTTTGGTAATGGGCTCTAGCAAGGGGTTGTCACCCTTGTCGGCGTAGGAGGCCCACAGCCCGGCGTAGCAGTCAGCCTGCAGCTCGATCTTTACGGCGTTGGAATCGGCACCAGGGTTGTTATAGTCCGACAAACCGAGGGTGCCCTCCAGGTTTTGAATGTGGTGGCCAAACTCGTGGGCCACGATGTACATGCGGGCCAAAGGGGCATTTTCCGCGCCGAAATTGCGCAGGGAATCAAAGAACTCGGTATCGAAGTAGGCGGACTCATCGCGTGGGCAATAGAAGGGGCCGGTAGAAGAGGATGCCGCGCCGCATCCGGTATTAACGCCGCCGTGGAAGACCACGCGCTCCGGTTCGGTGTATTGGATATTTGCCTGTTCTGGCAGCACCTTGGACCAAACGTTGTCCACGCTGCGGCCGGTGAACTCTACCAGGCATTCATCTTTGGTATTGCCATCTTCTGCAGTTTTGCATTCTGGGCTATCGCCCTGCGCGGCGCCATCGGACTGAGACTGTTCATTGCCTAAAATCGCGCCCAAGTCTGAGGGGTTACCGCCAAGTAGGAGGAAAAGGCCAACCAAAACAATCGAGCCGACGCCACCGCCGATGGCGATGCCACCGCCGCCGCCACCGGAACGAGCTTCCTTGCCGCCGAAATCGGCACCAGATCTAAAAGTCATGTCTAAATGGTGCCACATGGCCCCTTAAAACACAGGATGAAGATGGGTGCACAAGGGGGCAAGGAAACAGGGGGAGTGTCGCGCCTTGTAGGCCTCCGGGGCGTCGCTGCGTCTACCTTACTACGCTGCATGTACCGGTAGGGATGTAGGATTGTGCACGTTCCTAGTCTTGTGCTTGGTTTGGCGCGCGCTGTTTACGCGTGGCGGGACCCGCAAGTGACACAATTTTCAGAAGGGATTGAACAACAGTGCTGCGTACCCACTTAGCTGGTGAGCTCCGCAAAGAACTCGCAGGAGAGACCGTCACCCTAACCGGTTGGGTTTCCCGCCGCCGCGATCACGGTGGTGTGATATTCATTGACCTGCGCGATCGCTCTGGCATCGCCCAGGTTGTCTTCCGTGAATCTGACGTGGCAGAACGCGCCCACGACCTGCGCTCCGAATACTGCGTGAAGGTTACCGGTACCGTAGAGCCCCGCCCGGAAGGCTCTGAGAACCCCAACCTGCCGTCCGGCGAGATTGAGGTCAATGTCGCGGATCTTGAGGTGCTCAATAAATCCGCAGCGCTGCCGTTCCAGGTTGATGATCCTTCGACCTCGGGTGAGGTAGGCGAGGAGACTCGCTTGAAGTACCGCTACTTGGACCTGCGCCGTGAGCGCCAGGCGAAGGCCCTGCGCCTGCGTTCTGCCGCTAACCGTGCAGCCCGCAAGGTGCTGGATTCTCATGACTTTGCAGAAATTGAGACTCCAACCTTGACTCGTTCCACCCCGGAGGGTGCGCGTGACTTCCTGGTGCCGGCGCGCTTGAAGCCAGGCACGTGGTACGCACTGCCACAGTCCCCGCAGCTGTTCAAGCAGCTGCTCATGGTCGCTGGCATGGAGCGCTACTACCAGATTGCTCGTTGCTACCGCGATGAGGATTTCCGCGCCGACCGCCAGCCGGAGTTTACGCAGCTGGACGTGGAGATGTCCTTTGTAGACCAGGACGATGTCATCGCCTTGGCAGAAGAGATCGTTACCGAGCTGTGGAAGCTCATTGGCTACGAGATTAAGACTCCTATCCCGCGCATGACCTACGCTGATGCGATGAAGTACTACGGCTCTGATAAGCCAGACCTGCGCTTCGACATCAAGATTGTAGAGTGCACCGAGTTCTTTAAGGACACCACCTTCCGCGTCTTCCAGAATGAATACGTGGGCGCTGTGGTTATGGAGGGCGGCGCCTCCCAGCCACGCCGTCAGTTTGATGCTTGGCAGGACTGGGCTAAGCAGCGCGGTGCGAAGGGCTTGGCTTATATCACCGTGGGTGAGGACGGCACATTGGGTGGCCCGGTAGCTAAGAACATTACCGACGCCGAGCGCGAGGGCATCGCAGAGCACGTTGACGCTAAGCCAGGCGATGCCATTTTCTTTGCCGCTGGCGACACCAAGTCTTCACGTGCCCTGCTGGGTGCTGCGCGCGGCGAGATTGCAAAGAAGCTGGACCTTATCAAGGAAGGCGACTGGGCCTTTACGTGGGTTGTTGATGCCCCGCTCTTCGAGCCTTCTGCCGATGCAACCGCTTCCGGCGACGTCGCTTTGGGTCACTCCAAGTGGACCGCGGTCCACCACGCCTTCACCTCCCCGAAGCCGGAGTGGATTGATTCCTTTGACCAGAACCCGGGCGAGGCTACCGCTTACGCTTACGACATTGTCTGCAACGGCAATGAGATTGGCGGCGGTTCCATCCGTATCCACCAGGAAGACGTGCAAAAGCGCGTCTTTGATGTCATGGGAAT
Source organism: Corynebacterium nasorum (assembly GCF_030229765.1). NCBI lineage: Bacteria > Bacillati > Actinomycetota > Actinomycetes > Mycobacteriales > Corynebacteriaceae > Corynebacterium > Corynebacterium nasorum. The sequence goes on along the minus strand of NZ_JASPGY010000001.1, from coordinate 189,196 downwards.
TGGGGACGAGGAAGCTCAGGAGAAGTTTGGCTTCCTGCTCGATGCCTTCTCTTATGGCGCCCCACCGCACGGCGGCATCGCCTTTGGCTGGGACCGCATTGTCTCCCTGCTGGGCGGCTTCGACTCCATCCGCGACGTCATTGCGTTCCCGAAGTCCGGCGGCGGCGTAGACCCGCTTACCGACGCCCCTGCGCCAATCCCTGCCGCACAGCGCAAGGAAACCGGCGTAGACTACAAGCCGGAAAAGAAGAAGGAACAGGACAAGGCCGGTTCCACTGCGGGAGAGACTGCTGAGGAGAAATAAGCAGATAGCTTGAACCTCAGCCGCTGAGGCACACCGTGCGGGGCACATCGTAGGCCGTGGCCATTTTCGCTGCGGGCGAACTTGTGGCCCCGCTTTGGTGTGAGGGGGCATACTGGATAGAACTATGGATGAAAACGATACTGTGCTATCGCCCGAGGACGTCATCAAGGCCGCCTCGGAGATGTTGTCGCGCCGTTTTGGTGGCACCCCGGAGATGTCGAGCGTAGAGCGCTTGGATGGCTCCGGCAATGCAATGGTCTTGCGCGCAAGGATTGCCCCCGGCGCCTTCCTGCCTCACCGCTCGGTAGTCATTAAATACAACCCGGTTACAGGCTATGGCGTTGATGATGCCGCAATGCTGCGTGAGGTTGTGGCTTATCAATTTACTACCGCGTTATCTGAAGATGTGCGCCCCGGCCCGGTGCTCCTCGCTCATGATTTAGATAAGCGCATTATCGTTTTGACGGACTTGGGTGAGGGCGAAACGCTTGCCGATGTCCTGGTTCAATCCACCGATGCCGACCGCGTCCGAGTGCTGCGCTCGCTGGGCAGCGCACTGGGCCACATGCATGCGGGGACCGCCGGCCATGAGCAGGATTATGAAACCTTGCTTAGCCGCATGTTGCGCAAGAACCCGGAATTGGCTCCGCACCAATCCGTGCGTGATGAGGCATTGGAAGGCTCCATCGGAATCGGCCTCGATTTGCTGGATACGGCGGGGCTCGAAGCCCCCGAAAGCTTCCGTGAGCTAGCAAGTCAAGCAGCCAGGTCTTTGGCCTCCGGAAAAGACCGGGCCTTTACCCCCTTTGACCTTTCTCCAGATAATATTATCGTCTCGCAGCACCTGCACTTCCTGGATTATGAATGGGCGGGATTCCGCAATGTGGGCTTCGATGTAGCCTGCGTTATTGGCGGTTTCCCACAGTTCCTGTTTTCTAAGCCGATTACGGACGAGGAGGCAGATATTTTTATCTCCGCCTGGTCTCGTGCGGTAGCAGACGTGTGGCCGCTGTTTTCTGATCCGGAAGAGATCCATGGACTCATCGTGGCTTCACTAATCGGCTGGGCGCTGTCGAGCGTGACCACCATGCAAGCAGGCGGCATTGAAGGGCTGGTGGCCTTGGTCAGGGGAGAAGCCGAGGTCTTCCACGATCCGCAGCATTCGATCTTGCGCCCGGCCGATCACGGGCCGTTTACGGAAGATGAATTGCTGGTACGCCGCGATCTGTACGAAACCTTTGAGGCGCTGTCGCGCTATGCCGCGCGCTGCGAAAGCCCCGCCTGCGCACCCATCGCAGAGTTTGGCAGCGCAATTGCGCGCCGCTTGGATGATGAATAGATAACTTTGATGTGCCCGCACACTGCTAGGAGGTAGGTTTTTAGTGTCTCAAGACTCACTCTTTGGCGGGCCCACTCCCGGGGACAATGCCGCGTCTTTGCCTGGGAAGAACCTCTTTGCCACCCACGCAGGATCGCCGCTGGCGGCGCGCATGCGCCCGCAGAGCTTGGATGAAGTGGTCGGACAAGACCACCTCTTGGCTCCTGGCAAGCCATTGCGCCGCCTAGTGGAAGGCTCAGGGGAGGCCTCTGTCATTTTGTATGGCCCGCCAGGTACTGGCAAGACCACGATTGCCTCTCTTATTGCGAGCCAGATGGGGCAGAATTTTGTGGGTCTATCCGCGCTCGATTCGGGCGTGAAGCAGGTCCGCGAGGTCATCACCCACGCCCGGCAAGAGCTCATTCACGGGCGCCGGACGGTGCTTTTTATCGATGAGGTACATCGATTTTCTAAAACCCAACAGGATGCGCTGCTCGCGGCCGTGGAAAACCGCACGGTACTGCTCGTGGCGGCGACGACGGAAAATCCCTCATTTTCCGTTGTGGCGCCGCTCCTGTCGCGCTCGCTGCTTTTGCAGCTGCATTCGCTAAGCGACGACGACCTAAGGGGCGTCGCCAAGCGCGCGCTAGAAAGCGATCGAGGCTTGGGCGAGCGCAAGATTCGGATCACCGATGAGGCCTTGGAGCAGCTAGTTCTTTTGGCCGGCGGTGATGCGCGGCGCACATTGACCTACCTGGAGGCGGCGGCCGAGGCGGTCGCCGACGGCGGGGAAATTACCGCACAGACGGTCACAGACAACGTCAATAAGGCGGTGGTGCGCTATGACCGTGACGGCGACCAACACTACGATGTGGTCTCTGCGTTTATTAAATCCATTCGTGGTTCCGATGTTGATGCTGCGCTGCACTATCTAGCCCGCATGGTGGAAGCAGGAGAGGATCCGCGCTTTATAGCGCGCAGGCTCATAGTGCATGCCTCCGAAGACATCGGTATGGCCGATCCCACTGCGCTCCAGGTAGCAGTGGCGGCGGCCGAGGCCGCACAGCTCATCGGAATGCCGGAGGCGAGAATCCCCTTGGCGCAGGCCACCATCCATCTGGCCACCGCGCCGAAGTCTCCATCGGTTATCTCCGCCATCACGCAGGCCCAGGCAGATGTGGCCGCCGGCAAGGTGGGCCACGTGCCGGCGCATCTGCGCGATGGACACTACGAGGGCGCAAAGCGGATGGGAAATGCCGTGGGCTATGTTTACCCCCACGATGATCCCCGCGGCGTAGTAGAACAACAGTACCTGCCCGATGAGTTGGAAGGCTCCGTATATTATGAACCTACCGATCATGGAGCTGAAAAGCGCGTTTATGACTATATAGGCCGCTTGCGCAGCATAATTCGCGGCAAGCGTTCTCCCGGTAAAAACGCTCGCCGGCCGCGCTGATACCTACCCAAGGGAAATTGCGGTGCGGCGAAGGGTAAAGTTGGGCGGGTTAGAAACTTCTCGATAGAAGATGAAAGCTCATACAGTTAGGATTGTTGCTCGTGAAGACTCATGAGATCCGGGAACGGTTTACCCAGCACTTCGTCAATTCTGGTCACGAGGCGGTACCAAGTGCCTCGCTGATCCTGGATGACCCTAACCTGCTTTTCGTAAACGCGGGCATGGTTCCATTCAAGCCCTACTTCCTGGGCCAGCAGAACCCGCCCTTTGCCAAGGGGCTAGCCACCTCTATCCAGAAGTGCGTGCGCACCCTTGATATTGAAGAGGTGGGCATTACCACCCGCCACAACACCTTCTTCCAGATGGCCGGAAACTTCTCCTTTGGCCAGTACTTCAAGGAAGGCGCCATCACCAATGCCTGGAGCTTGCTTACCGGTTCCGTTGAGGAGGGCGGTTTTGGTCTAGACCCAGAGCGCTTGTGGGTGACGGTGTACCTGGATGATGATGAGGCCGCCGAAATCTGGCGCGATAAGATTGGCGTTCCTGAAGAGCGCATTCAGCGCCTCGGCATGGAGGATAACTACTGGTCCATGGGTATCCCTGGACCATGTGGCCCGTGCTCCGAGATTTATTTCGATCGCGGTCCTGAGTACGGCAAGGACGGCGGACCCATTGCCGATGATAACCGCTACATGGAGATCTGGAACTTGGTCTTCATGCAAAACGAACGCGGCGAGGGCATTGGTAAGGGCAATTTTGAAATCGTTGGCGAGCTGCCCAAGAAGAACATCGATACTGGCCTTGGCATCGAGCGCGTGGCCTGCATTTTGCAGGGCGTAGACAACGTCTACGAAACAGACCTGCTGCGTCCAGTCATTGACGTAGCTGAGGAACTTACCGGTGCCACCTACGGCGATAAAGCCTCTCAGGAAGACAATATCCGCTTCCGAGTGGTAGCGGACCACTCCCGCACCGGCATGATGCTCATCTTGGATGGCGTAACCCCGGGCAATGAGGGCCGCGGATATATCCTGCGTCGCCTGCTGCGCCGCATTATCCGTTCCGCCAAGCTGCTGGGCGCTACCGGTGCCACCATGGAGCGCTTCATGAACACGGTCATGGATACCATGACTCCGTCTTATCCGGAGATTGCGGACAACCGTGAGCGCATTCTGCGCGTGGCCGTCAACGAAGAAAAGGCCTTCCTCAAGACTCTGGAGTCCGGAACCCGCCTCTTCGACGATGCCGTGCAGGAGCTCAAGTCCACCTCTCGCGCGAAGACCGCAAAGGTCCTGCCTGGTGAGAAGGCCTTTGAGCTGCACGATACCTATGGTTTCCCCATCGACTTGACGCTGGAAATGGCCCAGGAAGCGGGCCTTGAGGTGGACATGGATGGCTTCAACGATGCCATGGGTGAGCAGCGCCGCCGCGCCAAGGCCGATAACCAGGCCAAGAAGCACGGGCACACTGACCTTTCCCTCTACCGCGACTGGGTAGACAATAACCCCACCGTCTTCACCGGCTACGAGGAGCTTACTTCCGACGCCCGCGTGATCGGCCTTGTCCGCGGCGGAGAAAAGGTCGATGAAGTCCACGAGGGTGAAGAGGTCGAGGTCATTTTGGACCACACCCCACTTTATGCCGAGGCGGGCGGCCAGATGGCTGATCGCGGGCGCATTGTGGCCGGCGAGTCCTTGCTGGAGGTCAATGACGTCCAAAAGATTGGCAAGAAGCTGTGGGTCCACAAAGCCACGGTTACGGCTGGCGGCCTAGACCTGGGCATGTCGGTTGAGGCGGGCGTCGACGAGCAGTGGCGCCACGGCGCTACCCAGGCTCACTCTGCTACGCACCTCATTCACGCCGCACTGCGCCAGGTGCTTGGCCCCACCGCGGTCCAGGCTGGTTCTATGAACCGCCCGGGTTACCTACGGTTTGACTTCAACTACACCGAACAGCTCAGCCAGGCCCAGCTGGAAGAAATTGCCTTGATTACCAACCAGGCAATTGACTCCAATTTTGCCGTCAACACCATCGAGACCTCCTTGGAAGAGGCTAAGGCCATGGGCGCCATGGCGCTCTTTGGTGAGAACTACGGCAAGGAAGTCCGCGTGGTAGAAATCGGCGGACCGTTCTCCATCGAGCTATGCGGCGGTACCCACGTGGGATCCTCCGCTGAAATCGGCCCGGTTTCCGTGCTGGGTGAATCTTCCGTAGGCTCTGGCGCTCGCCGCATTGAGGCTTACTCCGGTATGGATGCCTTCCGTTACTACTCCAAGGAAACCGCCTTGGTGGAAGGAGTCTCCCGCGAGCTTAAGGTGCAGACCGAGGACCTGCCTGAGCGCATTGCTCAGCTATCTGAGAAGCTCAAGGCAGCAGAAAAGGAAATCGAAACCCTGCGCAAGCAGCAGCTGGCTGCGCGTGCCTCCGAGTTTGTCGGCGCCGCCAAGGACATCAATGGTTTCAAGGTTATTGCGCTGACGTTGCCGGATGGAACCACCGGTGGGGACCTGCGCACCGTGGCTACGGACCTGCGTAACCGCCTGCGCGAGGAAGAAGCCGTCATCGTCTTGGGCGCCCAGGACAAGGGCAAGTTCCCGTTCATCGTGGCAGCCACCGACAAGGCCGTCGAACGCGGTGTGAAGTCCGGGGACGTCGTCAAGCAATTTGGCCAGTACGTTGATGGCCGCGGCGGCGGTAAGCCGGACATGGCCCAGGGCTCCGGTTCTTCAGCTGCAGGTGCAGAGCGCGGCTTTGCCGCCGTCGAGGATATGCTCGAGTCCCTGTAGGAGTTCGAACGTGGCACAAGTGGAACCAGATATCCCCGGGGTTGATGATCCGGGGCAGGGCCGCCGGCTCGCGCTTGACGTCGGTACTGTGCGCATCGGCGTAGCAGTGTCCAATAGGGAAGCAACGCTTGCCACCCCAGTGGAGACCGTTCACCGCGAAACCGGGTTTAAGGACCGCGATAAGGGTGATATCGACCGGATCCTAGAATTGATTGATTTTTATGAGGCGGTCGAGGTCATCGTGGGGCTGCCACGAGATTTGCAGGGAAATGGCTCAAAAAGCGTAAAACATGCTAAAGAAATTGCGTTTCGGATCCGCCGTCGGTTGAATCGAAATGCAAATATGGATAAAGTTCCACCACCAGTACGTTTGGCTGATGAGCGTTTGACTACCGTGGCAGCGACCACCGCCCTGCGCGCGTCAGGCGTGTCCGAAAAGAAGGGCCGTAAAGTCATCGACCAAGCAGCAGCGGTGGAGATATTGCAGACATGGTTGGACGGGCGTGCAAACGCTCTCCGTCCAAGGGATGCAATAGATCAGCCTTCAAACTCAGGAGACTAAAACAAGTGAGCCGTAATCAAGAACGTCTCGGTCGATCGATGGAGCCGAAACACGTCAAGCGCCGCCAGCGCGGCATTGCCGTTATCATTGCGTCGATCATCGTTATCCTTGGTGCCCTTATCTACATCGGATTCCGTCTCGGCAATACCTCTGCCGATTATGAGGGAACCGGCAACGGTACCACCCAGCTGGTGGAGGTGCCGGAAGGCTCGTCGATGTCCGAGCTCGGTCCTGCACTGGTGGAAAAGAATGTGGTCAAGACCCAAGACGCCTTTGACTCTGCTGCGTCTATGAACCATAGCGCAAGCCAAATCCAACCTGGCTTCTACCGTCTGCAGGAAGAGATGAGTGCCAACGCCGCGGTAGAGGCGCTATTGGATAAGAATAACCGCGTCGACATGCTCGAAGTCCAAGGCGGCGCAACCTTGGAGGACGTCAAGGTTGTTGGTGGAGACGTTCGTTATGGCATCTACTCCTTGATTTCTGAGGTCAGCTGCAACGATGGCAACTGCCTGAAGAAGGAAGACCTAGAAAAGGTCGCTGCGGAAACTGATCCTGCTGAGCTGGGTGCGCCACAGTGGGCACTCGAGGCCATCAACAAGCGCGGCAACGATCCTAAGCGCATTGAGGGCCTTATCGCTCCAGGCCAGTACGTCCTGGACCCCAATATGGAGGCCAAGGATATTTTGAAGGACCTCATTACCCGCTCTACCAAGCGCTACAACGAGACCAAGATCGAAGAACGCGCCCAGGCTATCGGTCTGAGCCCTTATGAGCTGCTTACTTCCGCATCCCTAGTGGAGCGCGAGGCGCCAGCAGGTGAGTTCGACAAGGTCGCCCGCGTCATCCTCAACCGTCTGGACGAGCCGATGCGCTTGGAGTTTGACTCCACCGTGAACTATGGCTTGGAAGACGTTGAGCTGGCCACCACCGATAAGGCCCGTGAGGAAAAGACTCCGTGGAATACCTACGCAAAGGAGGGCCTGCCGGATACCCCGATTGCTTCTCCTTCGGATGATGCAATCAAGGCCATGGAGCAGCCTGCTGAGGGCAATTGGAAGTTCTTTGTCACCGTGGACGAAGAAGGCACCACCGTCTTCTCCGATACCTACGATGAGCACTTGGGCCGCGTTGATGACGCCATCCGCTCCGGCGTGCTTGACTCCAAGCGCGAAGGGGAGGGCGCTGGTTCCGGCAACGGCGACGCCGCTGCCGAGCAGCCCGCCAAATAAAGTCGCAAAACCACGAAGAGGTAGAACCGATGCCACGTGCGGCAGTCCTTGGTAGCCCCATCGAGCACTCACTGTCTCCGGTGCTCCACAATGCTGGCTACGAGGCTGCTGGGCTCGAAGGTTGGGACTACACCCGCTTTGAAACGGCTGCGGAGGGCTTGCCGGATCTGGTGAGGGGGAGTACCCCTGAGTTCGTAGGGTTCTCCGTCACCATGCCGGGTAAGTTCGCCGCCCTCCGCTTTGCGGATACCGTAAGCGAGCGCGCACAGCTGATAGGTTCCGCAAACACCCTGGTGCGTAAAGAAGAAGGGTGGTTTGCAGACAATACCGACACCGAAGGCGTGCGTGGCGCGCTCATAGAACTTTTGGGGGATTCCCCCGCACGGCACGCGATGCTCATTGGAGCTGGGGGCACAGCGCGTCCAGCTTTGTGGGCGCTGGCTGAGCGCGGAGTGTCTACCGTCACCGTGCTCAATCGCTCGGACCGTAGCGCCGAGCTACGGCCACTTGCCCAAGAGCTGGGACTGGAGCTTTCTTTCACCGGTTTCGATGGTGACCTATCTGCACTGTCTCGCGCAGCCGATGTCATTGTATCCACCGTTCCCGCCGCTGCGGTGGAGGACTGCGTCTTCGACATCGCCCACGCACCGGTGCTCGACGTCATTTATGATCCCTGGCCCACGCCGCTGACCACGTGCGCGGCGGCCAACGGGTACAAGTCCGTCGGCGGCCATGTCATGCTCGCATATCAAGCATTTAGCCAGTTCGAGCAATTTACCGGCGTGGCCGCACCGCGGGAAGAGATGCTAAATGCATTGAATGAGGAATTGCAGCGGCGGTCGCAAACTGTCAAATAAAACGAGGCCTGGACAAGTGCGGGCTATCCTTCGCGTCTGGCTCACGCTGCACAATTCGCCCTCTGAGTGAAAGCCTCGAGCGCTAGGCGGTACCTCGCTTTACTCTAAGTCCCGTGTTGATCTTTGGGGGAATTGTTTATTGCCTTTGGGCCGCGGCGCTGTCTTGGTGGGACTTGCGGCATCGCCGCTTGCCCGACTGGTTGACGCTGCCAGCCGCTGCGTTGTCACTTGTACTTGCCAACTGGGGCGGGCTGTGGTGGCCGGGGATATACCTCGTGCTTGGGCTGGCCCATGCAGGGGTGGGTGGCGGCGATATTAAGCTGGCCGTGCCCTTGGGGATGCTGGTAGGGCATTTTGCTGGGTTTATAGGGGTGGTGGCGGCGAGCGGCTGCGCGTCCCTGTTAACGCTCGGCTGGTCTGTGTGTGCTGGGCAGAAAGAAAGCGCGCATGGCCCCGCGATGTTATTGGCGGCGGCAATCGTCGTGGCTTGTGTTTACCCTTTTTGAGGGGGTGGAAGAATATATTGCGGGGCCAAGTTCATACCGGATTGGCCTCATCGTGCGATAATACCCGCATGCTTCGTTGGACTACTGCAGGTGAATCCCACGGCCAAGCTCTTATTTCTCTGCTGGAGCACATGCCCGCCGGGGTCCCAATTACCCGCGCCGATATTTCGCATCAGCTTTCCCGGCGCCGCCTTGGCTACGGCCGTGGCGCCCGCATGAAGTTTGAGGCTGATGAGGTTTCCGTGCTCGGCGGAGTCCGCCACGGGCTGACTCTGGGTAGCCCTATTGCCATCATGATTGGCAATACGGAGTGGCCGAAGTGGACCACCATCATGTCGGCCGATCCACTGGATATGGACGATGAAGAAAATATAAAGGCCATGAATTCTGGACGGGGTGCAGCCCTGACTAGGCCGCGTCCAGGCCACGCGGATTTTGCCGGAATGGTGAAATACCGCCATAGTGAAGCGCGCCCCATTCTGGAGCGTTCCTCCGCGCGTGAGACTGCAGCGCGTGTGGCTGCCGCTACCGTCGCGCGCAACTTCCTGCGCGAGACCCTCGGCATCGAGGTACTCTCCCACGTCATTTCTATTGGGGCTTCTGAGCCTTATGAGGGCCCTGCGCCGGCGTTCGCGGACATCGAGGCTATCGATGATTCACCCGTGCGCGCCTGTGATAAGGAGGCAGAGGCCTCCATGATTGCAGAAATCGAAACCGCCAAGAAACAAGGCGATACCTTGGGCGGCATCGTCGAAGTCGTGGTAGATGGCCTGCCTATTGGACTGGGCTCGCACATTTCCGGCGATGACCGTTTGGATGCGCAATTAGCCAGCGCTTTGATGGGCATTCAAGCTATCAAGGGCGTGGAAATCGGTGATGGCTTCGCAGAGGCTCGGCGGCGCGGCTCCGCTGCTCACGATGAAATGGTGCGTACCGCTGAGGGCATTTCCCGCCTCACCAATCGCGCAGGTGGCCTCGAAGGCGGCATGACTAATGGGCAGCAGCTTCGTGTCCGGGCGGCGATGAAACCAATCTCTACCGTCCCGCGCGCATTGCGCACCGTTGATATGGAATCCGGCGCCGAGGCAACTGCCATTCACCAGCGCTCCGATGTCTGCGCGGTTCCGGCGGCCGGCGTCGTAGCAGAAGCCATGGTTGCCCTTGTTCTTGCGCGCGCTGTGCTTGAGAAATTCGGCGGAGATAGCCTCGAAGAAACCTCTCAGGCTATTGCCGCGTATGATAGATACGTTTCGGACCGCCTTGCTTTTGACCAGGAGTAAGTTATGACCACCCCAACCGCCGTTACGGGCCAACCCCGCCCACGCGTTGTTTTGGTTGGCCCGCCAGGCGCGGGTAAATCCACACTTGGCCGCCGCCTATCCCATGCCCTGAGCTGTGAATTTACTGACTCTGACCACCTTATTGAACAGGCACAAGCAAAGCCTTGCGGGGAAGTCTTTAGCGAGCTCGGTGAGCAGGACTTCCGTGCGCTTGAAGCGCAACACGTTGCGGCCGCGTTGCGTACCGATGGGGTCGTAAGTCTCGGCGGCGGGGCAGTGCTCACGGAGTCCACTCGTGACCTCCTGGAGCGGCACACGGTAATTTTTTTGGATATTTCCCCTGAAGAAGGAGCAAGGCGCACCTCCGGTGATAGCAATCGGCCGGTTCTTGCAGCCGCTGACCCCCTCGAACATTACCGAAACCTAGTGGACGTGCGGCGCCCGTATTACCAGGAGGTTGCCGATTATCGAGTGCGCACAGATACCCGAACCCCGCAGCAGGTAGTAGGCGATATTCTCGGTTTCCTCGATACCCTTTAGCTGCCCGCTGCGCTCGTACTTGTTCCTCGCCACACTGCCTCGGCGGCGAACGGAAAGGACCACCATGCCCACCATTGCCGTTAATGGACCGCAGCCTTATAAAGTTCGCATTGGCGCCGGTCTCAATGAAGACATCGCGCAGCGCTGCGCGGAGATTGGCGCTAGCCGGGCAGGCATTGTCTTCCAACCGCCGCTGCGCGCCGCCGCCGAGCACCTAGCGGAACTCGTTGGGACCCAGGGGGTCGTGCCCGTGCTCATTGAGGTTCCCGATGCTGAGGCGGCCAAGCAGCTCAGCGTCGTTGGCGGTGTATGGGACAAGCTGGGGGAGAACGGCTTTAACCGGCGTGACGTCATCATCGGCCTAGGCGGTGGTGCCACCACCGATATGGCGGGGTTTGTGGCGGCTGGGTGGATGCGTGGCATCAAGATTATCCAGGTGCCTACCACGCTATTGGCCATGGTTGATGCCGCCGTGGGCGGCAAAACCGGCATCAATACGGCGGCCGGGAAGAATCTTGTCGGCGCCTTTCACGAGCCGGATTCCGTCTTTGTGGACCTAGAGCGCCTTGACACCCTGCCCGAGGCGGAAATCGTTGCCGGTTCGGCGGAGATCATCAAAACTGGTTTCATTCATGACCCGGTAATTCTGGAACGCTATGAGGACAACCCTGGGGCCTGCGGGGACCCGCAGGGCTTCTTGCCAGAATTAATAGAACGCTCCATCGCAGTAAAAGCCGCCGTGGTAAGCCAAGACTTGAAAGAGTCAGGTATGCGCGAAACGCTGAACTACGGCCACACTTTTGGCCATGCTGTAGAGCGCCATGAGAACTACGAATGGCGCCATGGCAACGCGGTGGCAGTGGGCATCATGTTTATCGCCCACCTGTCGCATTCCCGCGGCCTCATTGATGCTCAACTGGTGGAAAAGCACCGCCGGATCCTGCACAGCATTGGGCTTCCCACGCGGTATAAGGCAGGCCATTTCGCCGACCTGTATGAGGCCATGACCCATGATAAGAAGAACAGGGACGGCCAAATTCGGTTTGTGGCCTTGACTGGGGTGGGTGAGACCACCCGCCTGGAAGGCCCTGACTTGGACGAGCTCGAGGCGGCCTACGCCGCGATTTCGGAGTAGAAGATGAAGATTATTGTTCTCAACGGCCCGAACTTAAACCGCTTGGGAAAGCGACAACCGGATGTCTACGGCTCAACCACCTTGGCCGATGTGGAGCGCATGATTGCCTCGCGTGCCGCCGAACACGGGGTAGAGGTGGAATGTTTTCAATCCAACCATGAGGGCGAGCTCATTGAAGAGGTACATGCCGCCGCGGATGCGGGCTATCCCGTGATTATCAACCCTGGCGGGTTTACCCATACCTCGGTGGCTTTGCGCGATGCCCTGGCTGAAGTGGCGGAGGGAGCCGGATTCGTCGAAGTGCATATCTCCAATGTGCATGCACGCGAGCCCTTCCGCCATCACTCCTATCTCAGTCCGATTGCCCGCGGTGTGATTGCTGGCTTGGGGGTCTTTGGTTATGTTGCGGCAGTGGACTACCTCTGCCAATAGAAGCGTCCCACTGGGCTTCGTGGCGTCCGGGCGGAAAGAAAACGGCCCGACCGCGGTGGCAAGGTCGATATACTGGGTGAATACTTTCAACACCGCAGTCAACCCAGGAGGATTAAATCATGGCTTTGGCAGATACCCGCTTTAGTGACCGGCGCCGCAAGCTTGCCGCGACACTGGCCAGCCAGCGCATCGATGCCGTTTTAGTAACCCACCTCACGCATGTGCGTTATCTTTCGGGGTTTTCCGGATCCAATGGTGGTCTGCTTTTGCGCAAGGATCTTTCCGCACAGGTTGCTACCGATGGCCGCTACACCACGCAGATTTCCCGCGAGGTCCCTGATCTGGAAGCTATTCAGGGGCGCGCTGTAGGCAAGGTGCTCCTGCAGCAATTCGCCGATGTGCAAGGACCGGTCCGCGTGGGCTTTGAGGCAGACTACCTGACGGTATCTGAATTGAAGGAACTCGAAGATTCGGCCCCAGAGTCAGTCACCTTGGTCCCCGTTACTGGCGTGATTGAAGATATTCGGCTGTTTAAAGACCCACTCGAGCTGGAAAAGCTGGAGGAAATTGCCGCGCTGGCTAATCAGGCGCTGGAGGATCTCCTGGCCGCAGGCGAGCTGCGTGCCGGCCGCACGGAGCGCCAGGTGGCTGCCGATTTGGAGTACCGGATGCGCATGCTCGGCTCGGAGCGGGTGAGCTTCGATACCATCGTCGCTTCCGGTCCCAATTCGGCCATGCCACACCATGGTGCGGACGATCGGGTCATCGAGGACGGAGATTTGGTGACCATCGACTTCGGTGCGCATCTGCGGGGGTTCAACTCCGACTGCACGCGCACTTACGTCGTGGGCGCGGCGAATGACTTTGCTAAAGAAATTTATGATGTGGTGCTACGCGCCCAGAAAGCGGGCGTGGCAGCGTCGGTGCCGGGCGCTAAGCTTGCCGACGTCGACGCAGCTTGCCGCGACATTATTTCCGCCGCCGGCTATGGCGATTACTTTGTGCACTCGACTGGCCACGGAGTAGGCCTCGACGTACACGAGGCGCCCTTCGCCGCCCAGACCGGGAAGGGCGAACTGGCCGCGGGCATGACCTTGACCATCGAGCCGGGCATTTACGTGCCTGGCAAGGGCGGCGTGCGCATCGAAGATACCCTCATCATTACCGATGGCGCACCGAAGATCATCACCGCCGCGACGAAGGAGCTCACCGAGCTACCTGCCTAGTGGCTGAGCACCTTGGAGTTGAGCAGCTGGGCGACGTTGCGGTTGCCCAGGTGCGTGAGGTGGTTGAAAAGGTTGTGCGGTACGGAGTACTCCCACTTGCCGGAAATCCAGCGCGTGCTGTCCGGTGCGCACATGCCATGATCAATGGAATCGGCGCGTAGGTCGTAGTACTGGACACCGCTGGCACGTGCTGCCTTGTACATCGCGCTATTGACTTGGTCCTCGCCGGTGTGTACCAGGCCCGCGTAGTCCAGATTGAAACCGGCGTCGGTGGAGCCCGGCGCGGACGTGCGTACCGGGCATACGGCGCCGTTACGGGCGGAGATGGCGGGATACCCTACGACGGTGATGTGCGCATGAGGCGCGGCCTGACGGACACGCTGGATGGAACGCTTCATGCCGTCAAAATAAGGATTGGCGGAAGATAGCGATGGCCGCAAAATTTCCTGGAGGTCGTTGGCGCCAAACTGAATCAAAACATTCTTGGTTGCACCATTGAGATCGTTATTGGCAATGGCCCCGTTTATCTGCTCCTCGAAGTCCTTGCGGTGCGACTGGCCGGCGGCTTTCGCGGCAGAACAGGCGTAGTTGGCTACGTGCTGGCCAGAAACCCGCTCCAGTTCGCGGCCTACATTGCTGTGACCCTGCGGGCAGCCCTGCGGGGAAGGTGCACCCGGGGTGTCTTCAATGCCATGGGTAGCAGACGAGAGAGCAGTGTCTGCTGCGGGGGACAGGCTGGAGGTGGTCCCGATCTGGCCATAGGTAGGGTTAGCGAAGATAGAATCGCCGAACATCACGGTTTGGGCATCCGCCGCCAGTGCTTGGGGAGCGCTAAGTGCTGCTAAAGCTGCGCCAGTCACGGTAGCCACAGCAGAAAGCTTATTGAAAGGCATCGCAAAAATCCTTGGTAGAAATGTGAAAAATTAATACGGCAAGACTGTACCGTACAGCCAGTTATCGTTGGATAAAAACCATTACGTGTCTGTTCTCCACCTGCTGCGTATGGTCACAAGCTGCGGAAGTTTCTCTTTTAGCCAAGATAGGGCAGAAGTGCGGGGCGGAAATGGGGGACCAGTAATACCCCGAAAGGCAGTTGTCCGGTAGGCTTGATCATTGTTTTCAACCTTTAGTCCACAATTTCGGGAGTTTAACCGCAATGGCTGATACTACTGATTTCAAGAACGGCCTCGTTCTGAAGATCGACAACAAACTGATGCAGATCGTTGAGTTCCAGCACGTAAAGCCGGGCAAGGGCCCAGCCTTCGTGCGTACCAAGCTTAAGGATGTTGTCTCCGGCAAGACCGTGGACAAGACCTGGAACGCAGGCGTGAAGGTAGAGACCGCTACCGTGGACCGGCGCGATATGACCTACCTCTACAACGATGGCACCAGCTACGTCGTCATGGATGAGAAGACCTTTGAGCAGTTCGAGCTCCCGCCGGAGAAGTTTGGCGATGCCGCTCGCTTCCTGCTGGAGAACATGCGCGTACAGGTTTCCTTCTACGAGGATGAGGCGCTGTTCGCAGAGCTGCCTATTTCCGTAGACCTCAAGGTCGAGCACACCGAGCCTGGCCTGCAGGGTGACCGTTCCTCCGGCGGCACTAAGCCTGCCACCTTGGAGACCGGCGCGGAGATCCAGGTTCCGCTGTTTATCGAGATCGGCAATGTTCTCAAGATCGATACCCGCACCGGTGAGTACCTCTCCCGCGTCAACAACTAGGGCATCTGGCTGTGTCTGATAACACCCCTAAGCGCGACATTAACTACAAGCGGCACACCGCGCGCTATCGCGCACGTCGCCGCGCCGCGGACATCCTATACGAAGCTGAGAATCGAGACATCGATCCCGTAGCCATCGTGGAGGACCGCATCGCTTTGGCGCGCGAGGATCGCAATGCGGTAGCGCCGATTGCCGAGTACACCAAGGTCATTATCAAGGGGGCAGCGGAAGAGCTTGATGTCATCGATGAGACTATCTCTCGCTACCTTTCCGAGGACTGGGAGCTACACCGCATTCCTGCAGTAGATCGTGCTATACTGCGCGTTTCGGTCTGGGAACTGCTCTTCAATCCCGATATTCCTACTGCTACCGCTGTAGTAGAAGGCGTCGAAATCGCCTCTCAGTACTCCAATGAGCAGGCGGCACCGTATATCCACGCGGTATTGGACGATGTGGCGCAGTCCCGCTCCGCCGAAAGCCCAATGTCTGCAGAACACCAGGGCCTAGAAGAAGACGGGCACGATACTGCTGCGGATGAAGACACGACGGATACCGTGTCCCCGGTCGAATCAGCAGAGACTGCGGGCAACGCAGCCGCAACTGATGAGGCCTCCGCACCAGCGGAAGACTCGGCCCAGTAATACCGGCGAGTAGTAGCCGCGCCCTTTAGCGTGAGCCATTTTCCGTCCGCGGCTGGCTTGGTTGAAATACCAGGCTGGCTGCGGGCGGTATTTTTGTACCATGATAGGCATGGGCAAATTTAAGATTCATGATGCACTGGGGCTGAGGGCAGGGAGGAATTTCCGCCTCGCTGATGTGGACCCCACCACTACACCGGGCTTCAGTGGCTCCAAATCTGACCTAGCTGATCGTTTCGGGCATTACGATGAAGAGCTTTACGACCTTCAGGAGCGTCTCTTTGCCAATGGCCGCGCCCACGAAGAAGGCGCTCCTTCCTTGCTCGTAGTTTTACAAGGAATGGACACCTCCGGCAAAGGCGGTGCCATCCGTAATGTCTTTTCGGTCTTTGACCCGCAAGGCACCAAAACTGTCGGCTTTGGCAAACCGACAGACGAGGAACTGGAGCACGACTTTTTGTGGCGCATTCGCAAACATGACCCCGTGCCGGGCCAAATCGTGGCGTTCGACCGCTCCCATTATGAAGATGTGCTCATCCAGCGGGTGCATAAATGGGTAGACGAAGACGAAGTGGACCGCCGTTTTGCAGCCATACGGGACTATGAGCAGGAACTGGCCGGCAACAACGTCAAGATTTTAAAGATATTCCTGCATATCTCTCCACAGTTCCAAAAAGAAAACTTGCTGGAGCGCACCGAACGCGAGGACAAATATTGGAAATACGACCCCTCCGATATTGAGGAGCGCGGATACTGGGACGAGTACATGGCTGCTTATGAAGATGCCATTCGCCGAACGGATGAGATCTGGGCACCGTGGTACGTCATCCCCACAGATAATAAGAAGTACGCCCGCATGGCATTGAAGTTCCTCATCGTGGACGCGCTGCGCCACCTAGAGCTTTCTTGGCCCGCACCGGATTTTGATCCGGAAGAAGAACGCCAACGCATTCTCGACGCCGAGTAATTGTGCACAAAAAGCTCCCTTTCTGCCGCCTTTTCCATGTGAGGAACGGCGGGCTCAGGGAGCTTGGTTCTTTGGCGGGCTTAGCTAACTCGTGGCATCTCCAGCACCCGAGTTATCGCCTTCCGTGCTGGCCTTGCCAGCAGTTTCGGAGCCAAACTTGGCCATCTCTTCTGCAGCAGAGACCATGGCGTCCTGCCCACGAATTACGCCGTCTACTGCAGACTTTAAGGCTGCCTGCAGCTGCTCGTCATTCATACCAGCGGCAGCGGGGATATCGCGCTCGGTGCGCACGACGAGCATGTCATCGTGCTCTGAGATAACCGCGCGCGCACCGAAAGCTACCGAGTTGATCTGGTTTGCAGCCAAGAATAGGCCGGCGTCGGCCTTGGAATAGGCGGCGTCGGTAGGCACGTCGCAACGAACGATAACGACGGAGTCTAGTACCGCGAACATGGTGGGCAGGCCATTGAGGTTAGCGGTGGCTGCGTCGATATCAGCGTCCATTGTGGTCAGCTCAATATCGAAGGTACGCATTGCCTCGATAACGCGGTCCAGGCTGATTTCTGGCAGGTTATTTTCCGTAGATGCATTAGTCATGGTTGTGCTCCTCCCAGGTCACGAGCTGTGGGTAATGTTCCTCGACGAAGGCGAAGGACTGCAGCATAGAGTCCAGGGTGGACATCACAAAGGAACCAATCTGGTTCCGGGATAGGCCGTGTGCCACATTAATTTCGCGTACACCGGAGACCGCGAGGTTGTTTTCTGCGGACTCGAAAAAGCGCAGGGTCGGTGCAAAGTGCTGCTGGTTCCACTGGTTGAGAACCATCAGCAGGCTAGGTCCCTCAGAAGAAGGGACGTTGCCGCGCCACACAGAATCGGCGACGAGGACGTCATCGCGAACCTGCATAGCAATGGCAACATTGGAAAAGCCGGTACGCAGGATACGTACGGTCTCGTCCTCGCCTACAGGCTGCTCTTCTAGGCGGTACTCGAGGTTTTCGGACTCAAAGATCTCACCAATACGCTCGAGAGTAACGGGCTCTACCGGCGTATCGGGATACAGGGTTGGTTCTTCAGACACTTAAACAGTCTCAATCCATGTACTAATCGGGGTTAAGGTCAACCCTTCCTAGCCTACCTAACTACACCCGTGCTTTCCGGCAGGAGAAGAACACCGCAGGTCTTGCTCGGAAGTTATATCGGGGTGGTGCAGTACGTGCGCGTTGCCGCAACGAGCTGCGATGGTGAATCACTGCCCACAACCTTTGGCTGACCGACAAATTGCGTCGCACTCCGGTGGCGCTGCGCCAAACGTGTCTGGGGCGTCCACGGGGAGTGGCCCGCAATTAGCAGAGGCTTTCGCCACCCAGTTCATGCGCCAAGGCGGCGTCGATAGTGGAGTAGCGGAAGCTATGACCGATCTCGGTGAGCACGGTGGGGGCTACGCGCTGTTCTGCCAAGGCTAACTCCTGGGCGCCCTCGCGCCCGAGCAAGAGCGCAGGACCAAAGGAGGGCACGGGCACAATAGCCGGCCGGTGGAGCTCTTTGCCCAATGCAGCAACGAACTCCTTATTTAGGACCGGGTTGGGGGAGGCCGCATTGACCGGGCCGGAAAGCGAATCATCCACGATGGCGCGGAAATAGGCATCCGTAAGGTCATCGATAGCAACCCAGCTAAACCAGAATTTGCCATCGCCAAAGGGGCCACCCAGTCCGGTGGAGAAGAGGGCTCGCAGCAGCGGCAGTAGGCCGGAGCCGCCTGACATGGCAATGCCGGTGCGGATATTGACTACGCGGGTGCCCGCTGCGCGGGCGGGTTCGCAGGCGTCCTCCCACTGGCGCACGACATCGGCTAAGAATCCCTCTCCCGGTTCGGAGTCCTCAGTTAAGACTTCCTCGCCCCGGTTTGCGCCATAAAAGCCGATAGCAGAGGCGCACACCATGGCCTTTACGGATGGCGTTTCGCCGGCGATGCGAGCCAAGCTCCGGGTAGGGCCCACGCGGGAATCCCGAATGGCAGCCTTGTGTTCCTCATTAAAACGGCCGAAGATGGGCTCGCCCGCCAGGTGGACAAGGACGTCCACGCCGTCTAGCAAGTGCGGATCGGGGAGGTTGGTATTCCAGTGGCGCTGGCCACTGCCCGCCTTACCACGCACGAGCTGGATCACTGTATGGCCGGCGGTACGTAGCTGCGCGGTAAGCGCCGTGCCGACACTGCCGCGCGAACCTGTCATCGCAATGGTCAATGGTCGGGTATTAAGTCCTGCATCGCGCAGGCGTTTGAAGAAGGCAAAGTCTTCAATCAGCTGATGCTGCCGATAAGCAAAGACTGATTTCAATGCGGCGGAAGGAACGCGCGTGTCCACCTCATCCGTCACCCGGGTACCGGCTGGGTCCTCGGCGAAGGTGTGGGTGTGGCGCCACTGAGTCAGCTGGCGCAGTGGGGAATTGACGCACTCATCACTAAAGGAATAGCCCTCCTGGTAACGGGACAACACATGTTGTGCCTTCCACTGCAGGCCACCAGGCAAGCGCAGAATCGAAGTGCCATCACCCAGGCTCTGTGCTTGTTGCACTGGGGTCATAAAGGCGAACGGGGCGTTGAGCCGGGTGAGAGCACCTGGGCGGGTATGCCAGGCCCAGACATCTGTGCGGGGTGCAGGGACTACGTGTTGTGCAGAAAAACTCACCGTCGAAGTACCTTTCTGGGTTGCCTCACCCGAATGGCGGGTGGGGTGCTAAAGTATCTTGTGTCTAACACCATAGACACTTTTGAGACCATCTATCGGCATCCTTTAAAGACCGCACCGTGAGGCGGGGAAGGAGGTCACGATGAGTGAAACTAACGCTACCGCGAAACAATTGGAGCTTTTAAGCTCCGATGATGTCTCGCGTACCGTTGCACGCATCGCGCACCAGATCATTGAAAAAACGGCGCTCGATTCCGCGGAGGCTCCGCGGGTCATTCTGCTTGGCATTCCCTCTGGTGGCGTGCCGCTAGCACAGCGTCTTGCACTTAAGATCGCAGAATTTTCCGGGGTAGAAGTCCCATGGGGCTCCCTCGATATCACCCTCTACCGCGATGATTTGCTCAATAAGCCGCATCGCGCATTGCAACCCACCACCATTCCTACCGGCGGTATCGATAACGCGATTGTCATCCTGGTTGATGATGTTTTGTATTCCGGCCGCACGATTCGCGCCGCCCTTGATGCGCTAAGCGACGTTGGCCGGCCCGATATTATCCAGCTCGCAGTTCTGGTAGACCGCGGCCACCGCGAAGTTCCCATCCGCGCAGATTATGTGGGCAAAAACCTGCCTACCGCGCGAGAAGAAGACGTCACCGTATATAACAATGAGATTGACGGTCGAGACGCAGTCGTGCTGACCCGAGCTGCCGTCAACCTCGATGCCGCAGGCACTGAGAAGGGGGAGGCATAACCATGAAGCACCTCATCGATATGGCGGAGCTCGATAAGTCTGAAATTATCGGCCTGATGGATGAAGCGGATCGCTTCCGCGAGGCCCTCGAAGGCCGCGAAGTTAAAAAGCTTCCTACCTTGCGCGGGCGCACCATCTATACGCTTTTTTATGAAAACTCCACTCGCACCCGTTCCTCCTTTGAAACGGCCGGCAAGTGGATGTCGGCGGACGTCATCAACCTATCCGCCTCTACCTCCTCGGTAAAGAAGGGCGAGT
Source organism: Corynebacterium nasorum (assembly GCF_030229765.1). Taxonomy (NCBI): domain Bacteria; kingdom Bacillati; phylum Actinomycetota; class Actinomycetes; order Mycobacteriales; family Corynebacteriaceae; genus Corynebacterium; species Corynebacterium nasorum. Next base: position 168,538 of record NZ_JASPGY010000001.1, on the reverse strand, counting down.
CCCTGAAGGATACGGGCCTTACCTTGGCCGCCATCGGCGCCGATGCGATCATCATGCGTCACCCTTCCTCTGGTGCACCGCAGCAGCTGGCCCAGTGGGTAGCCCCTGAGGGCAAGGGCCCCTCCGTTATCAACGCCGGTGATGGCGCCCACCAGCACCCAACGCAGGCGCTGCTTGACGCGGTAACCATGCGGCAACGACTCGGCTTGCAGGGCGAGCAAGGCTTTGCCGGTCTCAAAGTGAAAATTGTGGGCGATTGCCTGCACTCGCGCGTGGTGCGCTCTAACGTGGATTTGCTTAACACGCTGGGGGCAGAGGTAACCCTCGTGGGGCCAGCTACGCTCATGCCCTTCGGGGTGGAGAATTGGCCGGTGCGCGTGTCCTATGACTTTGATGCAGAGATCGCCGAGGCCGATGTGGTCATGATGCTGCGCGTGCAGCAAGAGCGCATGAATGGCGGTTTCTTCCCGTCCCACCGCGAATACGCCAACCTCTTCGGCCTGTCCAAGGACCGCGCGGCGGCAATGCACAAAGACGCCGTTGTCATGCACCCTGGCCCTATGCTGCGCGGCATGGAGATCAACTATGGCGTGGCTGATCTGGATAAAACCGCCGTCCTGCAGCAGGTACACAACGGCGTGCACGCCCGCATGGCCGTGCTGTTTACGCTGCTGACCAATGGCGAAAACGCCGGCATTTAATATCGCGACCCGCAATCAACCTTAGGGAGAGAAAATGACTACTTACCCAGAAACCGGTCGCCTTTCCGCGCCGGCGGAATCCCCACTTGTGATTAAGAATGTGCGCTTGTATGGCGAAGGCGAGCCCACCAATGTGCTGGTTAAAGATGGCGTTGTTTCAGCCATTGGCGGTGACGTTGCGGCACAAGACGCTAAGGTCATCAACGGCGAGGGCAACGTTCTTCTACCGGGGCTCGTAGATATGCACGTGCACCTGCGCGAGCCCGGCCGTGAGGACACCGAAACCATCGGGACCGGCTCCAAGGCTGCCGCTAAGGGTGGTTTCACCGCCGTGTTTACTATGGCCAATACCAACCCGGTGACCGATCAGCCGATCATCGCGGAATCCGTGTGGGCTAAATCCCAGGCCTTAGCGCTGTGCGACGTCCACCCAGTGGGCTCTATTACCAAGGGCCTGGAGGGCAAGACCCTTACCGAGTTCGGCATGATGGCCCGCTCGGATGCCAAGGTCCGCATGTTCTCCGATGATGGCAAGTGCGTCCAGGATCCGCAGCTGATGCGTCGCGCCTTGGAGTACGCCAAGGGTATGGATGTACTGCTGGCTCAGCACGCCGAGGATGACCGCATGACCGGCGGTGCTTCGGCGCACGAAGGCGAGACCGCAGCCAAGCTAGGCCTGCGCGGCTGGCCGCGCGTGGCGGAAGAATCCATCGTGGCCCGCGATGCACTCTTGGCGCGCGACTATGGCAATCGCGTGCACATTTGTCACGCATCCACTCAGGGAACCGTGGAGCTGCTCAAGTGGGCCAAGGAGCAGGAAATCCCGCTGACCGCTGAGGTCACCCCGCACCACCTGTTGATGACTGACGATAAGCTGCGCACCTACGATGGCCTCTTCCGCGTTAACCCGCCGTTGCGCGAGAAGCGCGATACCGAAGCCCTGCGCCAGGCGCTGCTCGACGGCACCATCGACTGCGTGGCCACTGACCATGCCCCGCACGGCTCCGAAGACAAGTGCGTGGAGTTTGAAAATGCCCGACCAGGCATGCTGGGCCTGGAATCTTCCCTGGCCGTTATCGCCAAAATCTTCGTTGAGACCGGACTGGCCGATTGGCGTTTTGTCGCCCGCGTCATGTCCGAGCGCCCGGCGGAAATCACCCGCCTGCCGGGTCACGGTCGCCCCATCGCAGAAGGCGAGCCCGCGAATTTGACCATTGTGGACCCAGCCCACCACTGGGTGTCTGATTCCTCCAAGCTGGCATCCAAGTCCGAAAACAACCCGTATGCAGGTGAAGAGTTCGGCGCCCGCGTTACCCACACCATTTTGCGAGGAGCCGTCACTTTTGACTTGGCAGCCTCCGAAGAAGACTAACCTTGCACACTGAGACCACCTATATGGCAGAGAAAGGCCACGACGTGACTGATAGAACCCCAGCAATCCTCGTTCTCGCGGACGGGCGCACCTTCCGCGGTTATGGCTTTGGTGCCACCGGCACCACCTTGGGTGAGGCCGTATTCACCACGGCGATGACCGGCTACCAGGAAACCATGACGGACCCGTCCTACCACCGCCAGATTGTGGTTTCCGCAGCGCCGCATATTGGCAATACCGGGTGGAATGACGAGGACAATGAGTCCCACGGCAACCGTATTTGGGTTGCTGGCCTCGTTATCCGCGACCTCGCCCAGCGCGTATCCAACTGGCGCGCAGAGCGCAGCTTGAGCGAGGAGATGGAAAAGCAAGGCGTCATCGGTATTCGCGGTATTGATACCCGCACCTTGGTACGCCACCTGCGCAACTACGGCTCTATTTCCGCCGGTCTTTTTTCCGGCGAGGATGCGCAGCGTCCAGTAGAGGAGCTGCTAAAGGAAGTAAAAGCCCAAGACTCCATGGAGGGCGCTGACCTTGCCGCAGAGGTATCTACGAACGAGCCCTACACGGTTGAGGCCGTGGGGGAGAAGAAGTACACCGTCGTTGCCTTCGATATGGGTGTGAAGACCGCGACCCCGCGCCACTTCTCGCAGCGCGGGATTGAGACCATCGTTGTGCCTGCAAATACCTCCTTTGACAAGGTGAAGTCCTATAACCCGGATGGCGTCTTCGTCTCCAATGGCCCGGGCGACCCGGCTACGGCCGATGAGATGGTAGGCATCATCAAGCAGGTGCTTGAGGCAAAGATTCCGTTCTTCGGCATCTGCTTTGGCAACCAGCTCCTCGGGCGCGCGCTGGGCCTGGATACCTACAAGATGAAGTTCGGCCACCGTGGCATCAACGTGCCGGTGCGCAATAACTTAACCGGCAAGATCGACATCACCTCGCAGAATCACGGCTTCGCGCTCAAGGCGCCGGAGGGCTATGACCTAGAGAGTAAAGACGCCGAGTTTGACACCGACTTCGGTCCCGCGCAGGTCACCCACATCTGCCTCAATGACGACACGGTGGAGGGCGTTGCTTTGAAGAATGGCATGGCCTATTCCGTGCAGTATCACCCCGAGTCCGCAGCTGGACCGCACGATGCCAATCCACTTTTTGATCAGTTCGAAGAACTGATGGCTAACCACACCCCGAATAAGTAAACAACCAGGAAAAGGAAGAAAAACTATGCCAAAGCGCAACGACATCAACCACGTCCTGGTCATCGGCTCCGGACCGATCGTCATCGGCCAGGCTTGCGAGTTCGACTACTCCGGCACTCAGGCCTGCCGCGTGCTCAAGGAAGAAGGCCTTCGGGTAACCCTGGTCAACTCCAACCCGGCCACCATCATGACCGACCCTGAGTTCGCGGACCACACCTACGTCGAGCCCATTGAGCCGGACTACATCGAGAAGATTTTGGTCAAGGAGCGCGAAGAGGGACACCCTATTGACGCTGTGCTCGCCACCTTGGGTGGCCAGACCGCGCTGAATGCGGCAGTCCAGCTGGACCGCAAGGGGATTTTGGACAAGTACGGCATTGAGCTCATCGGCGCCGATATTGACGCCATTGAGCGCGGTGAAGACCGCCAGAAATTCAAGGATATTGTCGCCTCCATTGGCGGCGAGTCCGCTCGCTCCGCGGTGTGCCACAACATGGATGAGGTAAACGAGACCGTCGACAAGCTCGGCCTGCCCGTAGTGGTCCGCCCCTCCTTTACCATGGGTGGCTTGGGCTCTGGTCTGGCCTTCAATAATGAGGACCTAGACCGCATTGCTGGCGGCGGCCTGGCCGCGTCCCCTGAGGCCAACGTGCTTATTGAGGAGTCTATTCTCGGCTGGAAGGAATATGAGCTCGAGCTTATGCGCGATGGCGACGACAACGTCGTGGTCGTGGCCTCCATCGAAAACGTTGACGCCCTCGGCGTGCACACCGGCGATTCCGTTACGGTTGCCCCAGCGCTGACCCTGACCGACCGTGAGTTCCAGAAGATGCGCGACCTCGGTATCGCGATTATCCGCGAGGTCGGAGTCGATACCGGTGGCTGCAATATCCAGTTCGCCGTCAACCCGGAAGACGGTCGCATCATCGTCATCGAGATGAACCCGCGCGTGTCCCGTTCCTCCGCGCTGGCGTCCAAGGCCACCGGCTTCCCCATTGCTAAGCTGGCTGCCAAGCTCGCCATTGGTTATACCTTGGACGAGGTGCAAAACGATATCACCGGCGAAACCAAGGCCGCATTCGAGCCGACCTTGGACTACGTCATTGTCAAGGCCCCGCGCTTTGCCTTTGAGAAGTTCCCGGGCGCAGACGATACCCTGACGACCACCATGAAGTCTGTGGGCGAGGCCATGGGCATCGGCCGCAACTACATCGCGGGCCTCAATAAGGTCATGCGTTCTTTGGAAAACAAGCCCAATGGCTTCTGGACCAAGCCGGATGAGTACTTCGCCGGCGAGCGCGCTGGTGACCTCAAGGCGGTACTCAAGGATCTTGAGCGCCCGACCGAGGGCCGCATGTACGACATTGAATTGGCCCTGCGCCTCGGCGCCTCGGTGGACGAGGTCCATGAGGCTTCCGGCGTTGACCCGTGGTTCATCGCTGAGCTGGCCACGCTGGTAGCCTTCCGCCAAGAGCTTATCGATGCCCCAGTGCTCACCGAGGAGCTGCTGCGCGAGGCCAAGTTCTTTGGGCTTTCCGACGCCCAGATTGCCGCCCTTCGCCCCGAATTCAACGGCGAAGATGGCGTACGCAGCCTACGCTGGCGCATGGGTATCCGCCCTGTCTACAAGACCGTTGACACCTGTGCCGGCGAGTTCGAGGCACAGACCCCATACCACTACAGCTCCTATGAGCTTGATCCGGAAGCCGAGACCGAGGTTCGCCCCGCACCGGAAGGCTCCAAGGGTAAGGTCATTATTCTGGGCTCCGGACCGAACCGCATCGGTCAAGGTATCGAATTTGACTACTCCTGCGTGCACGCAGCTCTCGAGCTCTCGGAGCAGGGCTATGAGACCGTCATGGTCAACTGCAACCCAGAGACCGTGTCCACTGACTATGACACCGCGGACCGCCTCTACTTCGAGCCGTTGACCTTCGAGGACGTCATGGAGGTCTACCACGCAGAGGCCGCTTCCGGTGATGTTGCCGGCGTCATTGTTCAGCTCGGCGGCCAGACTCCACTGGGCCTTGCAGCCCGGTTGGAGGAGGCAGGAGTTCCTGTTGTGGGCACCAGCCCAGCAGCTATTGACTCCGCTGAGGACCGCGGCGAGTTTGGCAAGGTCCTCGACGAAGCCGAATTGGCAGCACCAGAGTATGGCACCGCCACCTCCTTTGCTGAGGCGCGCGAGGTTGCCTCCTCTATCGGCTACCCAGTATTGGTCCGCCCGTCCTATGTTTTGGGCGGCCGCGGTATGGAGATCGTCTACGACGAAAAGGCGCTGGAAGACTACATCGAACGTGCTACCGAGCTTTCCCCGGACCACCCGGTCCTAGTGGACCGTTTCCTAGATTCCGCGATCGAGATCGACGTCGACGCACTCTGCGACGGCAACGAGGTCTACTTGGGCGGTGTGATGGAGCACATCGAGGAAGCCGGCATCCACTCGGGCGACTCTTCCTGTGCACTGCCGCCTATGACGCTGGGACCAGAGGATATCGAAAAGGTCCGCACCTCCACCCGGCTTCTAGCGGAGGGTATTGGCGTCAAGGGCCTGATGAACGTTCAGTTCGCCCTGAAGGACGACATCCTCTACGTCATCGAGGCCAACCCACGTGCTTCCCGTACCGTGCCATTTGTCTCCAAGGCGACCGGCGTTCCACTAGCTAAGGCAGCTTCTCGCGTCATGATGGGCTCTACCATCGCGGAGCTGCGCGCCGAAGGCATGATTCCTTCTGAATATGACGGTGGTTCCTTGCCGCTGGAGCACCCGATCGCAGTCAAAGAAGCGGTCTTGCCGTTTAACCGCTTCCGCCGGACCGATGGCAGCCTGCTCGATACGCTGCTGTCGCCGGAAATGAAGTCCACCGGTGAGGTTATGGGCTTGGCTACCAACTTCGGTGCGGCCTACGCCAAAGGCGAAATCGCTGCCTTCGCCGTGCCGCCTACGGAGGGCACTATCTTCGTATCCGTCGCCAACCGGGACAAGCGCACCTTGATTTTCCCGATCCAGCGCTTGGCGAACATGGGTTACAACATCGTCGCTACCGCCGGTACGGCGCAGATGCTGCGCCGCAATGGCATCGAATGTGAGGTTGCCGCCAAGGTCTCTGAGGCTAAGGAAGGCGAAGAGTCCATCGTGGATAAGATCTTCAACGGTGAAATCGACTGGATTCTCAACACCCCTGCGGGCTCTGCAGGCGCGCGCCACGACGGTTACGATATCCGCGCTGCCGCGGTCCACATGGAAATCCCGCTGGTAACCACCGTGCAGGGCGTAACCGCAGCCGTCCAAGGTATCGAAGCGATGCGCATTGGCAACCTGCAGGTACGCGCGCTTCAGGAGCTTGAGCATGGCCCACAAAACTAAGGGATTTGGTGAGCTGCTTGAGGCAGCGGGCCAGGCGCGTGGTCGCCTCTGTGTGGGTATAGACCCGCATCCGTATCTGCTGGAAAAGTGGGGACTGGAGCCCACCGCTGATGGTCTTCGGACCTTCAGCATGCGCTGCGTAGAAGCCTTCAGCGATACCGCTGCCTTGGTAAAGCCGCAGGTTGCCTTCTTCGAGCGCTTCGGTTCCCAGGGGTTTGCGGTCCTCGAGGACGTCTTGGCGTCCCTACGCGAGGTGGGATGCCTGACCGTGGCCGATGCCAAGCGTGGCGATATTGGCTCGACCATGGCCGGCTACGCAGATGCTTGGCTAGGTGATAGCTCACCCCTGCGCGCAGATTCGGTGACCGTGTCTCCCTATCTAGGCGTTGGTGCGTTAGGCCCGGTGTTTAGCAAGGCCGAAGAAACCGGACGCGGCGTATTCGTCTTGGCGGCTACCTCCAACCCGGAGGCACGTGCCATCCAAGCTGTCCCAGTAGGCGAGGAGAGCACCATCGCACAAGGAGTGGTCGATGAATGTGCCGCGCTCAATGTAGCGGCGCAGAAGGCCGACAAGCCGGGAGACATCGGGGTAGTCGTTGGGGCTACTTTGGACAATCCACCTCGCCTGGATGCGCTCAATGGCCCGGTTCTTCTGCCAGGCGTTGGCGCCCAAGGTGCTGGCCCAGAGCAAGTGCACAGCATTGTCTCTGCTCGGCCATCGCTGGGATTCGCGAACGTGTCCCGAGCAGTATTGGAACAAGGACCTGCTCTCGCTGACCTGCGCAAAGCGGTGAATCGCGTGGCTCAGGAGTTCCGGGACTAAAAGGGGCGGCGTGGCAGATTACTGGCCGCGCTGCTTACCTGGTACTTTGTTTAAGGTATGTGCGGTGACGTGCTAAAATAGGCGTGCTTTTGGACCCGCTAATCGTCACCGTTCAATGAGCAGTGCTAGGATTACCAGAAGTCGGTTTGCCCGAAGGTTATTGATAACTTTCCGCGGTGTATAAACTGCGTTAGGCAACCGTAATCTGGTACCAAGTACTAGACGTAACAGAATCAATCTAATGAATCGGAGGAAACCCGTGGCCCTTCCAAAGTTGACTGATGAGCAGCGCAAGGAAGCTCTCGCAAAGGCCGCTGAGGCCCGTAAGGCTCGCGCTGAGCTCAAGGCTGCGCTCAAGCGCGGCGAGACCGACCTGAAGGACGTGCTCGAAAAGGCTGAGACCGATGAGATCATCGGCAAGACCAAGGTTTCTGCACTCCTCGAGGCTCTGCCGAAGGTTGGCAAGGTCAAGGCTAAGGAAATCATGGAGGACCTGGAGATCGCTCAGACCCGTCGTCTGCGCGGCTTGGGTGAGCGTCAGCGTCGTGCTCTCCTCGAGCGTTTCGGTTACGGCGAATAGTTACAACCATGGCTGACGCAACTGCACGCGGTCGCCTCGTCGTTCTGGCGGGGCCATCCGCAGTGGGAAAATCCACCGTGGTTTCGCGTCTGCGCAGTGACGTCGAGGGGCTGTACTTTAGCGTGTCGATGACTACGCGCCAGCCCCGTCCCGGGGAGCAGGATGGTGTCGACTACTTCTTCGTCACCCCAGAAGCCTTCCAGCAGCGAATCGACGCCGGGGAAATGCTCGAATGGGCTGATATTCACGGTGGATTGCAGCGCTCTGGAACCCCTGCTCAGCCGGTAGAGGAAGCTTTGGCCGCAGGACGCCCAGTGCTCGTTGAGGTTGATCTTGCGGGCGCTAGGAGTGTTAAGAAAGCACTGCCGGAGGCAGACTTGGTCTTTTTGGCACCCCCATCATGGGACGTGCTTGTGGAGCGGCTCACCGGCCGCGGTACCGAGCCGCAAGACGTCATTGACCGTAGGTTGCAAACTGCGCATGAGGAACTAGCCGCACAGGATGAGTTCGACCACGTCGTTGTTAACGAGGATTTGGACCAGGCAGTGGCTGCCATCAGTGATATCCTGCAGGCATAGACCTCCTTTTTGACCATCTTCAATCAATGTAAAGGTGCATGTGACTAACGTGACCACCCCTTCTAACACTGAAGCCGCAAAGGCGGAGCCAGTATTTGATGATCCGATCGGCATTACTGATCCCCCGATCGATGAGCTTTTGGACAAGGTTTCCTCTAAGTACGCTTTGGTCATCTTCGCTGCTAAGCGCGCCCGCCAGATCAATAGCTACTACCAAGAGCAGGATGAAGGTGTCTTCGAATTCGTAGGCCCACTGGTTACTCCAGAGCCAGGCGAAAAGCCTTTGTCCATCGCATTGCGCGAAATTGACGCTGGCTTGCTGGACCACGAGGAAGGCAAGTAGCTAGCGCACAAGCGTGCAATAGCTTGTAGGCTCCACGCGTCGCCACGGACGTGTATCCCCGGCTAGGGGTGCACCTTCCCGGGGCGGCGAGTGGGGCCTTTCTTTGTGCCGCCAGGTACCATCGTGCGGTGTGATTGAAAAAGATAGCTCTCGCAATATTGTTGTAGGCGTTGCTGGCGGCATCGCCGCCTACAAAGCGTGCCACCTTGTGCGCAATCTCAAGGAGGCGGGCGATGATGTGCGCGTTGTCCCTACGGAAAGCGCACTAAACTTTGTTGGCGCTGCAACGTTTGAAGCCCTGTCCGGCCACCCGGTTTCCACCAGCGTTTTTGAGGCTGTGGATGAGGTGCAGCACGTTAACATCGGGCAGCGGGCGGATGCTGTGGTAATTGCGCCCGCAACTGCGGATCTAATCGCGCGACTGGCCGCCGGTCGGGCTGATGATCTACTTACGGCGACCGTGTTGGTGGCGACGTGCCCGGTCATCATTGCTCCGGCCATGCATACAGAGATGTGGCACAATCCCGCCACGCAAGACAACGTCGCTACTTTGCGGCGGCGCGGTATTACGGTTATTGAGCCCGCCCATGGCCGTTTGACCGGCAAGGACTCAGGTCCTGGTCGCCTTCCGGAGCCGGAGCAGATTGCTGAGGTAGTGCGCACCGAATTGGCTGGTTACCGGGTTGAACATACCTGGCAAGACAAAAGGGTAGTCATATCAGCGGGAGGCACCCAGGAAGAACTGGACCCAGTGCGGTACTTGGGTAATCGATCTTCTGGTAGGCAGGGATTCGCGCTCGCGGAATGGGCCGCCCAGAAGGGGGCTCAGGTCACCCTTGTGGCTGGGAATACTGCGCAGCTGCCTGTCCCCAGCGGTGCGAAGGTGCGCCACATTGTTTCCACCCGGGAACTGGAGGAAGCGATGCACGAAGAGGCCCGTGATGCGGACGTGATCATTATGGCTGCCGCAGTTTCTGATTTCCGCCCCGCGGAGGCAGCTGAGTCAAAGATGAAGAAGGGGCAAGCAGACGACGCACTCTCGGCCCTACATTTGGTAGAAAACCCGGATGTCCTCAAAGGGCTTGTGGCCGCACGAGAGCGCTCGGAGATTCCGGCGGAGTGTGTGATTGTGGGGTTTGCCGCCGAAACGGGTGACGCCCACAAGTCTGCCTTGGAATATGCCCAAGAAAAGTTTGTTCGCAAAGGCTGCGATGTGCTTATGGCCAATGAGGTCGGTAGGGCCAAGACCTTTGGCCAAAAGTCGAATGAGGGATGGATTTTGCGGCCAGAGTCCGCGCCGCAACGGGTGGAACATGGCTCGAAACAAGTAGTCGCCGCACAGATTTTGGCGGCTGTGAATGAAATGTTTCGGGTGTAGACAGCTAAAATTGCATTTATAGACCGCTTGGTCTAGGATTGCGAGGTATTAGGCTTGGGCGTAGAAAACCCACAGCATCGAATCAACAGTGAGAACGAAGGAAGTTTTTGTGACTGATAACGCTGCAGTGGCAACTCGTCTTTTTACCAGCGAGTCCGTTACGGAAGGCCATCCCGATAAGATTTGTGACGCCATCTCGGACGCCATCCTCGATGCCCTGCTGGAAAAGGATCCCGTATCCCGCGTCGCCGTTGAGACGTTGGTTACCACCGGTCAGGTTCACGTGGTGGGAGAGGTACGCACCGAGGCATATGTAGAAATCCCGGCGCTCGTGCGCGATACCCTAAAGTCCATTGGCTTTACCTCCTCTGAGGTGGGATTTGATGGCAATACCTGCGGTGTCAATATTGCCATCGGTGAGCAGTCCCAGGAGATCGGCGCCGGCGTAGATAACTCCACCGAAGCCCGCGCCCATGACGAGGACTATGACGAGGAAAATGACACCGCTGGTGCAGGTGATCAGGGCTTGATGTTCGGCTATGCCTCCAATGAGACCGCCGAGTATATGCCCCTGCCTATCGCCTTGGCACACCGGCTTTCTCGCCGCCTGACGCAGGTGCGCAAGGAGGGCATCGTGGATCACCTGCGTCCGGATGGCAAGACCCAGGTGACCTTCGCCTATACCGATGACAATGAGCCTTCCCACCTAGATACCGTGGTGATTTCTACTCAGCACGATACTGAGGTTGATAGCGCTTGGCTGGAGGGCCCATTGCGCAGCGAGGTCCTTGAATGGGTCATTAAGGACGCGGGCTTGGAGAAGTACTACACCGAAGACACGACGTTGTTGGTCAACCCTTCAGGGTCTTTCATTCTCGGTGGACCCATGGGTGATGCCGGTCTTACCGGCCGGAAGATCATCGTCGATACCTACGGTGGTATGGCTCGTCACGGCGGTGGCGCCTTCTCCGGTAAGGACCCCAGCAAGGTAGACCGCTCCGCTGCTTATGCAATGCGCTGGGTGGCTAAGAATATCGTCGCCGCTGGTTTGGCGGATCGCGCCGAGGTTCAGGTTGCCTACGCAATTGGTCGTGCTAAGCCGGTGGGCTTGTACGTGGAGACTTTCGGCACTGCCAAGGAAGGCCTGAGCGATGCGAATATTCAGGCTGCGGTAAATCAGGTATTCGACCTGCGTCCAGCCGCGATTATCCGCGAACTCGACCTGCTACGGCCCATTTATGCCCAGACTGCGGCCTACGGTCACTTCGGACGCACCGACGTTGAGCTGCCGTGGGAGCAGTTGAACCGAGTAGAGGCACTGCGCGCTGCCGCCGGTCTGTAGAATCGGGGCTTATGCCTAAGAAAACACCCGCCATCCGGAAACCGGTTGTGCGGGTGTTGCCTCTTTTAGGGGTCGCGCACCTTGACCGGGGTTTTGATTACCTTGTAGAAGAGGCAGATTCGGAGGACGTTCAGCCGGGCATTAAGGTCCGCATCCGCTTTAATGGACGCTTGGTTGATGCGATAGTGCTAGAGCGGCTGCATGATTCTGAATTTGGCGGTAACCTGCGCTTTATCGAGCGCATCATCTCACCGTTCCAGGTGTATCCGCCGCAGCTTGCCCGGCTTATCGACGCCCTAGCGGACCGCTATGGCGGAGTGCGCTCAGATATTATCCGCTCTGCTATTCCACCTAGGCACGCAAAGGCGGAGGAATCCGATTTGGAAACCCCGTGGGAGGAGCTCGGTACCACGAGCGAGCCTGACCTTTCGGGGTGGTCTGCTTATGAGCATGGTGAGGCTTTCGTTGATTCAATCCTGTCTGGCAAGCTCGCCCGTGCCGCATGGCAAATCGCCCCGGGCGATGATTGGGCGCATGCCTTAGCTGCGCTCGCGGCCAAGGTGGCGTTAGACGGAGGCGGGGTGCTCTTAGTTGCCCCGGACCAGAAGAGCGTTGATGCGGTAGAAGCAGCCCTTCGCCAGGTATTAGGGGCGAAGCAGATTACAGTGCTGACTAATAGTATGGGCCCGCAGGCCCGCTACCGCCGCTACCTATCAGCCCTGGTAGGCCAGGCGCGCGTCGTAATTGGTACTAGGTCCGCCGCCTTCGCCCCAGTAAAACATCTACAGCTGGCGGTTATCCTCGATGATGGCAACGATAATTTGGTAGATAACCTCAAACCTTATGTCCATGCCAGGGAAGTGCTAACCACCCGTTCTGCTTTTGAAGGTTGCAGCATGGTCTTGGCAAACCATTCGCGGACTGCGGAAACGCAGCTCCTCGTGGAGTCAGGCTGGGCGCACGATGTGGTCGCCAAAGAACAAACGATCGGGGCGCGTTGCCCAGCCATTGAGGCGGTAGGCCCATTCGGTCTATCGATTGCTCGCGATTTAGAAGGCGGCACCACTTCAGTTCAGGCACAGGCCTTCCAAGCCGCCCATCAGGCGCTGGATAGGGGAGAGCCGGTATTGGTGCAAGTACCGCGCAAGGGATACGCACCAATTTTGGCCTGCGGCCGATGCCGCGCGCCGGCGCGCTGCCGGCACTGCAACGGGCCATTGGGGCTGCCGCCGACGGGGGCGTCGCCAAGCAAGGGCGGCGCGGAGGAGACAGGAATGCCCACCTGCCGCTGGTGCGGTCGCATCGAGGCGCGCCATCGCTGCAGTGAATGCGGATCCCCGCGCCTGCGCGCCATCGTTTTAGGCTCAGAGCGCACCGCGGAGGAATTGGGCCGTGCCTTTCCTAATACCCGGGTAGTGGTCTCTGGCGGAAATAAGATCCTCGAGGCAGTGGATAATGCGCCGGCCCTTGTCATCGCCACCCCTGGCGCCGAACCGAATGTACGAGATGGCGCCTACGGTGCGGCGCTGCTCTTGGACGCTGGTGCATTGCTCAACCGCCAAGATCTGCGTGCTACTGAAGACACGTTATCGAAGTGGGCGCAGGCGGCCACGCTAGTGCAGCCGCATTTCAAGGGCGGCCGGGTAATTGTGGCTGCCGATGAGTCTCTTAGCGTGGTTCAGCATTTCTTGCGCTGGGATATGGTTGGCGCGGCCGCAGCCGAGCTTGCTGCCCGACGAGAAGTAAGATTCCCACCTGCGGTGCACTTTGCCGCCATTGATGGTGCGGATGCGTCCCTGGATGGCTTTGCTGAGCTTGTGGATCTTCCTGAGCATGCGGAGGTTTTGGGCCCAGTTCCTCTTCCCCCGGGCCATAGCCTGCCCGGCGACTACGATAGCCAGCGCTTTGGTCCCGCGCAGCGGCTGGTGATCCGCACCCCATTGGGGCCTCGTTCCCAATTAGGGCGCGCCTTGCGCAGTGCAAACGCGGCACGTAGCGCGCGCAAGGATGACTTGCCACTGCGTATCGTGGTTGACCCCATCCACGTGGGTTAGCCGTAGCGGGCGGCTAGGGCTTATGCGCTAGTCTCGACGGGGAAACCCTCCATTGTCAGCCGGCTTTATTTCAGCGTATTAGAAAGGTGTGATTGCCATGTCTCTTCGCGGAATCCGTATCTACGGCGACCCTGTCCTGGGCAGTCGCGCAGAAGAAGTAAGCACGTTCGATAGCGGACTGCGTATTTTGGCCAACGATATGCTCGAGACCATGGATGAAGCTGGGGGAGTAGGGCTGGCGGCCAATCAAGTGGGCATACTCAAACGGACTTTTGTCTATGACTGCTCGCACACCCAATCTGGCTTGCGTGGCGCGATAGTTAATCCCGTCTGGACGCCGCTGGGCGCGCAGCAGCAAACAGGCCCGGAAGGGTGTCTTTCTATTCCCGGCATTAGCGCGCAAACCACCCGCTTCAACCGCGTCTTTGTCAGCGGTCAGGATATAGAGGGCCGCCCCTTATCCATGGTGGCCGCGGGGCTGATGGCTCGGTGCATCCAGCATGAAACGGACCATCTCGATGGAGTGCTTTTCCTGCAGCGCCTCGATGCCGTGGACCGAAAAGACGTTATGCGCGCCATCCGTGAATCCGAGTGGTTTAACGCCTCATAGCCCGCTTACTGTGGCGGCAGCGCTACGGCGTTGTAGCCTAGTAGTTTGAACGAGATTAATAGGAGAGTTTCCCCGCATGCGGATTATTTTTGCCGGTACCCCTGAGCCCGCCGTTGTGGCCTTGGAAAAGCTAATTGCCTCCTCGCATGAGGTGGTGGCGGTAATTACCCGCCCAGATGCTAAGAAGGGCCGCGGCCGTAGCCTTCACCCCAGCCCGGTGAAAGCAGTAGCCCAAGAACATGGCATCGAAGTGCTAACTCCTAGCAGCTTGCGTCCGGACACGGAGGACGGGCAGGCCCTGCGTGCCCGCCTGCGGGAGCTCGAACCCGAGGCAATTCCGGTGGTGGCTTATGGCAATCTGGTCACCAAGGACCTGCTGGAGCTGCCGCAGCATGGTTGGGTGAACCTGCATTTTTCCCTGCTCCCGGCATGGCGTGGCGCGGCACCGGTACAAGCTGCCATAGCTGCCGGTGATGAGATTACCGGCGCATCTACGTTCCGCATTGAAGAAGGCCTAGATACCGGTCCGGTGCTGGGCACCGTGACGGAGGAAATCCGCACCACCGATACTGCCGATGACCTGCTCACTCGCCTTGCCTATTCCGGCGGCGATCTGCTCGTCGCCACCATGGATGGCCTAGCGGCGGGTCAGTTGGAGGCACAACCGCAGCAGGGCGAGGCCACCTATGCCCCGAAAATCTCTACCGCACAAGCTCGCGTGGAGTGGTCCCAGCCTGCCTTTGCCATCGACCGGCATATTCGTGCGCACACCCCAGGTCCTGGCGCATGGACCATGTGGGACGAGGCCCGGGTAAAAGTGGGACCAGTAAGCCCCGTGGAGGCAGCAGCCGCGGTACCGGAGCACTTAGAGCCTGGGCAGCTCTACATTGCAAAGAACGCCGTTTTTGTTGGTACCGCAACGCAGCCGGTCCAGCTGGGTAAAATCCAGCCACCAGGCAAGAAAATGATGAATGCGGCCGACTGGGCCCGCGGACTAGGCAAGGATGCCGAGGTGAAGTTCCAATGAGTGGTGGTTTCCGTTCCCGTAGTAAATCTGGTGATAAGTCGCCGGAAGGCAAGCCGCAGGACCCCCGGAAATCCGGTGGAGCGAAAGGCCGTGGTGGCCGCCCGCACCAGCAGCAACATGGTGGACGTAACGGCCACCGCAGAGGTCGACAGGCTCATGCTTCTGGTCAGCGTTCCGGCAAGCGCCAGGAAGGCAGTCTGATTCAGGCTGCACTGACCGCTGGTGTGGACGCGCCGCGTGCGGTGGCTTTCGACGTCGTGCGTCGGGTGAGCGATGACGATGCCTTTGCCAACCTCATCTTGCCCACAGCACTGCGTAAGCAAAAGCTCACCGGGCGAGACGCCGCCTTTGCCACCGAGATCACCTACGGCACCCTCCGCACCCTCGGCGTAGTAGATGCCGTCATCGCAGAATGCTCCTCGCGCAGCCTCGAAGCCATTTCTCCAGCTGTGGTTGATGCCTTGCGCTTGGGCGCGTATCAGGTTCTCTATACCCGCGTGGAGGCCCATGCGGCGGTTGATACCACCGTGCGCTTGGTGGAAGCCAGCGGTGAGGTCAAGGCCAAGGGTTTTGCCAATGGCATTATGCGCACCATTACCCGCACGCCGGCCAAGGCGTGGCTGGACAAGCTTGCCCCGGAGGGAGAAATCGCCGGCATTGCCTTCAAACATGCCCATCCCACCTGGATCGCGGAATCGTTTAGTCGTGTGCTGGGGCTGGGCGAGCTAGAGGCCGCCCTGGCTGCGGACTCCGATAGGCCTGCGGTGCATCTGGTGGCCCGCCCCGGGGAAATCTCGGCCGAAGAATTAGCACTTGTGACCGGCAATGAGGAAGGGCGCTTTTCCCCCTACGCCGTGTATATGGAGTCCGGCGATCCCGGCCAATTGGAGCCGGTACGTCAGGGTTTGGCTGCAGTCCAAGATGAAGGCTCGCAGCTTATCGCCCGCGCGGTATGTGAAGCGCCGGTGGAGGGCGAAGACACTGGTCGGTGGCTGGATCTCTGCGCCGGTCCCGGCGGTAAAGCGGCCTTAATGGGTGCGCTTGCCCGCATCGACTCCGCGCACGTGGACGCGGTGGAGGTATCCCCGCACCGTGCGGCTCTGATTGAAAAAACGGTAAGTGATTTACCTGTGGACGTTCATGTGGCAGATGGACGCAATCCGGGCGTGGGTCAGGGGTTTGACCGAGTGCTTGTCGATGCCCCGTGTTCCGGACTCGGCGCACTCCGTCGCCGCCCCGAGGCGCGGTGGCGCAAGTCTGAGTCCGACATTGCCGAGCTTACTCAGCTGCAATTTGAGCTTTTATCCTCGGCCTTAAACCTGGTGCGCCCAGGCGGAGTGGTCATTTATTCCACGTGTTCGCCAGACTTGCGCGAGACTCGTGGCATCGTCGACCGCGCCGTACGCGAGCTCGGTGCCACAGAGCTAGACGCGCAGAGGCTCATTCCTGATATGGGCGATGTAGGGCATGAAAAGTCCGTGCAAATGTGGCCACATCGGCACGGTACCGATGCCATGTTCTTTGCGGCTCTGCGCCGCGCGGCTGACTAATCGCGATAGACTAGTGGGCATGTCCGCACCGATTATTTCCCCTTCCATCTTGGCCGCTGATTTTTCTCGCTTGGGCGAGGAATTAGCGGCGATTGAAACCGCAGACTGGGTCCATGTGGACATTATGGACGGGCACTTCGTGCCCAACCTGTCCTTCGGCCCGGATATCACGGCAACGGTCCATCGGCTTACCAATAAACCATTGGATGTCCACCTCATGATCGAGGAACCCGAGCAATGGGTGGAGACCTATGCCAAGGCGGGTGCGCATACCATTATCTTCCACGTGGAGGCTGTCGCCGATGAGCAGGCGGCGGTGGATGTGGCGCAGAGCATTCGAGAACTAGGGGTGCGTGCTGCCTTTTCCATTAAGCCGGGTACGGCTATCGAACCGTGGCTGGATAAATTGCATCACTTTGATGAGGTGCTCGTGATGTCCGTGGAGCCTGGTTTTGGCGGGCAGAAATTCATGCCAGAGATGCTGGAAAAGGTCCGGGTGCTGCGCCAAAGTATTGATGAGCAGGGGCTCGACACCGTCATCGAGATTGATGGCGGAATTTCGCCAGACACCATCGCCCAAGCCGCCGCGGCTGGGTGCGATGCTTTTGTAGCTGGCTCGGCCGTATTCAAGGCAGAAGATCCCGCCGGAATCGTACATCAGCTGCGTGAATTGGCGGCTGGTGCCTAGTGGGCGCGGAGCTAGAGGAGAGTACCCTTTCCGCAGCGCTGTCTCGGGCAATGGCCGCGGGAGCTGAGGTGCGTGGAACCACGAGCCCCAACCCGCCGGTGGGCGCGGTCATCGTGTCCACTGCCGGTGACATCGTGGGCGTCGGTGCTACGCAGCCCGTGGGAGGCGCGCATGCCGAGGTCATGGCGTTGCGCGAGGCTGGCGATAGGGCGCGAGGAGCCACCGCCGTGGTCACCTTGGAGCCGTGTGCGCATACCGGTCGCACGGGTCCGTGCGCACAGGCGTTTATCGATGCCGGCGTGGCTCGCGTGTACTACCTTCATGCAGACCCCACTCCGCAGGCCGCCGGTGGAGCGCGCGTGTTGGCGGAGGCTGGGGTGGACGTCGCCAAGCTGGAAAAGCCCCCGCACGCCGATGATGCGCTCGTGCCTTGGCTCTTTGCCATGAAAGCACGCAGGCCGCACGTAACCTTAAAGTTCGCCCAGACGCTGGATGGCTTTACTGCCGCAGCGGATGGGTCAAGCCAGTGGATTACGGGCGAAGGGGCGCGCGATTGGGTGCATGCAGATAGGGCTCACCGCGACGCCATCATCGTCGGCACCGGCACTGCGCTTGCTGATAACCCGTCACTTACCGCGCGGTTTAGCGACGGCAGTTTGCGGGAACACCAGCCACGCCGGGTGGTAATTGGCAAGCGAGATTTGGAATCGGCAGGCGATGCGGCAAGCAACCTACGCGAGTTGGGATATGAGCACTACGACAGCATCGAGGAAGCGTTATACGAGCTCTACGCCAGCGGGGCACGCGACGTCCTTGTAGAAGGCGGCGCCGGACTCGCCAGTAGCTTCCTCAAGGCCGACTTGGTCGATGCTATCTCTGCCTATATTGCGCCCCTGTTGCTGGGGGAAGGCCGTGGCGTGCTCGCCCATCCCGTGACCCAGACTCTGGCGGGGGCCACCCGATTCCAGCGCGTGGGAATGAAGGCGCTGGGTGATGACGTTCTAATTGAATATGTGCGCTAGGCGCTCGGATTAGCAGATAACGAGAAAGGCTGGATGTGTTTACTGGGCTAGTACAAGAGTTGGGCACCGTAGCCGGTATGGAACCGCACGCGGACGCCTTGCGCTTGAGCATTCGCGCCCCGCGCACCGTCGCGGAGGCTGCACTGGGGGATTCCATTGCTATCGATGGCGTATGCCTCACCGTGGCGGATCTATCTGGAGATATATTTTGCGCAGATGTGATGCAGGAGTCCCTCGACCGGACAGCTTTGGGCCGCCTAGCTGAGGGCGATTCGGTCAATGTGGAACCGGCATTGCTGCCTACCACCCGGCTAGGCGGTCACATCATGCAAGGACACGTGGATGGCACCGCGACGCTGCAGAGCCGGACTACCTCCGAGAACTGGGATATCCTCCGGTTTAGCTTGCCCACCGAGCTTGCCCGGTACGTCGTAGAAAAAGGCTCAATTGCCGTTAGCGGCACCTCGCTGACTGTTAGCGCCGTGGGGCCGGACTGGTTCGAAGTATCCCTTATCCCCACCACTTTGCGGGACACTATTCACGGTGCATTGCCAGTTGGAGGAGAAGTCAACCTCGAGGTGGATGTGCTGGCCAAGTACGTAGAAAAGATGCTTCACCCCGAAGCGCTAACCCCTGAGGGCAAGGACTAGACTGCTACCTTATGAGCGCGAGTGATAATTGTATCCGTCTTGATTCCATTGAGCAGGCCATAGCGGATATCGCCGCTGGTAAGCCGGTAGTTGTTATCGATGACGAGGATCGCGAAAATGAAGGCGACCTGATTTTCGCCGCTGAGCTAGCCACCCCGGAACTGGTGGCCTTTATGGTGCGCTACTCTTCTGGATATATCTGCGCACCATTGTTGCCAGAAGATTGTAACCGCCTGAATCTACCGCCGATGTTGGCGGTCAACGAGGATGTGCGCGGCACCGCTTATACGGTGACGGTGGACGCAGCTACGGGTAGTACCGGTATTTCTGCGACCTCGCGGGCAGCAACTATTCGCCGGCTAGCAAACCCTGATACCACGCCGGGCGAATTCACCCGCCCGGGTCACGTGGTGCCGTTGTGCGCGCGCCCTGGTGGTGTTCTAGAGCGTGATGGCCATACGGAGGCTTCCATTGACCTTGCCCGATTGGCGGGCCTGCGCCCAGCCGGTGTGCTGTGTGAGATCGTTTCTGAGGATGACCCCACGGACATGGCACGGTCGCCAGAGCTGCGCCGCTTCGCAGATAAGCACGGCCTGTCCATGATCTCTATTGCACAGCTCATCGAGTGGCGCCGCCATAATGAGAACCAGGTCATTCGCCAGGTAAGCACCCAGCTTCCCACCGAGTATGGTCATTTCACCGCCATTGGCTATCGCCATGAAATAGATGGACAGGAGCATGTCGCGTTGGTGGCAGGCGATCCCGCCGAACTGCGCGGCGCGCGTGAGGTCATGGTGCGAGTCCATTCGGAATGCCTGACCGGTGATGCCTTCGGCTCGCGGCGCTGCGATTGCGGTCCGCAACTACATGAGTCCATGCGCCGTATCAGTCAGGAAGGCAACGGCGTGGTTATCTACTTGCGCGGTCAGGAAGGCCGTGGCATTGGTCTGTTGCATAAGTTGGAGGCATACCGGCTGCAGGATTCTGGCATGGACACCGTCGATGCCAACCTAGAACAGGGCCTGCCCGAAGACGCACGCGAGTATTCCGTAGCCGGCCAGATCCTGCGTGATCTTGGCATAGAGTCCGCGAACCTGCTGACTAATAACCCACATAAGGGCGAAGGCCTGAGCGGTTTTGGTGTGGATGCAGGTCATCACACCCCGCTAGCAACCCCGGCGCATGCGGATAATATTGAATATCTGCGTACGAAGCGCGACCGCATGGGCCACGATCTTCCGCAGGTTGCCCAGTGGGATGAGGCGCATAAGTAGATCTTTAGTAGCTCTGTGGAGATCACGCGAAAGGAAAGAAATGAGTAAAGAAGGCCTACCCGAAATTGCCCAGGTAGATGGCAGTGGACTGCGCGTTGCCGTGGTGACTGCGACATGGAACGCGGAGATCTGCGATCAGCTCCACGCCCAAGCGGTAGAGACCGCTACGGAAAATGGCGCCGAGGTTGCCGAGTACCGCGTAGTTGGCGCCTTGGAACTTGGCGTTGTTGTCCAGGCGGCCGCCCGCGCATACGATGCAGTGGTGGCATTGGGCTGCGTTATCCGTGGGGGAACGCCGCATTTTGACTACGTCTGTGACTCGGTTACCCAGGCGCTTACCCGCATCGCGCTCGATGAATCCACCCCGGTAGCGAACGGCGTCCTTACCGTCAATGACCAGCAGCAGGCCATTGATCGCGCCGGCTTTGCAGACTCGGCAGAAAACAAGGGCGCCGAGGCAATGATGGCGGCTTTAGATACCGCCCTGCAGTTGCGTAGACTAAACGCAGCAGATAAGTAACTTTTAGCAATGCGTCAGCGCCCCACGCTAGATCACCACGATGGACTGTGGGGTGTTCCAGAGGAGTATGCACATGAACGAGGCGCAGGCCCCAAAGAATCCGCAGCGAAGCCGGCAGCTTAGCGACGCCGAAGTATTGGCCTATACCAGTGCCGATCCCTTTGCCCAGACAACGTCTAAGCCGTGGGAGTTTAAGGCGACCTCGCCCTTTTTGCGTAAGGTGGCAATCGGCTGGGTGATCCTCGTTATGGCTATCCATATCTTCATGGGAATCACCTTGGATGTGTCTTTTACCGGCGCGCATGTCACCACCATTGACAAATTCGCCTTTCCCGGCGTGGGCCTCCTTATTTCCATTTTGTCTTGGGTTGCCCTTAACCGGCCGCGCCTGCGCGCCAATGAGGATGGGGTAGAGGTCCGCAATATTGTGGGTACCCGCTTTTATCCCTGGCAGGTGGTCTATGGGCTGTCCTTCCCCGTGGGCCAACGTATGGCGCGTCTTGAGCTTCCCGAGTTCGAGTTCGTTCCCGTCTGGGCTTTGCAGTCTGGTGATAAAGACACCGTCATCGACAACGTCCGCCGCTTCCGCGACGTGGAAGCTAAGTACATGCCACAGGATTAACAATTGGCTGACCCCACTACCTACCGCCCGGCTCCGGGAACCATTCCCACTGACCCGGGCGTCTATAAGTTCCGCGATGAAAACCGCCGCGTAATCTACGTGGGCAAAGCCAAGAATCTGCGCGCGAGACTATCGAACTATTTTCAGGACATTACTCAGCTGCACCCGCGCACACGCCAAATGGTGCTCACGGCCAATTCCGTGGAATGGACGGTAGTGGCCAGCGAGGTAGAAGCCTTGCAGTTGGAGTACACGTGGATTAAGCGCTTTGATCCCCACTTCAACGTCATGTACCGCGACGATAAAACCTATCCTATGCTCGCGGTTTCGGTCGGAGAAACAGTTCCTCGCGCCTTTTTCTACCGCGGCCCTCGCCGCAAGGGCGTGCGCTACTTCGGCCCGTATTCCCATGCTTGGGCCGTGCGCGAAAGCCTAGACCTGCTCACCCGCGTCTTCCCCATGCGCACCTGTTCGAAGGGCGTTTATAACAGGCACGAGCGCCTTGGGCGGCCGTGTTTATTGGGCTACATCGGCAAATGCGATGCCCCCTGCATCGGCAGGGTAAGCAAGGAAGAACACCGGGATACCGTCAATGAACTCGTTTCATTCATGAATGGAAACACCGGTGCAGTCCGCCGCAAACTCACCCATGACATGGAGCAGGCCGCCGAGAATCTAGAGTTCGAACGCGCCGCACGCCTACGCGATGACTTGGGCGCTATTGACAAGATCATGGAGCAACAGGCCGTGGTCTTCACCGACGGTACAGATGCCGATCTCATTGCTTTTAACTCGGATGAACTCGAAGCAGCGGTGCAGATCTTCCATGTGCGTGACGGACGCATCCGCGGGCAGCGCGGGTGGGTAGTAGAACGAGCCGGTGACCAAGCTAGCTCTGAGCCCTTGGAAGAAGGCCAGCCTGATCCCGCGCTGCCGGCATTGGTACAAAACTTCCTCATCCAGTTCTATTCGGATGCAATGGAGCGAGAGAAGCAGGAGGCGCGCGAGGACGCCGCGCTTGCTGCGGACGTAAAACGGCGCGGGGTGGACCAGGAATCGCACATGAAGTCCCGCCGTGTCCAAGTCATCCCACGCCAAATTTTGGTGCAGGCCCTGCCGGATGAACCCGATCAGGTCGTCGCCCTCTTAGAGGAACTGCGTGGCGCCCAGGTGGACCTGCGCGTTCCCCAGCGCGGCGATAAAAAGCAGCTCATGGCCACGGTGGAGAAAAACGCCAAGGAGCAGTTGCGCCAGCACAAGCTCAAGCGGGTGGGAGACCTCACCGCCCGGTCGGCGGCTTTGCAAGATATTCAAGAGGCTTTGGGCATGGAGCAAGCCCCATTGCGCATCGAATGTACCGATATCTCCCATATTCAGGGCACAGATGTGGTTGCTTCTTTGGTTGTTTTTGAAGATGGTTTGCCCAAGAAGTCGGACTATAGGCGCTACCGCATTAAAGAGGCAGCGGGCGATGGCCGCTCTGATGACGTCGGATCTATCGCAGAAGTCACTCGCCGTCGGTTTAAGCGCTATAAGGAAGACAAGCTGGCCCAACCGGATGAGGAAGTAGAAGAGTCCTCTTTCGCGGAAGAAAAAGTGGCGGAAGAATCTGCCGAGGCAGGCCGTCGCTTTGCGTATCCACCGCAGCTTTTCATTGTGGATGGCGGCGCACCCCAGGTTGCCGCAGCTCAAGAAGTATTCGATGAGTTAGGCATCGTGGATGTGACCTTGGTGGGCCTGGCTAAGCGCCTCGAAGAAATCTGGGTTCCCGGCGATGATGAGCCGGTCATTTTGCCGCGAAACTCGCAAGCTCTATTTCTCCTGCAGCAAATTCGCGATGAAGCGCACCGCTTCGCCATTACATATCACCGGCAGCAGCGCTCTAAGCGAATGCGCTCTTCAGTACTCGACTCAGTTCCGGGCCTAGGTCCGCAGCGGCGCACCGATCTGGTGAAGTATTTTGGCTCGGTGAAAAAGCTCAAGGCCGCCACGGTGGAAGAGATCTGTGAGGTTGATGGCTTTGGGCCAAAGCTTGCCCAGACCGTGTACGAGAATTTGCACGGTTCTGCGGCTAAATAAGCGGCATTCTCCTAGAAGCGGCGAATCCTAAAGCGCTAGACTGAAAGTCATGACGCATTTCGAAACTCCACCCATTTTGATAACCGGCATGTCCGGCGGCGGGTTGAGTTCCGCTGCCAAAGTATTTGAGGATAAGGGCTACTATGTGGCCCATAATATTCCGCCTCGCGCCATTGTGGATCTGCTTAAGCTGTGCAATCAGGAAGAAACTCCGGTGGGTAAGGTTGCTGCCGTAACGGATGTGCGCTCGCGCATGTTTCCAGGGTCTCTGCTAGAGATTATGGAAGAGCTCACGGAATTAAATATGAAGCCCACCGTGCTCTTTTTGGATGCTCGTGATGACGTGCTCATTCGTCGTTTTGATTCAGTACGCCGCACCCACCCGTTGCAAGAGGGCGACACACTCAAAGTAGGCATCCAACGCGAACGTCAAGCAGTAGCAGACGTGCGAGCTCATGCGGACATCATCATTGACACCACCAACCTATCCATTCATGATCTCCGCCGTGCTATTGAGGCGGCGTTTGGTGAGATGCAAAATGAAAAGCAGCATGTGACCGTTGAATCCTTTGGGTTTAAAAATGGTTCACCCCGCGATGCAGATTTGGTGGTTGATGTGCGTTTCCTACCCAATCCCTATTGGGTACCGGAGCTGCGTAGATACCGTGGCACGGATGAGCCGGTTGCTCAGTATGTGCTCTCACAGCCAGCGGCACAGGAATTCGTGGATAATTTCATAAGGATGTTTTCCACCATGCTGGATGGTTACCGGCACGAAGGGAAGAATTTCATAACTTTAGGCGTGGGCTGTACGGGTGGCCATCACCGCTCCGTTGCCGTAGCAGAGGCTATTGCGGCACGGTTGCGGGACAATGACACTTTGGACGTCAGCACCTTGCACAGGGATATTGCTCGAGGCTAGAGCGCAGGAGTTTTAACGCTTTTATGACCAATCCTTCACACATGGTCTGCCTAGGAGGCGGCCATGGACTTTATCAGACTCTTTTGTCCGCCCGATTGAGCGGAGCAGGCGACATTTCCGCCATTGTTACTGTTGCAGATGATGGTGGCTCCTCCGGCCGATTGCGCCGCGAGCTAGAAATAATCCCGCCTGGAGATCTGCGCATGGCGCTAGCTGCGTTGGCTAATAGTGATCCGGTGGGTGACCTCTGGGCGCGTACCTTGCAGCACCGTTTTAGAGGCACCGGTGCAATGGCGGGGCATGCGGTGGGCAATCTAATGATTGCAGGGTTGACCGAGGTGCTCGGTGATTACCAGGCCGCGTTAGATACCATCGCAGAGCTTACTAATTCCCAGGGCCGGGTATTCCCTGTGGTCAACCAAGCCTTAGAGATTGAGGCGGAAGTAGCCGGGCTTGACGACGACCCCCGTGTCATGCGCCAAGTCCGGGGGCAGGTCGCGGTTGCCTCCACACCGGGGCAAGTCCGGCGTGTGCGTATCGTGCCGGAAAACCCCAAAGCAAATCCGGATGTCCTCGATGCCATTGAGCGCGCGGACCTAATTACTATTGGCCCGGGTTCTTGGTTTAGTTCGGTATTGCCACATACTCTCGTGCCTGAGGTCGTGGAAGCCATTTCTGCGTCTGATGCGCTGCGCGTAGTTGTTTTAAACCTTTCCGCCGAGCCGGGCGAAACGCATGGTTTTTCCGCAGAGCGCCATTTGCATGTGCTTTCTCAGCACGCTCCGGATTTGCGCATTGATCGCATTCTGGTGGACGGGGCGGCTTTGCCTACTGATAGTGAGCGCGTGTATATCCAGCGCGCCGCCCAGTCCCTTGGTGCCCGTGCCACGTTCGCGGATGTGAGCGAAGTTGATGACAATGGCCGGAGCATCAATAAACACGATCCGGAGAAGCTGTCTGCGGCACTCCTCGACCTGTATTCGGACTATCGCAACACTGGCGATCCCAACCGGAGCTGATACATCTCGGCAAAGTCCCATCGCTCGCGTCGTTCGGGTTCGGCCCACTGCGCGGTGCCTGAGCGCGCGCGGTATGATGGCAGAAATCCTTTCACCGCACCGGGCCTTGCATAGTGGCCCTGGCCTGTGCGTATATCTTGTGACTGTGAGAAAAGAAATGGGGCGAACTAGGTGACCACACCATTGACCGACCAGGTCAAAGAAGAATTGACGGCTGTCGTTGTGCCACGCCAGTCCGCTCGCGCTGCCGAACTAGCCGCGATGCTGCGATTCGCCGGCGAGCTAGATATTTCCGGCGACAACATGGCCTATGAGTTGGAATTAGAAAGCCACGCTATTGCGCGGCGCGTGATCGCTGCACTCGATGAGCTTTATGGGATTTCCGCTGATAGTCACGTAGCGGGCCCAGCAGGAACCACGAAGAAATCCCGAGTTACGGTGCGCATTTCCACCGGGGCGAAGGAACTTACGCGCCGTCTCGGCCTTATTACCCGCTCCGGCCACGCGGTAGTGGGTTTGCCCCCGCAGGTCATTTCCGGCACCGTAGCTGATAGCGAAGCAGCGTGGCGCGGAGCCTTCCTAGCCCATGGCAGCCTCACGGAGCCGGGTCGTTCTTCTGCGCTTGAAGTTACGTGCCCGTGCCAGGAGGCGGCATTGGCCCTAGTGGGTTGCGCCCGCCGCTTGGGCATTTCTGCCAAAACCAAGGAAACTCGCGGGGAAGACCGCGTCGTCGTCCGCGATGGCGATGCCATTGGGGCACTGTTGACCCGTATGGGCGCTCAGGAGACGCGATTAAGCTGGGAAAAGAAGCGCGTCAAGCGAGAG
This sequence comes from Corynebacterium nasorum, assembly GCF_030229765.1. NCBI lineage: Bacteria > Bacillati > Actinomycetota > Actinomycetes > Mycobacteriales > Corynebacteriaceae > Corynebacterium > Corynebacterium nasorum. The sequence continues at coordinate 141,987 of NZ_JASPGY010000001.1, read as the reverse complement.
GCGCACGATACGTCCCGGCGCTTGGACAATTTCGATGATGCAAATCTCCGTCGCTCGGCTCGTGCTGCAGTCACCGCGGCGGCCCGCGTTGACCGAGCGATGGAGATCCTTGGTGATGACGTCCCCGAGCACCTTGCTGATGCAGGACGCCTGCGCGTGCAGCACCGTGAGGCCTCGCTGGAAGAATTGGGCCGCTTGGCTGAGCCTCCCATGACTAAAGATGCGGTAGCCGGGCGTATTCGCCGCTTGCTATCTATGGCCGATAAGCGAGCGGAAGAGCTTGATATCCCCGATACTAACCAAGCGATCACCGACGACCTCTTCAAAGAGTCCTAAACGCCGCAATCACCGGCACATACACAACTCCCCGCAGCGCGGATACCTAAGCGGTAGCCGCTACTGCGGGGAGTTTCCTCTGTGATAGCTAGCTGGTGGGGAAACCAGCTAGCCGCGGAGAATTAAATGCCTAGGGAACGAGGAATCCGAGGGCGTTGGTCATCAAGAACACGATGATGCACACAACGGCCAAGAAGACCACGGAGTAGCCCACTACGTTTTTCAGGATGACAGACTCCTTGCCTTCCATCTTTACAGCGGTGGCCGCAATAGCGAGGGACTGCGGGGAGATCATCTTGCCCACAACGCCGCCTGCGGTATTAGCGGCCAGCATGAGGTCCGGGTTCACGCTGATACGCTCGGCCGCTGCTACCTGCAGGTTGGCGAAGAGGGCATTGGCGGAGGTATCGGAGCCGGTGACCGCTGTACCAATCCAGCCCAGTACCGGAGCGAAGAGTGCGAAGATGCCGCCCGCAGAAGAGACGAACTCACCAATAGCAATCGTTTGGCCGGAGTAGTTCATCGTATAAGCCAATGCCAGCACCAGAATGATGGTGAGGGCCGAGAACTTCATGCGGCTGGCGACGTCCCCAAAAGCGCTGACCGGCTGCCCGAAGCTGAGACTGTAGCGGCCATTTTCATTAAAGAAGTGGTAGACAACCGCAACGATAATGCCCGAGAGCAGCAGGAGCGTACCTGGGTTACCAAAGACATTGAAGCTGAAGCTAGTGTCCATAAGGTTGCCGTCGGCGTCGATAATCGCGTCATCCAGCAAAGGCCAAGCAAAGTGGAGCTTGAGGAAACCAAAGATGGCTGGGGCCGCAGTAGCAACAGCAAAAACAATAGTTACTACAGCGTAGGGAAGTAGCGCCATCCAAATGCGGCGACCATTCAGGTCAGTGGTCGACTCAGCGGCGGGCAGCTCGAGGCGCTCGCGCAGCTCCTTAACACCCTTAGGCTTCCACACTCGGAGGAAGGCAAAGGCACAGCCCAGGGAAACGATGCAGGCGATAACATTGGTGAGCTGGTAAGCAAAGAACGTTGCGGCCAGCCACTGTGCCAAGGCAAAGGAAACGCCAATCACTGCGGCTGCCGGCGCAGTTTCCTTGACGCCGCGGACACCGTCCAAAATAAAGGCGATCAAGAAAGGCACGACGGCGGCGATGATGAGCACCTGCAAAGAGATAAGTGCGGCAATATCATGGGTTTGTTCAGCGCTGCGTCCAGCGACCTCGCCAGCGGTGGTCACTGGGATGCCCACCGCGCCGAAAGCAACCGGGGCCGTATTAGCAATGAGCACTACGATTGCTGCGCGTAGGGGCTTTACACCGAGTGCCATAATCATGGTCGCGGTAATGGCTACGGGTGCGCCGAAGCCGGCGAGGGCCTCTAGCAAGCCGCCAAAGCAAAAGGCGATAAGAATTGCTTGGATGCGAATATCGCCATCGCCTAGAAGGTCGAAGGTTTTACGAAGGTCCTCGAAGCGTCCTGAAGCGACGGTGATTTCATAAAACCAGATTGCGGTAATGATTACCCAGACAATGGGAAGTAGTCCGAAAAGGCCGCCGCGCACGGCGGAGGACAAGGCCATATCTACCGGCATAGAAAAGCCTACGATGGCGATAAGAAGGGATACTGCGAGGGCGACGGCGCCAGAAGTGTGTGCGCGCGCTTTGACGCCGAGCAGCATGATAAAGAATGCGATGAGAGGGAGAATCGCCACCAGGGCGGTAAGCCCGAGGCTGTCACCCACAGCAGAGGTATTAATTTCGAACAAGAGACGTCCTTGGGTTCTACGGTGGTCCTGCCCGTTGAAGAACAACGAGCACCTGAAGCATTCTCACGGTGACCAACGATTGCGCTGGAACAGATGTAGTGGACTGAAACGCGAATGTGAGCCAGTGAGTATTGAAAGCATATCGTGTGATGGTCGAGGCGAAAACAATTCGGTCGACTTGATTGCCATCAGGACTGAGGCTCGGAAATGTCCGACCGGACAGAGGCGGGCGTAACCCTGGAAGCTATACAGTGACATATTTCACGTTAACAGCGTCAAGGCCACATAAACCCACGCGTTCGGGCGTATCCAGCGGGTTTATGGCGGAGAAATAAAAAGGATCGGCAAAGTGTACGCTCTTTTGGATAATCTGTCATCCGATAGTTCTCAAGGCTGCTAGGGCACTGCACTGTTAAAAAACGCTCGGTAGTATCGGCACTGTAAGGGAAAACGCTCGGGCGCTTCTCAAGCACCGAATATATCGAAGGGCCCGCGCACATACCCATACGCACATTTACTCGACTCTTTGAGGAGAAATACAGTGACTATCCGCGTAGGTATCAATGGCTTTGGCCGTATCGGCCGCAACTTTTTCCGTGCAGTCGCTCAGGGCGACAACAACCTCGAAGTTGTTGCAGTAAACGACCTGACCGATAACGGTACGTTGGCTAACCTGCTCAAGTACGACTCCGTACTGGGCCGCTTCGATGGCGAGATTACCCATGATGATGAATCCATTACGGTTAATGGTCACCGCATCGTGGTCACCGCGGAGAAGGACCCGAAGCAGCTCAAGTGGGGCGAATACGACGTAGACCTCGTGATCGAGTCCACCGGCCGTTTCACCAATGGCAATGACGCCAAGGCTCACCTCGAGGCTGGCGCCAAGAAGGTCATCATCTCTGCTCCGGGCAAGGAAGTAGACGGAACCTTCGTCTATGGCGTTAACTCTGACACCTACGATCCGGCAAACCACAATGTTATTTCCGCAGCATCCTGCACCACCAACTGCCTGGCGCCGATGGCAAAGGTCCTCAATGACAAGTTCGGCATCGAAAAGGGCTTGATGACCACCGTCCACGCCTACACCGGCGACCAGCGCATCCAAGACGCACCGCACAAGGATCCGCGCCGCGCCCGCGCCGCTGCTGTAAATATGGTGCCTACCTCCACCGGCGCAGCTAAGGCTGTCTCCCTGGTACTGCCTGAGCTGGAAGGCAAGCTGGATGGCTACGCCATGCGTGTTCCAGTTATCACCGGCTCTGCTACCGACCTGACGTTTACCGCTTCCCGCGACGTAACCGTTGAAGAGATTAACGCCGCCCTGAAGGAAGCTGCTGAAGGCGAGCTCAAGGACACCCTCGCTTATACCGAGGACCCGCTGGTTTCCACCGATATCGTAACCTCCCCGCACGGCTGCATTTTTGACTCCGGCATGACCAAGGTCTCCAACGGCAACCTCGTTAAGGTTCTGGGCTGGTACGACAATGAGTGGGGATACACCTCCCAGCTTGTACGTATGACTTGCCTGGTGGCAGACAAGCTCTAAACTTAGAGCTTTAATAGAGCTTTAATAATGAGAGTCCGGCCCCGATGCAAGCCTAAACGGCATTGTGTCGCGGTCGGTATTCTTATATCTACAGCCTTGTGAACAATCCGAATTTAAGAAGGAGAAAATAATGGCTTTCCAGACTCTGGATGATCTTCTCAAGGAAGGCGTCGAATCTCGTCACGTCCTTGTTCGTTCTGATTTCAATGTTCCCCTTGATGAAGAAGGAAACATTACTGACCCGGGTCGCATTAACGCTTCTCTTCCCACCATCAAGGCTTTGGTGGAAGGCGGCGCTAAGGTCATTCTGTCCGCGCACCTTGGCCGCCCCAAGGGAGAGGTAAACGCTAAGTACTCCTTGGCCCCAGTCGCTGAAGCTCTGTCCGAGGCTCTTGGCCAGTACGTTGCCTTGGCCGGCGATGTCACCGGCGAGGACGCTCATGAGCGTGCGAACGGGCTCAACGATGGCGATGTCATGTTGGTGGAAAATGTCCGCTTCGACTCTCGCGAGACCTCCAAGGATGAAGCGGAGCGCGGCGCATTTGCTGATGAGCTCGTTGCTTTGGCAGCCGATAATGGCGCTTTCGTCTCCGATGGCTTTGGCGTTGTCCACCGTGCCCAGGCATCTGTGTATGACGTCGCAAAGCGCCTGCCGGCTTACGCAGGCAAGCTCGTAGAAAAGGAACTCTCCGTCCTTTCCACCGTGGCCCAGAAGCCGGAGCACCCATACGTAGTAGTACTTGGCGGCGCCAAGGTCTCGGATAAGCTCGGCGTAATTGAGGCGTTAGCAGATAAGGCAGACAAGGTCATTATCGGTGGCGGCATGTGCTACACCCTTCTGGCCGCCAAGGGCTACAACGTCCAGGAGTCCCTCCTGCAAGAAGACCAGATTGATAACTGCAAGGAGCTGCTCGAACGCTTCGGTGACAAGCTGGTCCTTCCTGTGGATCTCATTGCCGCAAGCAAGTTCGCAGCGGATGCGGAACACCAGGTTGTCGAGCTCGACGGCATCCCAGAGGGCTGGATGTCCCTAGACATCGGGCCAAAGTCTGTGGAGCACTTCGCAGAGGTGCTTGCTTCTTCCAAGACCGTCTTCTGGAACGGTCCGATGGGTGTCTTCGAAATGGAGGCCTTCTCCAAGGGTACTGCGGGCGTCGCGCAGGCTATTATCGACGCCACCGAAAACAACGGCTCCTTCTCGGTTGTCGGTGGCGGCGATTCCGCGGCCTCCGTGCGCATGCTCGGCCTGGACGAGGATGGCTTTAGCCACATCTCCACCGGTGGCGGCGCCTCCCTTGAGTACCTAGAGGGCAAGGAGCTTCCGGGCGTCTCCGTCCTTGAAGCCTAAAATCTGCTGAGTCACTTGCTAAAAGAGAGGAAAAATCATGGCACGTACGCCACTTATCGCAGGTAACTGGAAGATGAACCTCGACCACGTCGAGGCTATCGGTTCCGTTCAAAAGTTTGCGTTCTCCCTGCCTAAGGACTACTACGAAAAGGTCGACGTGGCCTATATGGTCCCGTTTACCGATATTCGCACCATCCAGACGCTGGTAGAAGGCGACAAGTTGCAGATCACCTACGGCGCGCAGGACATCTCTAAGCATGAGTCTGGCGCCTTCACCGGCGAGGTATCTGGTCAAATGCTAGCCAAGCTCGGCTGCAGCTGGGTAGTCGTGGGACACTCGGAGCGCCGTCAGTATCATGGCGAGACCGATAAGCTCGTCGCAGAAAAGGCCGCCGCAGCCTTGGATAATGACATTAGCCCCATCGTGTGCGTAGGCGAGCCACTGGCCGTTCGCGAGGCCGGTACTCACGTGGACTACGTGGTTAACCAGACCCGTAATTCTTTGGCTGGCCTTAGCGCTGAGCAGCTTGCCAAGACCGTCATTGCTTATGAGCCGGTCTGGGCCATTGGTACCGGCAAGGTAGCCTCCGCAGACGACGCACAAGAGGTTTGTGCCGCCATCCGCGAGCTCGTGAAAGAGCTCGCCGGTGACGAGGTAGCGGAAGGCATTCGTATTCTCTACGGCGGTTCCGTCAAGGTTGATTCCGTTGCGGAGATCGTCAGCAAGCCAGACGTAGACGGCGGCCTCATCGGTGGCGCCTCCCTGGTGGGCGAAGAGTTTGCCAAGTTGGCTGCCAACGCAGCTAATGCCCTGAACTAACAGGAGATATCACCTGTCACAGGTTCGCGTTCGGCGCGGGTTGGAATGGTTCCGGCCCGCGCCATCGTGTACAGTGGGCCGGTGTGACTGCTTTGCTGGACGCAAAGCCTAAAAGTACGATTCCGCGCTAGTGGGTGGCAAGAGTCAACCACAAGGCGCATGTTAGAAATAAGGATTATCCTCATGGTCTTGGCACTGGAAATCATCTTGGTCATCGCAGCTATTTTGATGTCCATCTTCGTGCTGCTGCACAAAGGTAAAGGCGGCGGCCTGTCCAGCCTCTTCGGCGGTGGCGTGCAGTCGAACCTTTCCGGCTCGACCGTCGTGGAAAAGAACTTGGATCGCTACACCGTGGTGATGGTTATCATCTGGCTGGCCTGCATTGTGGGCCTAAACCTGATCCAAGCCTTCGCTTAAGCGAAAAGCCAGGATAGCGAAAGCGCCGGCACTAGCTTCCTACCACTAATTTTCCTAGGGGATCTGAAAGTGGGGAAGCGGTGCCGGCGCTTTTCGATTGGCGTCAGGCGCTAAAAGCAATGTGCCCGAACGCACACTGCGGATTGCCTGCTTATATCTCGGAAGCAGCGTCATCGGCAAGGAAGAGAACGGTTTCCTTCCTACCGTGTACGCCGGCTGCCGGCCATTCCTCGGCCGCAGCGCCCTCTACCACGTGCTTGGCCGCTTCCGACTTGGCTTCGCCGGCCACAAGGAGCCAAATGCGATCGGATTTATTGACCGCCGGAAGGGTGAGGGTAATGCGCTCGCTGGGCGGCTTTGGGGAATCGTGGACGGGAACAGCTAGTTCTTCTTGCTCCCGAATAGCGGAGGAATGCGGGAACAAGGAATTAATATGGCCCTCCTCACCCATGCCTAGTAGGTGTAGGTCGAAACCATGAGGGGCAAATTCCTTCAACTCTGGTTCGTATGCGCTTGCCGCTGCTTCCATAGACACCGCGCCCAGATCAAAACCGTGAATATTTTGGTTTGGGATATCTACGTGGTTGAGCAACGCATTGCGCGCCTGGCCCTCATTAGAATCTGCGTCGGAAACGGGTACATTGCGTTCGTCGCCGAAGAAAACGTGAACACGCGACCAATCGATGCGCTGAGCAGGAAAATTTTCACCTTGCTGCTGTGCGGCGAAATCCAAACGGGCCAACTCGTGGAGAACGCCAATTCCGGCTCCGCCGCCAGTGAGGACAACACGCGCGACACCATCGTCGTGGAGGCCGCCACCCGATGCTTGGATACGCGCTACGGTATCCACGAATTTCAGTGCGGCCTGGGAGATAAGGTCATCCACATCGCTCACGCGGTGAAGAGTTACCATTACGTATCGCTATCCTTTACAAAGATTCAGATTAAAGCCGTTTACTGATTACTGTAGTCTACCTGGGCTAGTGCACGGAGCGCTTGTGCATAGGTTTTATCGGCATCCAAATGGCGCAGTTCTTCAGAAAGCACCTCAGCTTGTGAGCGCTTATTGAGGCTCACCAAGGATTCCGGCGAACCCGGAACACACACACGCACCGTGCGCTCGTCAATGACATCGACGTCTACGTGGGTTGTCTCCCGATTGAACCGCAAATGAGTCACTGGGAAGTGGTCCTCCTCGGAGTCGGCCACTGTGCGATGTACGGGAACTGCCAGGCGGTCGAGCAACCATCCAGCGGCGAAATCCGGGGCTGGGTGGCCGGCCGGACCTGCTACCTCTACCGACTTCACCGGCTCGTGGGGATGACGGTCCAAGGCGGAGGCAACGACACCGCGCCACAAGGTGATGGCAGCCCAAGACATATCGGAATCACCCGGCGTGTACCCGGCAGATAGGGTGCGAAGATCTTCGCCGGTCACGCGTCCGTCAAAGGCAACGTTAGTTATGCGGCGCTGCGCCAACTTTCCCACCGAGCTGGAGGCAGGGTCCGGTGGGCACAGAGTAGGCCACCAAGCGACCAGCGGGGTATCAGGTAGTAGCAGCGGCGTGACTACTGCTTCGTCTTGGTTTGCCAAAGCACCGTGCAACTTCATGATGACCATCTCGGAGGCACCTGCTTCGCCGCCCACGCGTAGCTGTGCATCAAGGTGGGTTTCGACCTGCGGGTCTCCCGTTACTACGACCAACACACGTGACGGGTGCTCGTGGGAGGCATCGCGCACGGAAGCGAGAATGCTTTCAAGGTCATCATCCTCACGGGCCGCCACGATTAGAGTGAGCACTCGGCCGGTAGTCAGGGTGTAATGTTCTTGCGCCTCTACTAACTTCTTGGAGATTTCACGCGTAGTGGTATTGGGCAATGGAATAATCATTGTCTGCGTCCCTCCTATGGGCGGCGCCAGGAGTGACCCCGGCGACGCAGTATTTTATCGGCGGATTCTGGTCCCCAGGTGCCAGCGCGGTACTCCTCGGGCTGTCCTGCTTCGGCCCAGTAGTCGATGATGGGGTCCAAAATCGACCAGGAAAGTTCTACCTCTTCATTGGTGGGGAATAGCGAAGACTCGTCCAAGAGGGCATCCAAGATCAATCGCTCATAGGCCTCCGGGGATTCCTCGGTAAAGGCCTCAGCGTAGGCAAAGTCCATATTGACGTCGCGCACCTCCATAGTGGAGCCGGGCACCTTGGAACCAAAGCGCATGGTGACACCCTCATCCGGCTGCACGCGGATAACGACCGCGTTTCTGCCCAGCGCATCGGTTTGACCATCGACGAATGGCTGGTTAGGAGCCGCCTTGAAAACTAGCGCAATCTCGGTCACTCTGCGGCCCAAGCGCTTGCCCGTCCGCAGGTAGAAAGGTACTCCTCCCCAGCGGCGGGAGTTGACTTCCAAGGTACAGGCAGCGTAGGTCTCCGTTGTGGATTCCGGATCGAAGCCTTCTTCCTCGCGCAACCCCTTGACAAACTCGGAGCCTTGCCACCCCGCGGAATATTGGCCGCGAGCAGTGGTCTTATTCAGAGGGTGAACGGCATGGGTAGCGCGCAAGACCTTTACCTTTTCAGCCCGCAATTCTTCCGGCTCGAAGGACGACGGTTCTTCCATCGCGACGAGGGCCAAGAGCTGCAAAAGATGGTTTTGGATGACGTCTCGAGCTGCGCCGATGCCATCATAGTAGCCAGCGCGACCGCCTAGGCCGATGTCTTCAGCCATGGTGATTTGGACGTGATCGATATAGTGGGCATTCCACATAGGCTCAAAAATCTGATTTGCAAAGCGCAAAGCCAAGATATTTTGTACCGTTTCTTTGCCCAGATAGTGGTCGATGCGGAACACCGCGGACTCAGGAAAGACAGCGTTGACAATCTCATTGAGCTTGCGTGCAGATTCCTGGTCATGGCCGAAAGGCTTTTCAATGATGACGCGGCGCCATGAGTCTGCAACGGAGTTGGCCATGCCCACCCGCTCCAGCTGGTGGCAGATATTGGAGAAAAACTCCGGTGGAACGGAAAGGTAATATGCCCAGTTGCTGCCGGTTCCTCGCTCTCGGTCTAGCTCGCCCAAGCGGGCGGAGAGGCGATCGAAGCCGGCATCATCGAAGGAACCTTGGACAAATTCGATGCCCTGCGACAGGTGCTGCCAGACATCTTCATTAAATTCGGTGCGCGAGCCCGCCACTACAGCTGACCGAACGTAGTCACAAAATGCGACCTTGTCCCAGTCACGGCGACCATAACCCACCAGGGTAAAACCAGCGGGCAAGAGACCTCGGCTCGCTAGGTCGTAGATTGCGGGCAGAAGCTTTTTATATGCTAGGTCACCGGTAACGCCGAAGATGACCATGCCCGCGGGTCCTGCGATTCGCGGCAATCGCTTGTCGCTGGCATTGCGCAAGGGGTTGACCCAAGCGGCTGAGTCGGTCACGAAGAATCCTTCCTGAGTTTATGGGCCTTTAGCTCGCTAATATTCTAGCGGCAGAATGCCCCGCCGAATCTTCGGCGGGGCACAAGTCACACGGCTAGTTTACGCGAGTCGTTCCTCGATGGAAGCAAGTAGTTCATTCCAAGCGGCAACAAACTTTTCTACTCCCTCGCGCTCTAGCACGGCAAAGACATCGTCGAAATCAATGCCAACCTCGTTTAGCTGGGCAAAGACGCCTTCTGCCGTCTCGCGGCTGTCCGATAGGGCATCTCCGTGAAGATTGCCTTGGTCGAGAACCGAATCGATGGTCTTTTCCGGCATGGTGTTGACCGTATGCGGACCGGCTAGCTCAGATACGTACAAGGTGGCTGGGTAATCGGGATTTTTCACACCGGTCGAAGCCCACAATGGACGCTGAAGGTGGGAGCCTTCTGGCAAGTCGGCGTCGTCAAGCAAAGTGTCCTGGAAGAGGGCATAGGCGCGCTGTGCATTGGCGACGCCCGCCTTGCCCCGCAGTGCTAGAGCTTGCTCGCTGCCAATGGCCTCCAAGCGCTTGTCTACTTCGGTATCCAAACGGGAAACGAAGAAGGACGCTACGGAGTGGATAGTTGCGACGTCCTTTCCGGACTCGGCGGCACGCTTGAGACCGGTACGGAAGGACTCGATGACAGCGCGGTAGCGTTCCACAGAGAAAATGAGGGTGACATTGACACTGATACCTTCCGCCAGGGCATCCTCAATTGCTGGGAGGGAGCCGGTGGTGGCTGGAATCTTGATCATGACATTAGGGCGATCGACCTTCGACCACAGCTCACGGGCCTGTTCGAGTGTGGCGGTAGGGTCATCCGAAATTCGCGGATCGACCTCAATGGATACACGGCCATCTGCCCCATCAGTGGAGGAGTAAATATCCGCAAAGAGGTCACACGCATTTTGAACGTCTTCAATGGCAAGGGCGTATACCGCTTCATCGGCGCTGGCCTTTGACTCCTTTAGCGTTGCCAGCTCGGCGTCGTAAGCGGTGCCATTGGTCATCGCCGCAGCGAAAATCGCTGGGTTGGTGGTCACGCCCACAATGGACTTGGTTGAAATGATTTCCTTGAGGTTGCCGGAAACGAGACGCTCGCGAGAAAGATCATCAAGCCAGGTCGAGGTTCCCAGCTGGGCAAGTTCCGAGATATGGTTCATGCTTTATCCTTATCCAGTCCTGTTAGGGGTTACTTATTCGCGGCGGCTAGGGACTCCTGTGCCGCCTCAACTACCGCTGCAGTGGTGAATCCAAACTTTTCAAAGAGCTCGCCTGCAGGAGCAGATGCGCCGTAGTGCTCAATGGAGATGCTGCGGCCAAAGGAACCGGTGTACTTATGCCATGGCATTGCAATACCGGCCTCAATAGAAACGCGCGCCTGCACCTTGCTGGGGAGCACAGATTCGCGGTAAGCGTCATCCTGCTCATCAAACCACTCGAGGCAGGGTGCGGACACAACGCGGGTCGCCGTTCCAGCTGCCTCTAGCTCCTTCGCGGCAGCGACAGCGAGCTGCACCTCAGAGCCTGTAGCAAGAAGGATGACCTCTGGTGTCTCCTTGGACTTTTCCACCAGAACATAGGCACCGCGGCGGACGCCGTCATGCGCCTTTTCCTTGGTGCCTTCCAGCACTGGTAGTCCCTGGCGGCTCAGCGCCAGGCCCTTAGGCGCGGCCTTGTACTCAAGGGCTGCCGCCCATGCCTGTGCAGTCTCGTTGGCATCCGCAGGGCGGATAACGGACAGGTTGGGAATGGCACGCAGGGCAGAAAGAGTCTCTACTGGCTGGTGGGTAGGGCCATCTTCGCCCAAACCGATGGAGTCATGGGTCCACACGTAGTAGGTATCGGTCGACATCAGGGAACCCAAGCGCACAGCCGGGTACTGGTACTCGGAGAAGATAAGGAAGGTGCCGCCGTAGACGCGGGTATTACCGTGCAGAGCAATACCGTTCATAATCGCAGACATTGCGTGCTCGCGAATACCGAAGTGCAGGTTGCGGCCATAGGGTTGAGCCGACCACATATCGGTAGTAATGGCCGCGGGGCCGAAGGAATCCGCGCCCTTGATCACGGTGTTATTAGAACCGGCAAGGTCGGCAGAACCGCCCCACATCTCCGGCAGAGAAGCAGCCAAGGCCTGGATGGCGGCTTCAGAAGCCTTGCGGGTGGCCAAAGTTTCGCCTGGTTCCCATTCCGGTAGATCAGCACTGAAGTCTTGCGGCAATTCGCGCGCATTCATGCGGTCAAAAAGTGCCTTATTCTCCGGATTAGCTGCAGCCCATGCGTCGAACTTTTCTTGCCACGCAGAGTGTTTTTCTGCGCCGCGCTCGCGCAACATGCGGGTGTGCGCAATGACCTCATCATCGATGTGGAAGCTGCGCTCCGGATCAAAGCCCAAGACTTCCTTGGTGGCAGCTACCTCGTCATCGCCCAACGCAGCACCGTGGACACCGCCGGTATTCATCTTATTCGGGGCAGGGTAGCCGATAACCGTCTTTACGCGGATGAAGGACGGACGATCGGTTTCTGCTTGAGCAGCCTTGACAGCAGCCTCAATGGCTACGACATCTTCTCCAGATTGCACCGTTTGGACGTGCCAGCCGTAGGCCTCATATCGGGCCACCACATCTTCATTGAAGGCAATATTTGTATCGTCTTCAATAGAGATTCGGTTATCGTCCCAGAAGACGATCAAGTTGCCCAGCTTTTGCGTGCCAGCCAGAGAAGAAGCCTCCGCGGTAACGCCTTCTTGTAGGTCGCCATCGGAGGCGATGGTGTAGATGTAGTGATCGAAGGGGGATTCACCAGCAGGGGCTTCTGGATCGAAAAGGCCGCGCTCCTTACGCGCCGCCATGGCCATTCCAACGGAGGACGCTAGACCTTGGCCGAGGGGGCCAGTGGTGATTTCAACACCGTCGGTGTGGTGGACCTCGGGGTGGCCTGGGGTGCGTGACCCCCACGTGCGCAGCTGCTCGAGGTCTTCCATTTCCAAGCCAAAGCCGCCCAAGTAGAGCTGGATGTACTGGGTAAGGGAAGAGTGGCCAACCGAAAGTACGAAGCGGTCACGGCCGGCCCAGTGCACGTCAGCGGGATCGTGATTAATGACCCGCTGGTAGAGCGTGTAGGCGAGGGGAGCGAGTGACATTGCCGTGCCGGGGTGACCGGAACCGCACTTTTGTACCGCGTCGGCGGCTAGTACTCGCACGGTGTCGATAGCGCGGGTGTCAAGCTCCGACCAATCCTCCGGATAACGGCGCTCAACCATAGTTTGGAGCTCTGGGGACAACTTATCTTTCGACACGAAAAGCCTCGCTTACGTCTAGGCAAAAAGTACTTAACTTTATTAAGTCTAGTAATTTTTTAGCCGGCGGTGCGCAATTATAGAAAGCCAGGCATAACCGGTATGCTGGCATGGCTAAGCGGTGCACGCGAGCACGCAAAAGCGTGTGCCAAATCTAGCGGACATGGGTCTGTAACCTCTCGCGCCTGCGCCGAAAAATGTGAGTGAGAGAACTGGAACTTTTTCACGGGCATGTGCGACCGCTAGGGGTGACCGCGCGCAGGAGATGCGCGAGGCACAGTTCACCAACGTTCAGATAGTGGAGGAATTCCTTGGAGACCATCAAGGCCTATTTTGCGCTAACGAAACCGAGGATCATTGAGCTCCTCCTCGTGGCCGCAATCCCGGCGATGCTCCAAGCGCAGCGCGGCGTGGAGGCTGTGTCAGACAATATTTGGCTCATCGTGTCGACCATTTTCGGCGGCTGGTTGGGCGCTGGCGCCGCCCACACGTTCAATAACGTCGTGGACTACGAGTTGGATCAAAAGATGCAGCGCACGAGGGCTCGTCCGCTCGTAAGAGCGAAGATTTCGAAGCGGAACGCAGCCATTTTTGCCTGGGTAATGCTTATTATTTCCGTGCTGTGGCTGGGCCTCCTTGCCCATTCTTGGCTCGCAGCTTTCTTCGTCGTGTTGACGAGCTTCTTCTATGTCTTCGTCTACACCAAGTTTTTGAAGATGCGCAATGCGCAAAACATCGTCTGGGGCGGCCTCGCAGGCTGTATGCCGGCCATGGTTGGCTGGGCCGTAATTCGGGATAATGCCCCAGCCGGAGAGCCTGACCGCTGGTGGCAGGCAGTGGTGCTCTTCCTCATCATCTTCTTCTGGACCCCGCCGCACACGTGGGCGCTGGCCATGAAGTACAAAGAAGACTACCGAAAAGCCGGCGTGCCGATGCTGCCTGTGGTGGCGGGCGAAGCAGAAGTCACTCGCCAGATCGTGTGGTACACCGTTGGAACGGTTATCGTGACCCTACTCATCGTCCCCGCAGCTTCGTGGATCTACTTGGTCGCAGCGGTTGCTTCGGGCGCGGTATTTCTGTGGATGGCTATCCGTTTGCATAAGGGAGTGAAAAACGGCGCCAAGGTTAAGCCGATGCGCTTGTTCATCTACTCCAATAACTACCTTTCGGTGCTCTTTATCGGTTTGTCCATCGACGCAGTCTTAGGCTGGGAGCCCTTAGGCCGGATGCTGGGTTGGTCGGCCACGTTATTCTAACTGCGCCCCATTCCAAGAGCAGGGCAAAAAGAGCGCGGGAGAAGCAATGCTGCTTTTCTCCCGCGCTCTAGGTGTAGGTGGGGCTAGTCCTCGTCTCCGTCGGCGTCTTGGACGCGCAGAACGATGGAGCCGGTAGTCTTGCGATCCTGCAAGTCGCGGTGAGCCGCAGCGGCTTCTGCCAAAGGATAGGAGGCCGTGACGTTAAAGCGTAGGTCGCCGTCCATGACAGCTTGGACGACTGCTTGGGCGCGCATTTGAAACTCGCCCTCTTGTGCCGTCCATGCGCCGATGGAAGGCCGCGTCAGGAAGATGGACCCATGCTTGTTCAGCAGCTGTGGGTCGATAGGCTCAACCGGACCAGAGGCGGCACCAAAAAGCGCGACGGTGCCGCGTGGACGTACTGCCTCTAGCGATTCCTGGAAGGTAGCTTTGCCGACGCCGTCATAAACCACGTCGACGCCCTTGTCACTGTTGTAGCGGCGAACTTGCTCGGCGAGTCCCTCGCCGTAGCGAAAAACCTTATCCGCCCCGGCCGCGTAGGATAGTTCTTCCTTTTCGTCCGTGGACACGACGGTATAAACGGTAGCGCCTAGCGACGATGCCATCTGGGTGAGGATTTGCCCCACGCCGCCGGCACCGGCGGTAATCAGGCAAGAAGCACCTTCGCCCAATTGATAGACCCCGTGCGCCAGATAGTGCGCGGTAATGCCTTGGAGCAACATGGATGCTGCAACCTCAGGTTGGAAATCGTCTGGGACTGCCACCAGTCCCTCGCGCGGGACGCAGACCTTCTCGGCGTAGGAGCCGAAGGCCTGGTTCCACGCCACCATTGTGCCTTCCGCAACTTCTCCCTTTGGGTCGTGGACGACTCGCCCAGTACCTTCGAATCCGGGAATGAAAGGGGCGGTCGCATTATAGATACCCTCACGGTAATAGGTATCGATGTAGTTGACGCCGGCCATGATGACGTCTACCAAGACCTCATCGTCATTCGGGGTGGGGGCGGGAACTTCGGTATAGCGAAGTACTTCTGGTCCGCCGGTTTCTGTGACCTGAATTGCGTGCATATAGCCAGGCTAGCGCAAAAAGCCGGCCGAGTGCAGGACTTCGGCCGGCTGGTTGCGCTGCGTGTTAAGCCGTCGCGCGTGCTGCTTCTAGCGAGGCTTGGCGTGCGGCGTACTTTTCATCGCCGCTAGGGGAGCCGGTGATGAGATCCGCGGTGCCATCGGTACGGCGTACGCCGTGTGCCCACAGTAGTGCGGTATAGGCCGTGACAAAGGAGGATAGCCCAATGTGGAAAGGAACAGTCCAGCGCGGAATGCTCATATAGAACTGGTAGACGCCTACGGTCCACTGGATAAGGATGCAGGCGATGAGGACCCAGCCCGCCTTCTTCGCGTCCTGTGGGGCACGGTTCTTATAGAGCAGGAAGATGGTAATAACGGTAAGCGTCAGGTAGACGTACATGCACATGGCGTGGGTGACGGCCATGGCTTCGGTATCCACCTGCAAGCGGCCTTCCATTCCGACCCCGGAATCGCCAGAGTGGACGCCCGAACCGGTAACCATAGTGCCGGTGATAAGAACAATGCTGAGGGCAATTGTTGCGACTGCAGCGAGCAAGCGAATCGCCTGGGGGAATCGTGCTCGTGGCGTTCCGTCATCGGGTTCCAAGATGCGGGAATAGAGCATTGCCGCCAGCCATACCAAGAGCATTGATGGCAGGAAGTGCAGTGCTACAGACCACCAGCGCAGGTCGAGATGGACAGAAATTCCGCCAATGACCGCCTGCAGCACAATGCCAGCGACATTGAGCCATGCATACACCTTAAGCTCTGTGCGCCGACGTGCCATGCGCATGGCGATGACGGCGGCTACCGCCGCAGCGGTGACGACGAACGTGAGCAGGCGGTTACCAAACTCGATGGCCTGGTGCAGTGCAGGAGCGGCGCCTTCCATGGGGACAAGGGAGCCAGGCTGGCACTCGGGCCAGGTAGGGCAGCCGAGTCCCGAGCCGGTCACGCGGACAATGGACCCAGACACGGTAATGCCACCCTGGCATAAGAGAAGGATGAGCGCGATGAGGCGCTGTTGCTGCAGCGTAGGGGCGGCTTCTTTAAAGAAGCGCTTGATTTTTGTCCAGTAATTCACGCATAGCATCCTACTAGTCGGGAGATTTTGGGCATAAAAATTCCTCTTGTTTCGGGCGGAACCGGACAAAAGTCACATTTAGCCCTCGAAGCGGAACCAACGGACCGCTGCGAACGACGCCACGGCGAGCCAAGCTACCAAGGAAATAAGTTCGAGGCCGGGGAAGGTGGAATTGGAGGCGTCGGTAAGTGCGCCTGCCAGAGCGACGGTGGGGACCACGTTGAGGATGCCATTATCGCCCAATCCCTGGGAGTATAGGGTCCACCCGACCACGCCGAGGAGCAGGAACCAGATGAGGTTGGCCAGCGCGAGCACCATCTCTGAACTAAGCGTGCCGCCAAGCAGTAGCCCCATGGCGGTAAAAGCCGCGACGCCAAAGAAAAGGGAGAGGAGCATGAGCAACACCCCACCCGCGCTGATACGCAGACCCAAAATGAAGGCGGCTATACCCAAGACAAGGATTTGGAATACCACCATCGTGAGCACGCCGAGGATTTTGCCGCCGATAATGGCCCACGCCGGCACCCCGGATGCCCCGGTGCGCTTGAGGGCCCCGTATCGTCGGTCAAAGGCAAGTGAAATAGCTTGACCGGTAAAGCCCGCAGAGGTGGCCGCAACTGCAAGCACCATGGGGAAAACCTCGTGCAGGCCGTGCTTGGTAACGGACTCCAAGTGGGCCGCACCAATGAGGATGGCCAGTGGAATGATGACGCTGAGCAGTTGCTGCTCGCCGTGGCGCAGCATGAGCTTAGCTTCCATCGTGCCTTGCGCGAGCAGCATAGCGCCGGCGCTGGTCCGCTTGGGGGCGGGAGTAAAGGTCCCGGGTTTAAAGGTGGTGCTCATAAATGGCTTCTTTCCTCGACACAATGAATTGAATATTTTCCCAAGATGGGATTGCAGCTAGCTGCGCAAGTGGCGGCCCGTGAGGTCAAGGAATACCTCTTCCAGATTGCGGTGGGCCGCATCTAAGTACCGCAGTAAGACTCCTTGGCGGGCGAGCTCAGCGCTGAGCGTGGCGATGGTCTCGGGAGTGCCGGCTTGGCTCAAGCGGTAATGCAGGGGACGGGATTTGGTGGCATTAATCCCCGCCGCAGCTAGGGCCTCCATATCTACGTCGATGTCGGTGCTGAAATTAAGCCCTGCCGATTCCGTCTGGGCGGTAAGTTCTGCGGGGGTGCCGTGAGCTACCAGCTGACCATGATCCATGATGGCCAAGCGGTCTGCCAGCGACTCCGCCTCATCCATCAGGTGGGTGGTTAGAACGATGGTTACGCCATCCCGCTGCAGGGCTCGGACTAGGTCCCAGACCGCCAACCGGGATTGTGCATCCATGCCTGCCGTAGGTTCATCCAGAAAAACCAACTCGGGTCGTCCGATGATAGCCAAGGCGAGGGACAGGCGTTGCTGTTGTCCTCCAGATAGCCTGCGATAAGGGGTGCGCGACACCCCCTCAAGCCCCAACGTTTCTAGTAGCCACTGCGGGGAGAGAGGCCGGGCGCTGTATCGGGCAGAAAGCTCCAGCATTTCTAGCACGCGGATGCCGGAATAGGAACCGCCGCCTTGGAGCATGATACCGACCTTTTCTCGCACCCTATCTGGTTCGGTACTTGGGTTTAGCCCTAGGACGTCGATGGTGCCGCTGGTGGGATGGAGAAAGCCCTCTGACATTTCAATCGTCGTGGACTTTCCGGCACCATTGGGGCCAAGGAGACAAAAGACCTCGCCCTGGGCAACGCTGAGGCTAAGGCCATTTACGGCAGTGGTGGAGCCAAACTTCTTCACCACGTTGTCCAAGGTTAGGGCTGGGCGGTCGGCTGAAATGGAATTCACGTGGCATTAGTTTAGGACACGGATTCCGCTGCGCCGCACTGCAACCCACCACAGGGTGGCGATAGCAGTGAAGGCACAGGCGGCTGACACGTAGACCACAATGATGGTGCTGGGGGGAAGGCCGAGACCGCGCGGCAGCACAAAGAAGCTCATCGCTGCGGAATAGGCTACGACGCTGAAGCGGAAAATGAGCCTATTAGCCCACGCGGCCAAAGGTAGTACGGCCCATAGGATGTACCACGGATGGACGACGGGGAAAAAGATAACCAGTACTAAAGAGGCGATGCCGAGTCCTCCCACGGGGTGGATGTGGCCGCGCAAGGTGGCAAAGAGCATGCGGGCCATGAAGGCTACCGCCACGAGAACACCAAAGGTGCGGGTGACTGTGAGAATGGCTTCGGTGTGGTCGCCAAGGCCTAGGAGCATTCCGATAAAACCGGTACCTACGCCTACGGCGGTGGACGTAGAAAGCCACGAGCGAATGGACGCCGCCCCGCCTTGCCCGGTAATCCACCCCAAGCTAATGCCGGTGCAGACGCTAATAAGAGCAACGGTTGCTACTAAAACGATTATTTGCAAAGCGATGGCGTAGGCCAGGGCCTTCCAGCGTGCCGTACCGTGTGCGTTGATGAGGCGGCGAGCGTAGGCCATGCCCACAAAGCCCAGCCCAATAAAGCCAGTAACCTTGACCATTCCGGCACAGGAAAGGCAAAAACCGGAAGCTACCAGGGCTAGGTAGGCACTGCGTCGGGAGGCATCCAGCTTGTCGACGCCGCGGAGACCCAGTTCCATGCCCACCAATAGCAAACCCAACATGATGGACTCATTATGGATTCCGCCCACTAGATGCAAGATGGTCAGCGGGTTGAGGATGCCGAGCCACAGTGCAGATTCTGGAGATACCCGGCAGCGCTGCGCGAGACAGCTTATGGCCCAACCAGCAACAATAATCCCGGCGATGGACAATAGGCGATGGGTGATAACGCCCAAGAGGATGGAGTTAGAAGTAACCGCGCTGACCACAGCTGCGAGGCCGAGTGCTACCGGGCCATAAGGGGAAGGGGAATTAGCCCAGATAAACGGCACGGAGCGGGCGAGCTTATTACCTGCCCCTAGCAATTGAACGGGCCCGGCAGAATATGGATCCATGCCCTGTGCCACGATGGAACCATTAGCCAAGTAGGAGTAGATATCTTGGGTGAATAGCGGGGCGGTAAAAATCAACGGGATGACCCACCCCGCCCAGGTTTGCCACAGTTGATGCGTGGTCACCAGACGGCGAGCACCCGCTGGGGCGGTGGCCTTGTCCTGAGGTTGGCGCAAGGGGGTTCCGACAAAGGGGGCGAGGAACACCCAAGCGGAGACCAATAGGCCTACTCCCACCATTACTATGGCGGAGGAAGTTTGCAGCATGCGGGACATCAAGGAGCCGAAGGGCACGTTGTCGTAGGGATTGCCCACCACGGGGAGTGCGCCGGCGCCTAGGGCGCCGAACGCAATGAGCAGGGAGCCTACCGTGCCTACCCAGCGCAGAATGAAAAATGTCCGCCACTGTGCTGTGGTGGTGCGCTTGAGGCCATCCGCATTGGCGGGGACAAAATCAAACCGAGAATCGGGTTCGGCGGCCCCCGTGTCTTCGGCGTGTAACCGTGCCGACCGGGAACCAGCGGTACCCAGCTGCGGCAGCTCTGCCTTCACGCCAGAAAATAAGCCGCGGATTTTGCCTGTCATGGCATATGACTTTACGCGAATCAATTGCTTAAACCCCAGCGGGCCCGCCCACATCGTGGGCAGCACGGTCGAGTCGGGCCGTTAGGGGAGTGTTGCCACCCCCGTGCCACGCCGAAGTTTGGCCAATGGTGGCATTCCGGAATGAATTAAGGAACACTAGTGTTGTCTAATATTGAAGGCGCTGTTGAACTGCGGCGAGCATCCCGGAGCTACGGGAGGACGTTGCGGGGCGGCAGTAAGTGTCTGAAGCGCGAAGGGAGGTCCCAGCATGAGCAGTCCGCAACGTAGTGTGGCTACGCCGAAGCCGGCGAAGGAATCCCGCACCACGGATGGTGATACCCGCCGTCAAGTTATGCTGTTGCTGTTGAAAGACGGGCCCGTTACCGCTTCCCACTTGGGTGAACGCCTTGGCCTTTCTGCTGCCGGAATTCGCCGGCACTTAGACAACTTGGTGGAAGAGGAACTGACGGAGGTCGTGCGCCGCCGACCCGCTACCCGCGGCTCTGCGGGCAGCGGTTCTGGTCGCGGGCGACCAGCCAAATACTTCCGCCTCACCGATCGTGGCCGCGCACAATTCGGTCACGCTTATGATGATCTGGCCTCAGAGGCCCTGACAGCTTTACGCGCGGTCGGCGGGTCTGAGGCCGTCAAACACTTTGCCAAAGTCCGCTTTGAGCGCCTCGTGGCAGATGTTCGGCCTCTGATAGAAGAGGGCGAGTCTGTTGAAGACGTGGCTCGCAAGCTGGCCGAGGTGCTGGATGAGCACGGGTATGCCGCCACGGTGGACCGCGCCGGCCAGGGAGTGCAGATCTGTCAGCACCATTGTCCGGTCTCCCACGTGGCGGCCGAGCATCCAGAGCTGTGTGAGGCGGAACAGGAAGTCTTTTCTGCTTTATTAGGCAAACACGTACAGCCTTTGGCTTCCATTGCTGGAGGTCACGGAATCTGTACCACTAACATCCCCTTGACACCCGTTAATACAAATACTGAAAGGAGCGAGTCATGACCCAGGCACAATCGGCACCCGATAACAAGATGACCGATGATGAAATCATTGATTCCATTGGTGCATATGAGTACGGCTGGCACGACTCGGACGCGGCTGGTGCTTCTGCTCGCCGCGGCTTAAACGAAGATGTAGTACGCGATATTTCCGCCAAGAAGGGCGAGCCAGAATGGATGCTTAACCAGCGCCTAAAGGCTCTCAATATCTTTGATAAAAAGCCCATCCCCACGTGGGGTGCGGACCTATCTGGCATCGACTTTGACCAGATCAAGTACTACGTGAAGTCCACCGAGGAGCAGGCCCAGACGTGGGAAGACCTCCCGGATGACATTAAGGCCACCTACGATAAGTTGGGCATTCCAGAGGCCGAAAAGCAGCGCCTCGTTGCAGGTGTGGCAGCCCAGTACGAGTCTGAGGTTGTCTACCACCAGATTCGTGAGGACCTAGAAAGCCAGGGCGTTATCTTCGTCGATACCGACACCGCGCTGCGTGATTACCCAGAGCTCTTCAAGGAGTATTTCGGTACCGTCATTCCCGCGGGCGATAATAAGTTCTCCGCGCTGAACTCCGCCGTGTGGTCGGGTGGCTCCTTCATTTACGTGCCAAAGGGAGTGCACGTGGATATTCCGCTGCAGGCTTATTTCCGCATCAACACGGAAAACATGGGTCAGTTTGAGCGCACCCTCATCATCGTTGACGAGGACGCCTATGTGCACTACGTCGAGGGCTGTACCGCACCTATCTATAAATCCGACTCTTTGCACTCTGCAGTAGTAGAGATCATCGTGAAGAAGGGCGGCCGTTGCCGCTACACCACCATTCAGAACTGGTCCAGCAACGTCTACAACTTGGTGACCAAGCGCACCAAGGTAGAAGAGGGTGGCACCATGGAATGGGTCGACGGCAATATTGGTTCCAAGGTCACGATGAAGTACCCGGCAGTGTGGATGACCGGACCATATGCAAAGGGCGAGGTCCTCTCCGTTGCCTTTGCTGGTGAGGACCAGTTCCAAGACACCGGTGCCAAGATGACCCACATGGCCCCGCACACCTCTTCCAATATCGTTTCCAAGTCGGTGGCTCGTGCCGGCGGTCGCGCCGCTTACCGCGGCTTGGTGCAGGTCAATCAGAACGCGCACCATTCCACGTCGAATGTCGAATGCGATGCACTGTTGGTCGACAATATCTCGCGTTCGGATACATACCCGTATAACGACATCCGCAATGACCACGTCACGCTGGGCCATGAGGCAACCGTTTCCCAGGTTTCTGAGGAGCAGCTGTTCTACTTGATGTCCCGCGGCATTGCGGAAGAAGAAGCAATGGCGATGATCGTGCGTGGCTTCGTTGAGCCGATTGCTAAGGAGTTGCCGATGGAGTACGCCCTCGAGCTCAACCGCCTCATCGAACTGCAAATGGAAGGATCGGTCGGCTAAAGAAAATGGTCGCTTCGAACGAATTCAATCCGGATAAGATCACCAAGGGTGATGTCTTTACCTCCACCAACGTGGAGGACTTCCCGGTGCCACACGGCCGTGACGAGGTCTGGCGCTTTGTTTCCCTGCGCAAGCTCCGTGGCCTGCATAATGGCGAGTTTGCTGAGGCTGTAGCCCAGGATGTCACCGTGAGCGAGCACCCGGGCGTAAGCTCCGAGACCGTCGCTCGTGATGATGAACGATTGGGCCGTGTAGGTACCCCGTCTGATCGTGTCGCGGCACAGGCATGGACCTCCATGCCAGAAGGCCAGGTTGTCACCATCGATGCAGAGGCTCAGGTCGAAGAACCCGTCGTCATTACCTATACCGGCAAGGGCGAGGGCGTAACGTCCTTTGGCGCCACCTCCATCGAGGTAGGCCACCACGCTGAAGCTACCGTCATTTTGAAGTATGTCGGCTCCGGCACCCACGCGGATAACGTCGAGTTCATCGTGGGCGATGGTGCTCACTTGACCGTTGTCGTTGACGTTGACTGGGAAGACGATGCGGTTCACCTGTCCAACCACGTTGCCCAGCTCGGCCGCGATTCCGTGCTACGCCATAACTCCGCCATCTTTGGCGGCGAAGTAGTACGCATCGTGCCGCGCGTGAACTTCACCGAGCAAGGTGGCGACGCAGAGCTATTGGGCGTGTACTTCGCGGACGAAGGCCAGTACTTTGAGAACCGCATGCTCGTGGATCACTCCGTTCCTAACTGCCGTTCCCATGTTCTTTATAAGGGCGCGCTGCAGGGTACTAAGCAAAATGAGGCCCGCACCTGCTGGGTGGGCGATGTTCTCATTCGCTCCAATGCACAGGGCACTGATACCTACGAGACCAATAACAACCTGATCCTGACCGAGGGCGCTCGCGCGGATGCAATCCCTAACCTGGAGATTGAGACTGGTGAAATTACCGGCGCCGGCCACGCAGCCACCGTTGGTCGCTTCGATGACATTGAGTTGTTCTACCTCATGTCTCGCGGCATTCCAGAGGCTGAAGCCCGCCGCCTCATCATCCGTGGCTTCTTCAATGAGGTCATCCACCGCATCCCGGTGCAGTCCCTGTCTGAGGAATTGGAAGACCGCATTTCCGAAGAACTGGAAAAGATCTCCGCCTAAAGCTTTCATAGAAGGAAACCACACACATTATGTCTACTCTGGAAATTAAGAACCTCCACGCTCAAGTGCTGCCGACGGAAGAAGGCGGCGAGCCGAAGGAAATTCTCAAGGGCGTCAACCTGACGATCAACTCTGGCGAGATCCACGCCATCATGGGCCCGAACGGCTCCGGCAAGTCCACCTTGTCCTACACCATCGCCGGCCACCCAAAGTATGAGGTTACCGAGGGCGAGGTGCTGCTCGACGGCGAAAACCTACTGGACATGCCCGTCGATGAGCGCGCTCGTGCCGGCCTTTTCCTGGCAATGCAGTACCCCACTGAGGTCCCGGGCGTAAAGGTCTCCCAGTTCATGCGTTCCGCCGTCACCTCCATCCGCGGTGAGGCACCGAAGCTGCGTGAATGGAATAAGGAGCTTACCCAGGCCCGCGAGAACCTGAAGATCGATAAGTCCTTCATCTCTCGCTCCGTTAACGAGGGATTTTCCGGTGGCGAGAAGAAGCGCCATGAGGTTATGCAGCTGGATATCCTCAAGCCAAAGTTCGCAGTGATGGATGAGACGGACTCCGGCTTGGACGTTGACGCCTTGCGCATCGTTTCTGAGGGCATCAACAGCTACCAGAAGGAAACCAATGGTGGCATTTTGATGATTACCCACTATAAGCGCATCCTGAACTACGTGAAGCCGGACTTTGTCCACGTCTTCGCTGATGGCCACGTCATCAAGACCGGTGGCGCCGAATTGGCCGATCAGCTCGAGTCTGACGGCTACGACCAGTTCCTCAAGTAAGGACCGGCCACCGGCCGGTCAACCGAGACTATCCTAAGAAGATTCATGTCTGGATTTGATGTAAACGCAATCAGGGAGCAGTTCCCGATTCTCCAGCGCACCGTCCGAGGCGATAAGCCTCTGGTGTATCTGGATTCAGGCGCTACCTCCCAGCGCCCGCTTTCGGTGTGGAAGGCGGAAGAGGAGTTTGTGTTGCATACGAACGCCCCTGTTCACCGCGGTTCCTACCAGTTGGCGGAAGAAGCCGATGATGCCTATGAGTCCGCACGGCAGGCTATCGCCGCGTTCGTAGGCGCGGACCGCGATGAAATCGCCTTTAGCAAAAACGCCACCGAGGCCCTGAACGAGGTTGCTTATGTGCTTAGCGACGAACGCGCGGGGGACCTCTACGTAGGCGAGGGCGATACCGTTGTGATCACCGAACTGGAGCATCACGCTAACTTGGTGCCGTGGCAGGAGCTTTGCGCTCGTACCGGCGCTACGTTGAAGTGGTACTCCACGACCGAAGACGGTCGCATCGATCTCGATTCGCTCGAACTCGATGAATCCGTCAAGGTCGTTGCGTTTACCCATCAGTCCAATGTGACCGGTGCTGTGGCGGATGTCGATGAGCTGGTACGCCGCGCCCGCGCGGTTGACGCCATGGTTGTACTCGACGCCTGCCAGTCGGTGCCGCACATGGCGGTAGATTTCCACGCCTTGGATGTGGACTTCGCGGCGTTTTCCGGTCACAAGATGTGTGGCCCCAGCGGCGTTGGTGTCCTCTACGGCAAGGAGGAGCTGCTCAAAAAGCTGCCGCCTTTCTTGACCGGTGGCTCCATGATTGAGATTGTCAAGATGGAACAGACAACCTTTGCCGAGCCGCCGACACGCTTTGAGGCAGGCACGCAGATGACCAGCCAGGTAGTAGGCCTCGGCGCCGCGGTGAAGTTTTTGGAAGAAGTGGGCATGGATAATATCCACGCGCACGAAAAGAAACTTACGGAGCGCGCACTGCGCCAGCTGAAGGAAATCCCGGGCCTGCGCATCATCGGCCCGGAAACCACTGAAAACCGCGGCGGTGCCATTTCTTTCACCGTGGACGGCGTTCACCCGCATGACTTGGGCCAGGTCCTCGATGACCACGGCGTGTCCATTCGCGTTGGCCACCACTGCGCGTGGCCATTGCACCGCGCCTGCGGGGCACAGTCCACCGCCCGAGCCAGCTTCTACCTCTATAACACCGAGGAAGAAGTAGATAAGCTGGTGGAAGCAATCAAGGCCGCCCGCGAATTCTTTGGAGTTGCCTCATGAACCTAGATTCCATGTACCAGGACGTCATCCTGGACCACTACAAGAACCCGCAGCACGCCGGACTGAGGGAGCCTTATCAGGCTGAGGTTCACCATGTGAACCCGTCCTGCGGAGATGAGCTGACCCTGCGCGTGCGTCTTTCCGATGACGGCAAGACCGTTGAGGACGTCTCCTATGACGCGGAAGGCTGTTCCATCTCGCAAGCTTCTACCTCGGTTATGGCTGAAGAAATCGTTGGGCTACCGCTCGCGCAAGCCAATGAGAAGCTGGCCGAGTTTGAAAAGATGATCACCTCTCGCGGCCAGGACGAGGGCGATGAAGACCTCATCGGTGATGGCGTAGCCTTCGCCGGAGTGTCCCAGTACCCAGCGCGCGTAAAGTGTGCGCTCCTCGGATGGAAGGCCTTCCAGGCTGCTTCCGCCGATGCACTAACAGAAGTGGAGAGCTAGATGACTGATCCCGTAGATCCTTATCAGAACGAGAATTCCTCTTTCTCCGGCAGCGGCGAGCGACCGGAGCAAACCGAAGAGCAGATTTCCAAAGCCTTTGACGTCACCGAATTTATGCGAGACGTCATTGACCCTGAGCTCGGGATCAACGTTGTTGACTTGGGCCTTGTCTATGATCTGTGGTTCGAAGAGGACAATGGCAAGGAGATCGTCATGATTAATATGACGTTGACCTCGCCGGCCTGCCCATTGACCGATGTCATTGCTGAGCAGGTGGAAGACATCGTCAAGGCCAATAAATTGGCCGATGCCGTCCGTATCAACTGGGTATGGATGCCACCATGGGGTCCGCAGATGATTACGGAAGAGGGCCGCGAGCAACTTCAGGCCCTCGGCTTCGCGGTTTAAATCGCGTCCTACGCACACGCCTCCAGCAGCGCATTTCCCGGTCTAGGGAGACAGTTGTTGGGGGCGTTAGCGCGTCTTAGCGTCGGCAGCGTCAATTGCTAGACTGTTTCTTCGTGATTGTAACCAATGATTTCGAAGTCAGGGTAGGAGCGCGCACGCTTCTCGAAGCCCCAGGGCAGCACTTGCGTGTGCAACCCGGTGACCGCATCGGGCTTATCGGCCGCAACGGCGCGGGCAAGACGACGACTATGCGCATTTTGGCAGGGGAGACCGAGCCCTATGGCGGCTCAGTTACTCGTTCGGGCCCCATTGGTTATTTGCCCCAGGATTCCCGCGAAGGAAATATTGAACAGACCGCGCGAGAGCGCGTTCTCTCCGCCCGCGGTTTGGATGATCTCAAGCGCCGCATGGCCAAGCAACAAGAGCTTATGGAATCGGCCACTGACGATAAGTTCCGGGATAAGGCCATCCGGAAATACTCCCGCTTGGAGGAGCAATTCGAGTCGCTTGGCGGCTATGAAGCCGACTCCGAGTGCGCGCAAATATGCGATAATTTGGGTCTGCCGCAGCGCGTCCTAGACCAGCAACTCAAAACTCTCTCGGGTGGTCAGCGCCGCCGCGTGGAGCTAGCGCAAATTCTCTTTGCCGCTACCGAGGGGTCCGGAAAATCCCAGACCACCCTGCTCCTCGATGAGCCGACGAACCACTTGGACGCGGATTCTATTACGTGGCTCCGCCAATTCCTGTCCAAACATGAGGGCGGGCTCATTATGATTTCTCACGACGTCGAGCTGCTTGAGGCCGTGTGTAATAAGGTGTGGTTCCTCGATGCGGTTCGCGGCGAGGCCGATGTATACAACATGGGGTATAAGAAATACCTCGATGCTCGTGCTACCGATGAAGCGCGCCGTCGCCGAGAGCGGGCCAATGCGGAAAAGAAGGCATCCGCCCTGCAAAAGCAGGCTGCTAAGTTGGGTGCTAAGGCAACGAAGGCCGCTGCGGCCAAGCAAATGCTCCACCGCGCTGAGCGCATGATGAGCCAGCTCGATGAGGTGCGGGTGGCCGATAAGGTGGCCAATATTAAGTTCCCCGAGCCGGCACCGTGCGGTAAGACACCCATGAATGCCAAGGGGCTGACCAAGATGTACGGCTCCCTAGAGGTCTTCGCCGGGGTGGATTTGGCCATCGATAAAGGGTCAAGAGTAGTGGTGCTGGGCTATAACGGCGCGGGTAAGACCACGCTGTTGAAATTGCTGGCCGGAGTGGAGCGCACCGACGGTGAAGGTGGCATCGTCAGCGGCCACGGCTTGCGGATCGGCTATTTTGCGCAGGAACACGACACCATCGATCCGGATAAGTCTGTATGGCAAAACACCATTGACGCCTGCCCAGACGCGGATCAGCAGGAACTGCGTAGTCTGCTTGGTGCCTTCATGTTCTCCGGCGAGAAGTTGGAACAACCCGCGGGCACTCTATCCGGCGGTGAGAAGACGCGCCTAGCCTTGGCCGCGCTGGTCTCTAGCCGCGCGAATGTGCTGCTGCTGGATGAGCCGACGAATAACCTGGATCCGATTTCGCGCGAGCAGGTGCTTGATGCGCTCAAGACCTACACCGGTGCTGTGGTGCTGGTAACACACGACCCGGGTGCGGTTAAGGCCTTGGACCCAGAACGCGTCATCATCATGCCCGATGGTGACGAAGATTTGTGGTCCGATGACTATATGGAAATTGTGGAGCTAGCGTAGGAGCATATGAAGACGCTGCTGGAGAGGATGCCCGCCTGGCGGGAGAAATTTTGGCTTATCCCGGCTGTGGCGGTGGCGATCGCCGCAGTGGGTGCGGAGCTGCTTATTGCGATTGGTAGCACTTTCGATGTGGCAGCCACGCCTTTTTATGATGGCAGCGCTGATAGCGCGCAGGGCATTTTGAGCGCCGTAGCTACCTCGTCGCTGTCCCTTGCTGGCACCCTTTTCTTCATCACGCTGACCGCACTTTCTGGTGTTGTCACAGTAATGGGGCCGCGCCTGCTGCATGAGTTTCTAAAAGATCGCTCTATACAATCGACCCTGGCGATCTATCTTGCAACCTTCATTTTTGCCCTTCTTTCTTTACGTGCGGTGCAAACGGGCGGTAATGGGAAAGAAGAATATGTTCCTTCCTTGAACGTAGCAGTAACGGTGCTGTTGGCCATCGCCTGCGTAATCTTCCTCATTTATTTCATCGTCCATATTGCCCAATCGATCAGTATGTCTCACGTAGTTCACGTGGTGGCCGAAGACGTAGAGGACCACATGCGCCGGCTCATCCGGCGGGGCGAAGAGGAAAAAGCGGCCAAGGCTCCTGGGCCAGAATTTTACGTGGATGCGGAAAAGCGGCGCAGCAGTGGAACTGGCTACCTCAAGTTCGTCGACTATGACGCCATTGCGCAGGCAGCGGCACGGGAGAATTGCGCGGTGCACCTCGGCGTGGCGCCGGGTGACTTGGTACTGGAAGGCGAGGTTATCGCACACGGTGTGCCGCGCCTTCCGGAAAATGTTGAGCGCCATATCGTGCTCACCCAGTACAGGGAGCATGCCTCAGCTCACGACCCTCGTTTTACCGCCCGGCACCTGGCGGAGATTGCTGCCCGCGCTTTGAGTACTGGTGTCAATGATCCGTACACGGTCATCGATATCATTGACCGCTTTACCCAGATCCTCACCGTCATCGGGGATAAGCGGCTTCCGCAGGGCATTGTGCACGTTAACGGCGAGTTTCGCCTCGATTACCAAACGTTCAGCTATGAGGAAATTGTGGAGGCGATGTTCACGCAGATTCGGCGGGACGCCGCCGATAACGCGGAGATTTACCTCAGCTTGCTGGATAACCTGGCCAAGGTAGTGGCCCTTTTGTACACTGCTGAGCGCCGGAGCGTGCTTGCCGACGCCGCCCGGGCCATCTACTCTGATGCCCGCCGCCAAGTTGGCGGCGAGGTGGAATTAAAACAGCTGGAATGTTCCTACCAGCATTTCCAGGACAACCTCGCCGAAAGGGCGGAGTCAGAGAAACCCGGCGAAGAGCACGCCGCGGACTAGGCCGCGGCGCGGTGGCCGCTCTCCTTAGTTGCGGAATCCATGCACTGGAGCGGGGATGAAGCCGCCGCGGTTAATGAACTGCGCATTACCCACGTGATTGATCGGGATCACCGGTGCGTAGCCCAGCAGGCCGCCGAAGCTCACCTCGTCGCCCACCTGGGCGCCAGGAACCGGGATCACGCGTACCGCCGTGGTCTTATGATTCATCACGCCGATGGCGGCCTCGTCAGCAATCATGCCCGAAATCGTCGCGGCCGAGGTATCGCCCGGCAGCGCAATCATGTCAAAGCCCACCGAGCAAATGGCGGTCATGGCCTCCAGCTTGTCCATGGAGATAGAGCCGGACTTAACCGCATCGATCATGCCTTTATCCTCGGAGACGGGGATAAAGGAACCAGACAAACCGCCGACGCGGGAGCAGGCCATCATGCCGCCCTTCTTTACGGCGTCGTTAAGCAGAGCCAAAGCAGCAGTTGTACCGTGCGTGCCCACCTGGTCTAGGCCCATGTGCTCAAGGATGTGGGCCACCGAATCTCCCAATTCGGCAGTAGGGGCAAGCGAAAGGTCGATGATGCCGAAGGGTACGCCAAGGCGCTCGGAAGCCATGGTGCCCACCAGTTGCCCGGCGCGTGTGATCTTGAAAGCGGCCTTCTTGACTTCTTCCGCTACCTGGTCGAGGCTCGCCCCTTCGAGCGATCCCAAGGCGCGGTCGACAACACCTGGGCCAGAAACGCCGACGGAGACTACGCAATCGGGTTCTTCGATGCCGTGGAACGCGCCGGCCATAAATGGGTTGTCGCCCACAGAATTAGCAAAGACCACCAGTTTGGCGCAGGCAATGGCGGAATTGTCCTTGGTCAGCTCGGCAGCTTCCTTGATAACCTCGCCCATCTTCCTTGCCGCATCCATGTTGATACCGGCGCGGGAACTGGCGATATTGACGGAGGAACACACGACGTCAGTCGTAGCCAGCGCTTCTGGAATGGAACTGATGAGCTTTTGTTCCGCGGTGGTAGCGCCCTTTTCGACCAGAGCGGAATAGCCGCCCACGAAGTTGACTCCTGCCTCTTTGGCTGCCTTGTCTAGTGCCTTTGCGGCGTCGACGGGGTTTCCTTCTACACCGGCTACCACCAAGGATATTGGGGTGACGGAGATGCGCTTATTTACGATGGGGATCCCCAGCTCGCCTTCGATGCCTTCGCATACCTCCACTAGGCGCCCGGCCTGCTGCGTGACGCGGTCATAGATGGCCTGGCAGGTAGCGTCCATGGTGGATCGGGTGCATCCAAGGAGGGAGATGCCCATGGTTACGGTGCGGATATCGAGACGATAGTTCTCAATCATCTCGATGGTGTCCACGATATTAGTGGTATTAAAACGCGTGCTCATTTAAATCTCATTCATGGCGGTGAAGAGGTCTTCGGACTGAATGCGGATGGACTGGTGTTTTTCTTCCGCCACGGGGCGCATATGCTCCTTGATGGTCTGGATGGAGACCTTATCCGCATCAAATTCGACGCGGAGGATCATGGTGAAGTAACCGCCCATGAGTGTTTGGGACACGTCAATGACGTTGATATCGAGTTGGGCAAGGGTAGTGGTCACCGCGGCGATAATGCCGGTGCTATCGGCTCCGGTGACGGTCATAATGGCATACATGGGAGCAATTCTATCTGCTCGCTGCAGCCACCGCCGCCATTTTGCCACCGGTACTGGCCGGGGTCGCTGCGGGCAAGAGGCGTCGTTGTTACGGTGGGGAGGTATGACTGATAAAAAGAAGATTCTGTACATCGGTGGACATGGCAAGGTCGGCCTGTTGGCCGCCCCAAAGCTGGTGGAGGCCGGACACGAGGTCCACTCCCTTATCCGCAACCCTGAGCAGAAGTCTGAGATTGAAAAGCTCGGCGCGACCCCGGTATTGGCCGATATTACCGAGCAGACCGTTGCGCAGTGGGCGGAGCTTTTCGCCGCTTATGACGCCGTAGTGTGGGGCGCTGGCAACGGCGGCCGCGGTGGGGCAGACCTTACGTGGGCCGTTGACCGCGATGGTGCCCTCGCCACCCTCGACGCTATGGAGACGCTGCAGCAGGAGGGAAAGAATCTGCCTGCCTACCTCATGATTTCCTATGTGGGTTCTCAAGAAGCCACCACGGATCCCGCCGACGAGAAGTGGTATGCCTACGTTGAGTCCAAGAAGGAAGTGGACAATCGCCTTGCTCAGGCAGAGTTTCCGCACCTTATCCTCAAGCCAGCAATGCTGACCGAGGAACCAGCACAGGGGCTGGAGCAGATCGAGGATAAGGCGCTACAGGAGTCCATGACTTCTTCGCGCGAGCTGGTCGCCGATGTCCTCGTCGAGGCCCTCGGCCGCGAAACCCTGCCGGAATCCCCGCTCGCCTTTGTAGATGGCGATAATCCAGTGAGCTCCATCAAGTAAGGCGTTAGACTGGCTGGCACTATGATTGCCACGCCTCCAGCTATTTTAATTGATTGTGACCCCGGCATAGATGATTGCCTCGCCCTGATGTATTTGGCGGGCCTTCATCATGCCGGGGATATTGAGCTGGTGGGAGTTACCACCACAGCCGGCAACGTCGAGGCCTATCAGACTGCGGCCAATGCCCGCTGGATTCTGGATTTGTGCTCGCTTGCCGATGTCCCCGTAGCCCCCGGCTTGCCGCACCCCTTAAAGGTGGGTCTCACGACAACCCCTGAGACCCATGGTCCGACGGGATTGGGCTATGCCACAGCACCTACTACCACGCTGCACCACAGCGATTGGCAGCGTCTATGGAAAGAAGCACTAGCCGCTCATCACGATCTGCAGTTGATTGTTACCGGGCCGGTCACCAATCTTGCAGCATTTGAAGAAGCCCATAGTGAAGCCGTCGCGCAGTTTGGCGCCATTACCATCATGGGTGGCGCGGTTAACTACCGGGGAAATACCACCCCGACCGCGGAATGGAACTTTTGGGTTGATCCGCACGCCGCCGCCCAGCACTTTCATTCATCTGCCCCGCGCGTTCCCACCACACTATGTTCGCTTGAGCTAACAGAGCAGTTTCTCATCACCCCACAGCGCCTAGAAGCGGTCATAGAATTGTTGCACGGACACCCTATGGCGCACATCCTGCCGGATGTGTTGCGCTACTATTTTGAATTCCACCAGGCGCAGGGGGAAGGCTATCAGGCCCAAATCCACGACCTTTTGACGTGCATGATCGCCTTGGGGCAGATCGACTTTGAGGTTGTAGAGACTACTGTTGATGTCGAAGCGGAATCGCCGCTATTGCGGGGGACGAGCGTTGCGGACTTGCGAAATCACTGGGGCCGGGCCCGCAACGCACGACTGGTTACGAGCGCAGATATGGAAGCCGCGCATCAAGAATGTCTGCGGGGGTTTACACTATTGGCTTCACGCTAGTGGCTTTTAAAGAGCAGAACCTCTACTATTATCCGCGGCGCACGTGCTGTGCGGGATCGCTTTCCGAGGTGACATAGGAAAGCAGCACTATCCGCGGTCGGCGTTTTCTATGCCTTTTTTCTGTATATGGATTTGGACTTTTATTGTGTCACAGCTTTCTCTCACCCCCGCCCGCAAGGCCATGGTCATCGCGGGTGCATTAGTCGTAGCCGCGACTTGGATCTACCTGGTGCTTTTGCGCCCCACGGACTGGCATTCTGTTGCTGGTTCGACTGAAGCGCTCGTTACCCTGAGCGGCTATCTTATCGGCGCCGCGCTCCTGCTTGCCGGCACCGTGCCGGCTTTACCAGCGCGAACCATCGCCATCATCCCGGTGGCGCTCGTCCTTAATATTGTCGTTGGTGAAATCATTGGTTCAATCGGCATACCTCTCTATATCGATTCCGTGGGAACTATCCTGGTAACCGCGCTTGCCGGTCCCATTGCTGGCTTGGCTACCGGCACGCTGTCTTCTGTCGTCTGGGGCTTGCTCAACCCCGCTGCTTTGCCTTTCGCTGCAGTGTCCGCCGCCACGGGATTCCTCTCCGGATTCGTCATCAAGAAGGGTGCATTTACCAAGGTATGGTGGGTTATTCTCAGTGGCGCCGTTATCGGCATTGTCTCCGGCATGCTCGCCGCCCCTGTCGCTGCCTTTGTTTATGGCGGTACCGCGGGTCTTGGTACGGGCGCGGTTGTCTCGCTCTTTCGCGAGCTGGGCAATTCCCTTATCGCCTCGGTTACCCTGCAGTCCTTCATCTCAGATCCCCTGGATAAAGCGCTGGTTTTCCTTATCGTCTGGGCAGCGGTAAAAGCTTTGCCGCAACGCACCCGTGAATCGCTGCAACCACGCTGATGAGCCGCCTCCATCCTGCCACCGTAGTCACCATTGCGGCCTGCGGCTGGCTTCTTACCTTGGCGCTGAACACCCCAGTGGCGTCGGCAAGCGTCATGCTCGTTGCCCTTGCCAGCGGCACTGTATCTACCCGCAACGCCTCCGTGATTTTGACTACGATTGCACTGAGCGTGCCCGCGGCCCTTTCCATGCTGGTCATTCACGCTCCCTACGGGGACACCCCAGTTGCGCCTTTGCTTACTGCCGACGGCCTGATGCTCGCCGGTAGCCTCAGCCTCCGCTTCTGTGCGCTCATGGCCTGCTTCATCGCAGCAATGGCGGCGCTGCGCATCGCGGATATCGCCAAATGGCTGCAAATCTCCTGCGCCGGACACAAGATGGCGTATGTGGTTGGTTCCTCCCTACAGACCTTGCCCCAAGGCGCGCATGCCTGGCGATGCGTCCGTGAAGCCAACCAATTAGCCGGAATCACCATAACCTGGCGCAATACCATCTCTCGCGTCATTATTCCTGTCATCGCTCGCCTCCTCAT
This sequence comes from Corynebacterium nasorum, assembly GCF_030229765.1. NCBI lineage: Bacteria > Bacillati > Actinomycetota > Actinomycetes > Mycobacteriales > Corynebacteriaceae > Corynebacterium > Corynebacterium nasorum. The sequence goes on along the minus strand of NZ_JASPGY010000001.1, from coordinate 107,550 downwards.
CCAAGGAACTCAACGCGGCCAAGCCCTGGCCGCCATCGGGTTCGACCAGGAAGGGAAACGCAGCTTATTGCGGCCCGTTGCCGATTCCAGGTTGTCCCGAGTCTTACGCTTCCTTATCCCGCTAGTGTGCCTTGCGGTGGTGATTGCTAGATGGATCTAGCCCACCTTCGCCCCACCCCTGGGACCATCGTTCAGGTTCTCGTCGATCCTGATAAAGCAGTGGAAGATGTTGCGGCGCAGCTAGCGGAATCTCTGTCCACCGCAGCAATCATCGGCACGGATGCTTCCGCACAAATTAGTTTCCTGCGCGAGTCCTGCATTGAAGAAGTAGTACTAGGCCTGGAAAACGCGGGTGTGCCTGCGGAGGAGATGCAAGTCCGCGGGGACCATATGCTTAGCGCAGTGGGCCTTTCGGCCTACTGTGAACATGACCCCGCGCAGCTGTCTGGCGGCCAAACTCGCAGATTAGCCGCAGCCTGTGTGGCCATCCGCGAGCCTGCGATCATGATCATTTGTGAACCCGCAGCTGGCCTCGATTCAGAGTCGCGCGCACAAGTGATTAACCTTCTGCAGGCAATGCCGCATACCTGCGTTATTGCCGTCTCGAGTACTACCTGGCCAGAGCTAGGCGGAGAAATCATAGGAACAGAACCACTCGTAGCACCCCTCAACCTGCCGCGGGTATATGCGCGCGGGCGGCAGGGGAGCATAGGCCCGCTAATTGCCCAGCGAGGACCAAAGAAGAAAAGGTGGTGGCAATTTTCCCAGCCCACCGGAACAACTTTTAGCGTCGGCCCCGTAGAAATCCCCACCGTGGAAGCCGGGGTGACATGGTTGCGCGGCAATAATGGTAGCGGTAAAACGTCGCTCTTGCGCGCCGCCGCCGGGCTTGATGGCGGGGGAGTTGTACGAAATCTTCCCGCCCTTGCTATGCAGTCGCCGTTTGACCAGGCGGCATTTTCCACAGTGGAGGAATTTGTACCCAATGAAGCTTTGCGCAACCTGCTGGGATTAAATCCTGCTGATCATCCCTTAGATTTGTCATCATCACGCCTGCGGCTTGCGCAAGTGGCCCACGTTATTGGGCAGCACCGCCAGAAGGTGCTGCTCGACGAGCCAGATACCTTGCTTTCCGCCGCGGACCGATGGCTTATGCACCAACTAATCCACTACGGATTACAGTCCGGCAGTGCCTTAGTGGTTACTTGCCATGATCCGCAGTTTGTGGCGGAAATATCGACCTACGCCCAAGTCACGGAAAAGAAATTACCGTCACCGCACCGCTGAGCACATGCGAAAAGCTCCCGGCTATTGCGCGTTTCAAGTAACAAGCAGCCGGGAGCAGGACTGTTCAGACGGGATTAAGACAGATCCGCCTGACCGCCACGGATAGATTGCTCTACTAAGTCAAGGACTTTTTCCAGCTCTGCGGTTTCGCCCAAGGCGAGCCGGTTGATGAACCCATCCATAAACACCTCTAGATAGATAGCCAAGGTGTCGATATTAACATCATCGCGCAGGCGGCCCTTGTCCGCATTGGACGCCAAGCGTGCGCGCACGGCCTCGCCACGAACCGACTGGTTTTCCTTCCACCTAGCGGCGAAGGAAGGATCAGTGCGGAGGAGGGAAGTGATTTCCAAGCGAGTGGCTAGCCAATCGTGACGCTCAGGATGCTGGAGCATCTCACGCATAACCTCAACCAAGCCATTGTGGGCTACGACCTCGGCCTGACGGGCGGCATCTTCTTGCGCCAATGCAAGAAAGAGAGACTCTTTGTCACCGAAGTGGTGAAAGATTGCGCCGCGGGACTTGCCCGTTGCCTGTTCTAGTAGACGAACTGTAGCTCCCTCGTACCCGTGCTCTGCAAAACACCGGCGAGCGCCTACGAGAATGTCGTGCCGACGGCGGCTGAGTTCAGATTCGCTGACGATTGGCATAGTAGGCAACTCTCCTTAATGGGGAACGTCTAAAGAATAATAAATCAGTAATTTTGAATAAGAATAAAATCTATGCGACGAAACGCGGGGCCGCAGCGCCCTCTACTGGGGAGGGCGGTGCAACCCCGCGTTATCGACCGAACCTAGGCCCTTAGCCCCTTCAGGGGCTTAAGGATTGTGCGAAAAGCGCCTAGCTCTTGACCATCTGGCGCAGGACGTACTGCAGGATGCCGCCGTGGCGGAAGTAGTCAGCCTCACCCGGGGTGTCAATGCGGACGTCAGCGTCAAACTCGACGGTGTCGCCGGACTCCTTGGTGGCGGTGACGTGGACGGTCTTCGGGATGGAGCCTTCATTGAAGGCGGTGATGCCCTCAATATCGAAGGTTTCAGTGCCATTCAGCCCCAAGGACTCGTGGGACTCGCCCTGTGGGAACTGCAGTGGGATAACGCCCATGCCGATCAGGTTGGAACGGTGGATGCGCTCGAAGGACTCAGTGATTACAGCCTTTACGCCAAGCAGGTTGGTGCCCTTTGCAGCCCAGTCACGGGAGGAACCAGTGCCGTACTCCTTACCAGCGATGACTACCAGTGGAATGCCGGCTTCCTTGTAGTTCTGGCAAGCATCGAAGATGAAGGCCTGTGGGCCGCCTTCCTGGGTAAAGTCACGGGTGTAGCCACCAGTGACATCGACCAGCTGGTTAGCCAGGCGAATATTCGCAAAGGTACCGCGCATCATGACCTCGTGGTTACCACGGCGAGAGCCCAGGGAGTTGTAGTCCTTGCGTGCAACGCCGTTTTCATCAAGGTACTGCGCAGCCGGGGTGCCCGGCTTAATAGCGGAAGCAGGGGAGATGTGGTCGGTGGTGACGGAGTCACCCAGCTTCGCAAGAACGCGAGCGCCCTTGATGTCCTCAACCGGGTTTGGCTCGGTAGGCATGCCATCGAAGTAAGGAGCCTTGCGGATGTAGGTGGAATCCTCATCCCACTTGAAGGTCTCACCTTCCGGCACGTCCAAGTTGCGCCAAGCCTCGTCGCCCTTAAAGACGTCGGCGTAGTCAGCCTCGTACATCTCGCGGGAGATAGCGGACTGAATGGTGTCCTCAATCTCCTGCGGGGATGGCCAGATGTCCTTCAGGTAGACATTGTTGCCTTCCATATCCTGACCCAGTGGCTGTGCATCAAAGTCAAAGTCCATGGTGCCGGCAATGGCGTAGGCGATGACCATGATTGGGGAGGCCAAGTAGTTCATCTTGACGTCTGGGGAGATACGACCCTCGAAGTTGCGGTTACCGGAAAGAACCGCGGTGGCAGCTAGGTCATTCTCATTGATGGCTGCAGATACCTCATCCGGCAATGGGCCGGAGTTACCGATACAGGTGGTGCAACCGAAGCCGGAGAGGTAGAAGCCCATTGCCTCGAGGTCCTTCCAGAGGTCTGCACGCTGGAAGTAACCATCAACAACCTGGGAACCAGGGGCACAGATGGTCTTAACCCACGGCTTGGACTGGAGGCCCTTTTCTGCTGCCTTGCGGGCAATAAGACCTGCGCCCACCATCACGGATGGGTTGGAGGTGTTCGTGCAGGAGGTGATGGAGGCGATAGCGACCATGCCGTGGTCCAAGGTGAACTCGCCACCATTCTGGGACTCAACGGTAATCGGGTTGGAGTGACGGCCCTTTGCACCAATAGCGGAGGACTCGCCGTGGCCCTCGCGGGCCTTATTCAAACCGCCGGTGACGTCCTCCAATTCCGGAGCGCCGCCTTCTGCGGACATGCGCTTTGCCTCAACAGAGGTTTCATCGACGCAAACCTCGTCGGTGGTGTAGTTAGCCAAATCCTTGCGGAACTGCTCCTTGGCCTCGGTCAGCAGGATACGGTCCTGCGGGCGCTTTGGACCAGCAATGGAAGGAACAACGGTGGACAGGTCCAGCTCGAGGTACTCGGAGTACTTTGCCTCCGGGGCATCCTCTTCCAGCCACATTCCCTGCGCCTTGGCGTATGCTTCAACGCGGTCGATCTGCTCCTGTGGGCGGCCGGTGAGCTCGAGGTACTTGGTGGTCTCCTCATCAATTGGGAAGATCGCCGCGGTGGAACCGAACTCAGGGGACATGTTGCCGATGGTGGCGCGGTTAGCCAGCGGAACGGACTTGACGCCGTTGCCGTAGAACTCTACGAACTTCTGGACAACGCCGTGCTCGCGCAGCATCTCAGTGATGGTAAGTACAACGTCGGTTGCGGTAACACCGGTTGGAATCTCGCCGGTCAGCTTGAAGCCAACGACCTTCGGGATGAGCATGGATACCGGCTGGCCGAGCATCGCAGCCTCTGCCTCGATGCCGCCGACGCCCCAGCCAAGAATACCTAGGCCGTTTTCCATGGTGGTGTGGGAGTCGGTACCGATACAGGTATCAGGGTAAGCAAGGCCCTCGTTGTCGAATACAACGCGGGACAGGTACTCGATATTTACCTGGTGGACGATGCCGGTTCCTGGAGGTACAACGCGGAAGTTGGAGAAGTTCTCAGCACCCCAGCGAAGGAACTGGTAGCGCTCTTCGTTGCGCTGGTACTCAATTTCGACGTTCTTTTCCAGTGCATCGGTGGAGCCAAAGGCCTCAACGATGACGGAGTGGTCAATAACCATCTCGGCTGGGTTGAGCGGGTTGACCTGATCCGGGGTACCACCCAAGGCAGAGACCGCCTCACGCATGGTGGCAAGGTCAACAACGCAAGGAACGCCGGTGAAGTCCTGCATGAGCACGCGTGCTGGGGTGAACTGGATTTCGGTGTCTGGCTCCGCTTCCGGGTCCCAGTTTGCGAGGGCGTTGATGTGGTCCTTGGTTACGTTCTTGCCGTCCTCATTGCGCAGCAGGTTCTCTGCTAGCACCTTGAGGGAGTAAGGCAACTTCTCCAAGCCGGAGACGGTGTTGATGTCAAAGTAGTCATAAGACTTGCCGTTGACGTCAAGGGTCTTCTTGGCCTCGAAGGAGTTCAAGCTTTCAGTCACAGGGAGCTCCATTCCTTGTTGATAAACAGTGTGTTCTGTTTGGTACTCGTCGTCTGTCGTTACCGCGGGGCGGTGCTCTGCGTCTTCGGTCACTAATGTGACAGGACGCGACCATGGGGCCCGCAGTGCTGAAGGCGACAAAGAACGCGATGGTTCACCTAGATATTGTAGAGGCTAAAACCTTCGGTCGCTGCCATTGTAACAGTACAAGCGTTCTGTTTCACCTTTTCGGGAAAACCGGCGAGTTGAGGAGTTGGGTCGCTTCTAGCTGCCCGTATCTTGGGGGAGAAGTAGTTTAGGGGCCCTATATATAAGGAAGGGATTCGCATGGTTCCCGCAGGGGTAGATATATCTGACTTGGCGAATCAGCTCAAAGAGGATGGGGTGGCCTATACGGCCGCGGCGCTTAGCCACAATGCCACACTCAATGCGGATGTGAGCAAGGGGTTGCGGGACGGCGACGGCGTGGCCGTAGTTGATGTAATCGATGTTCGGACCCCCGACGTCCGCGACATTGCCCAAGAGCTTCAAGATGCCACGGGGTTGAACACGGTCATTGTCCAGACCCCACAACATGTCTCTTCGGTTAGTGATACTTATAGTCGAGCCGATATTGAGTCAGTACAGGCGCAACTGCCGCCCGGGCTTGACCAGGTGGACCTTCTGACTAAGTACTACGGAGGACTAGACCAAATCAGCTTCCCGGTGGCAACAGTCGTGGGAGCGGTTGCTGTGATTGCTGTGCTTGTCTTGGTTAGCTCTTTTATGGTGGCAAGCCGACGCAAGTCTGAAGGGCTGTAAGCGGACCCCAGGGGTATGAAAGGCAGGGCGCCTCGACATTGAGCGCTGGATCCGAGATTCCAAGTAACGCCTCTTGAACAAGGTGGAGACTGTAGGAAAATAGGTTTGTTCGAAAAAGTTTTAGATAAGTAGCTGAAACTTTTGCGAACCGTTTTAGGAGGAAAGTAATTTACGTAAAGACCACCAGGGGGTGGGGTAGAGGTGCCGGGCGGCGATGAACAAGTTGCTGTCTCGTTTATCCGTAGGAGTGCTGAAGGCGTCTAAAATTGGGTGCCGAAGCAGGGCCCGTATCCGATGACAAAACGATTAGGGGTGTCGGTGAAAGGTACGGGAAGGGCAGGGGAGGGGCAAAGTAAACCCTTAGGGGTTGACTCGGGGTAGGGGAGTGGTCGGTTTGCTTCCATGCTGTCCACAGGGGCCGGTTTGAAGCGTGTGTCCATCCAGGTGCCGTGTGATTAAAATCACAATAACGGGATGGTAACAAAATCATTGCAGGTTAGGTGCTCATGTTGAGTCATGTGAATTAACTTGACTCACGTGAATTGCGGGAAAATTGTGCGAAGCGGGCGTGTCGTGACGTAAGGTTCGGATGTCGACTCAGGGGACATTTCTTGCTTCCTGGGTTCATGGGCTTAGCCTTGACTGTCACGAGAGAACTCGCACGGGTATGTGGGGAAGCACGCCTCGAGCGAATGATGGAACATCGAGTGGCCGTTCTTGGAAGTCAATGAACCGGGCTCCATCGAAAGAGGTTGGGGATGCAAGTTAAAAACTTGAGCGATTGCAATGTTCGAAAAAATTAAACATCAACCCACCTTCCGTTTATGAGGTGAGACGGGTTCATTAGAACTCCACCGTGTGGAACTTTTGGTGCGAATCTTTCGATAGGGCAGAGCGCGAAGCTCAGAGCCACGAAAGGGGTGCACGGATAGGTCCATAGGGTTTTGGGTCTAGGAACTCCTGTTCACTCCGCCAGGGCCAGCTTCGTGTGGCCTGTTCATGGTTTGTGGCTGCTTGCCCTCGACGGCTCAGGATTGTTAAGGGGCTAGACCTTTTAACAAAGTCAGCCGGCGCCGCGGCGAGTCATGCCAGAACCCGTAGAGCAGTTCTCACGGCGCTCAGTGCAATAGAACGTGATCGGGGCATGCGGAATCTTGGGTTGTAAAACGCATCCTGGAACGTATGTCGCAAATATCGCGAACGAGAATGTGGACTTCGCAGTCATGGGAATTTCTGCTGTGAACATGTGAACAAAGGATATGTGTAGACCTTTTGCGCCAGCCTGTTGATTTTGGGCGAGTAGGCTTTTAATCAATTCAGCCGGATCCAAAGGTGTCTGATTTTCGCTGTTGTGGGGAAACAGTAGCGATTTAAGGCAGTCGGCTGGAAAGCGATAATGGTCAGGTTTTCCAGTTACAGCACGAAAAGTCCCTGGACTGTTGGGTGGTCCATAGAAACAACACGCCCGGAGTGAAGTCTCAGCCAATTGAGGCAGTCCATAACCATTTACCCCTCTAGTGTCTACGGGCGCTTGAGAATAGCTTCGCGTACCTATCTTTATCGTCTCGAGGCGATTTTCTAGTTACCCCGGTTAGACATGCGATAACGCCTGCGTTTGTGCGAAATAGGCAGGCGGGGAGCCCGGGCATTCCTATGCCCGGAAGCGGTGATGGGCACTTCTTAAAGGAACTGTGTGGGTCCAATCTAGGAGTATTTCAGTGGCCACCATTCGCCTTCCGCGCATTCGACATGTTCGCGCTTTCCTTGCTGCGGTAGTAGGTACCGCAGCCGTATCAACTCTTTCTACCGTAGCGCCAGCAGGCGCCGATGATTCACCGGCGGACAATGCTGGTGTAATCCAAGCACACGACTCAGAGCGTGCGGCAATTGACCGCGCGGTTAACAACGCAGACTCTTTGCAGGGGGCTGTTGAGGCTTCGCGTGCAGAGCTAAGTCGAGCGGAAGCTGATGTCGCTGAAGCCGAGGATCGTATCGCTCGGATCCAGAGCCAAATGGAACAAGTTAGCGACGATCCAGGGGCGAATGAAGAGTACCTTGCTAGCCTGCAGGGCGAGTTGGATCAGGCAGACAAAGACAAGCGAGACGCCGAGAATCGTGTGGTGCAAGAGCGTCGAGAGTTAGCACAAGATGAGGCTCGACTGAACGCTACCCAACGGTTTGCGGAGGCAACTTTTGCTCGCCAGCAGGGAGCGGAATCCCAGGAGGCAAACGAAAGCGGTCTTCAGCTCTCTCAGCAGGACACGCTTGATACCGGCCTAAATCCAGTTAATGAGCTTGACAATCAAAAGGCTTCCGACGCCGCGACGGTCAACCCTGAAAACTTGACCGAAGAAATCAAGTCAGAAAACTTTACCGATGAGGTTGTTGGGGAGGGGGTCCCGCAGGTTTCTGCTGGCCCGAACGCGTCCAATAATTCGGAAGAGCGAGGCGCTATCAACCAGGGTGGTACCGCTCCGGAAGCTGAATTTGGAAACGCCCTCAATCAGGGTGCTACCCCGAGGTTTCAGAACGTCGACTTCGCAACTGGGTCCTCTGTAGATGATGCGCTCGGACTTGCGAATGATATCGCTGCTGCAGTTGATGAGGACGATGTGCGCACCCTCATGCAGGGCTCATCTGACTTGCTTGGATTGGGAAGCCCGAACACTGCACCCGCTGCTAGCGCTGATGCGCCTGAGGTGGACGAGGTGACGGAGTCTGACGATGCTATTGCGGGCGCAGATGCTGGGCGTGATGCTCAGATTGAGGCCGTCATTTCCCGTGCTGAATCTCAGGTTGGTGTGCCTTATGTTTGGGGCGGCGGCGATAACAATGGTCCTACCGGTGGGCTCCGAGATGGCGGAGTGGCTGACTCTTTCGGTGATTTCAACCAGTCGGGCTTCGATTGCTCTGGCCTCGTAAAGTACGCCTACGCGGCAGCTGGCCTGGACCTGCCTCACTACACTGGCGCACAGTACCAGCAGGGCAAGAAGGTTCCTCGCGACAACGCGAAGCGCGGTGACCTTATCTTCTACGGTCCTGGTGGCAACCAGCACGTAGCTATCTACCTAGGTGACGGCCAAATGATTGAGGCGCCACAGTCTGGTCAGACTGTTTCAGTAGTTCCAGTTCGCTGGGGTGGCGCTACTCCCGACGTCGTGCGCCTTCTCTAATCTCCAACTTTTGGTTGGTATTGTTTAGGGCATGACTGACGCACAACAGAATGCCCAAAACTTCGACGCCCTCCTCGTCCTTTCTTTCGGTGGCCCGGAAGGAAACGAGGAGGTCGTTCCGTTTTTGGAGAACGTTACCCGTGGTCGAGGCATTCCTCGCGAACGGCTTGAAGTAGTGGGTGAGCACTATTATCACTTCGGAGGCGTAAGTCCGCTCAATGCGCTCAACCGTGAAATTATCGAACATGTCCAAGGTGAGCTGAAAAAACGCGGACATAATCTACCGGTTTATTTCGGCAACCGGAATTGGCATCCCTTTGCCAACGAGACCGCAGAACAGATGTCTCGGGACGGTATCCGTAAAGTAGCTGTGTTTGCCACCTCCGCATGGGGTGGGTACTCCGCGTGCCGGCAATATGACGAAGATATTCAGCGCATGCGCGAACATCTCGCGCAGCAAGGCCTGCCGGAGATTGAATTTACGAAGATTCGTCAATTCTTTGATCATCCGAAATTTGTGGCCGAAATGGCCACTGCCGTAACGGAGGTCTGGGAACAAGTTTCAGCTGATAAGAAGCGGACTACCCGGCTTTTGTTCACCGCGCATTCTGTCCCGGTTGCGCACGATAACGTTGGCGGCGCGGAAGGCGATAAAAACCTCTACTCCCGCCAGGTGGCCGAGGCGGCGCGGTTGGTGGCGTTGCAGGCCGGTATTTCCGATTATGACCTTGTATGGCAGTCACGCTCAGGCAATCCACGCACTCCGTGGCTAGAGCCCGACATTGTTGATCACACCACTGAGATTCACCACAACGAAGGCGTCGACACGGTTGTGGTTTGCCCAATTGGTTTCATCTCCGACCATATGGAGGTTATTTGGGATCTCGATTCCGAGCTGCAGAAGGCGGCCGAGGATATGGGGGTCAGGGTCGTGCGTACCCGTACTGCAGGCCCGACCCCTCGGTTTGCAGAAATGGTGGTTGACCTTATAGAAGAGCTGGAGCATGGCCGCGAGAAGGAAACCAGCGGGCAGGTGACCGTGCAAGGGTGCACGCTCAATGGTGCGCCGTGTGCCGCGGGATGTTGCGATATTTGGTCTCTTTAACGCGCGAACTCCCCGAGTGCATAGGCAACGCCCGTCATGCGGGCCTGCCGGATGTGGCGCCACAAGCGGAGTAACTGCGGGTCAAGGCTGTGATCGTTGATGCGGTCGGTAACCGTTTCGATGATCGCGGCCACTCGGTCGGCGCGGGTGAAGAGTTTGGCTGCTCGGGCCGGCGTTGATTGGGGAAGGCCGGGGGTGTCATAAAAGTCGCTTAAAGTTCCCACGGTGAGGCGGGGGGTGGGCAGCGCTTCAGTGCTATACCCAGTTGCGGCGATAAGGTCAGCGGATTCATTGGTTGCTTGAGCAAGCAGTGCGTCGGCTTCCCCAGGGCTCAGCCAGGCGGGGGCGGGGAGCTGTTGCTTTTCGACGATCACCTGCCACGCGGTGTGGCTGTGGTGGATATGAGGTATGAGGACTAAGTTGCGCGTGGGATTATTGGTGCGAACTATGATTGCTCCGGCGGAACTTTGGATAGCTGCGTGATAGGACTCCGATCCTGCGGGTAGGGCAGGGGGCTCTCCCGGCCCGGAAAGCTCGAGGCGTACAACGGGTTCCGCGCGCTCACCGCGCTTCGCGGTAAGTTCAGCGGTCTCTGCGCGCAGCATCGCTAGCACATCGACGAACGGTGCTTCATCCACACTCTCCGGACGCCCGCCCAGTTCTTTAAGAGCATCTAGCAAATCATCGGTGGTTTCGTGTCCCCACAGCCACGAGCCCAGCCAGACAGCGGTGTTTTGTAAAGGTGACCATACTTCGGCGCGCATATCCATGACGAGCCAGTCTAATAGATAGACTAACGGGCCATGAGTTTTGATCCTTATGGCGGAGACATATTTGCTGGCCACTCGCGGTCGAAGCCGCGTCAATATCCTGAGGTGCCAGCTGAGCCCGGAATGGTAGTGGAAGTACGTGGTGACGACTTTGTGGGTGCTGTCATGGGGGTGGATAAGACCGTTTTCGGTGAGGTAGTTCGCCTTGAGGATCGCCACGGTGTGGAACGCGTTTTTAATTTGGTCAAAGGCGGGTTCCTAGTGGAGGGTAAGCCGGTTACGCTTACCCGGTACGTCGAAAAGCAGGCACCCCGCAAGTCCAACTCCGGTTCCCGCCGCGTAGAAAACGTGGAGGCTAAGGTCGCCGCGCCCTCGCGCATTTGGGTGGAAGGTGTCCACGACGCCGCTATTGTGGAAAAGGTGTGGGGCCACGACCTACGCGTGGAAGGCGTAGTGGTGGAATACCTTGAAGGCCTGGACAATTTGGAAGACCGCTTGGCGGAATTTCAGCCCGGACCCGGCCGCAGGGTAGGTGTGTTGGCTGACCACCTCGTTCAAGGTTCCAAGGAAACCCGGTTAACGGAAACCGTGGGAGAGCATGTCCTAGTCACTGGTCATCCATTCATCGATATTTGGGCAGCGGTGAAGCCGCAGCGCGTGGGATTGCGTGCATGGCCAGAAGTACCTTATGGCGAGGACTGGAAGACCGGAATGTGCAGGCGCGTGGGGTGGAGCGACCCTAAGGACGGTTGGCGTCATGTGTATAACGCCGTGCATTCTTTCCGTGACTTAGATTCCAGTCTGATTGGCGCGGTGGAGCGGCTCGTGGACTTCGTTACGACGCCCGAACTGAGCAAGTCTGATTTGCTCTAAGGCTGGGTAAGATTCGCGCGTTCAATCAGGTTGACGGCCAACTGCCATCCAGCCAACTCCGCGCTCCAGCCGGCCGCCTGGAGGCGCTGCGACATGGCTTGTTTAGAAATCCCTAGCTCTTCGGCGGCCTCATTTTGGTTCAGCCCAGCACGCACGAGTGAGGTAGCCTCGCGCCCCTCGATGGTGCGCTTGTGCAAAACATATCCCAGCAGGGCAAAGGTGGCCGCGATATCGCTTGCCTCGGAAGCGCGGCCACGCTTGTTGATCTTGGCGTAGACCTGGCCCATACGGGCGGACTTCCGCAACGCGGCGGTAGCTATTTGGCGTGCCCCCTCCTCATCTTCTTGGTTGCCGGGGCTTATACCGATGCCGATGGCCCAGTCGCCGTCGGCAAGCAAGGCCATGACGACGTCGCAGACGGCCGTTGCTGAATCAACTACGGCGCAAATATCTTCCACGCCAAGCACATGGAACTCTCCAACGCCAGAAAGAGTTGATAGGGCCGACGCAGAACGCTGGACCAACTCTGCACGACGCACGGAGCGGCCCCGGTAGCGGGCGTGGACAGCAAGCATGGAAAACCTCCCTTTAAGAACCTAATGCGGAATAGTCTACCGCTCGAACTTGACTTAAGGGCGAGTGGGAAGTCGCGAGTCCATATAAAGCCCTCCCGCTCCAATCGCAGCGAAAACCACCATAGCGAGGACGATGCCGGGTGAGGTATGTCCGGTGAGGGTATCGCCGAAGAACACGCCCAAAGCCGTAGTAGGAATAGAACCGACAAGGGTGGCCAAGGTGAAGTGGCTGAGCTTTACCGGAGTAAGGGCAGCAACGTAGTTTAGGAGGCTAAACGGGACGCCGGCTACCATCCGGAGGGAAGCGATGGCCAGCCACCCGCGCCGCTCGAGATGCGCGTTGATTGTGAACACTGCGGGATGGGTCAGGTGCGGGCGGATCCAGGCTCCGAGGAGCTTGCGAACGATAAGAAAGGACAACGCCGCTGATACCGTCAAGGCGCACAGGGAAAGCGCGAGTCCCTTCCACGGGCCAAATAATAGTCCTGCGGCTACCGTCCAGAAGGTTCGAGGAAAGGGAAACTGGGTAAATATGACATAACCTAGGGTGAAGATGAAGGGGAACCATGCGCCAAATCGGGTGGAGGCATCACGCAGGTGAGCCACATCCGGCAGGTCGTAGAAATAAAGCACGGCGAGGAGGGCGATTACTGCAGCGAGAACGGCTATCCACCGCTGCACGGTCCACCGCTGGATTGAGCGCCAAGCGGACCGAGTGAGCGAAAGCAGGAAGTGGCCGAAATTGCGCACCCAACTCAGAAATGTGGTCATGGGGAAATCGTAGTCCTTGAGGGAGTGCAGGATAGAAAAATCCGGCGGCTACCTCGTGGTAGCCGCCGGAAGTCTGTGCCCGAGGGGGGACTTGAACCCCCACGTCCGTTAATAGGACACTAGCACCTCAAGCTAGCGCGTCTGCCATTCCGCCACCCGGGCAGGGTGTTTGTCAGCCTCTCGGCTGGGCACTCCGATACTGTATCTTGCGTGGGGTGTGCTTTACAAATCGCCAGCGTAGGGCGCCGAAAAGTCCATGCGTGAAGGGCGGTGAAATACATGGGTGTAATCCTGCCTAAGCGTCGTACTGGGGTACGACTGTAGTGCGACCATGGCGTGCGGTTACACCACATCGACATCACCTTGTGAGGTGGGGTACAAATGGGTCTATGACTTCTTATGCAGATGACTCCCGCTTCCCTGGACCAGATCCCTACGCACCGCTGCGTGATGTTCCTTCCTTTGTTCTTTCTTCCACCGACGTGGTCGAAGGCGATGAGCTGCAAGAAAAGCTTCGCGCTCCGGAAAGCGTTTCCCCTCAACTTGCGTGGTCCGGTTTGCCTGAAGGCACTAAGTCCCTGGCTGTGACCTGTTTCGACCCGGATGCTCCCACCGCTTCTGGTTTCTGGCACTGGGCGGCCTTCAATATCCCCGTTGAGGTAAGCGAGTTGCCTACCAATGCTGGTGCTGCAGAAGACCTGGGCATTGACGGTGTTATTAGCTTGCGCAACGATTCGGGCGAGCGCACCTACTATGGCGCTAACCCGCCTGCAGGTCACGCACCTCACCGCTATCTGTACGCAGTCCATGCAGTAGACGTGGAGAAGCTCGATATCGACCCAGATGCAACCCCGACTGTGCTCGGTTTCAACCTGCATTTCCACGCGCTCGGCCGTTCCATTTTGTGGGGCTGGTACGAGGCAAAGTAACGGCAAGTAGCTCTAGTGCATCGCAGGCTAGCCCTTCGGCGACCCTGCGGGTCGGCGGCACCTTCATGGTGGTCGCATTCGTGCTGGCTCTCTTCGCGCTAATCTCTGTCTTTTCGGATGGCTGGGGAGCCGACTTCGCATGGACGTATTCGAAGGTGGCTATTGTTGCCGCCGCGTTCCTCGTCGGGGCCTTTAGTACCATGAGTAGAAGCCAGGCGGGAAGCCGCGCCCAGGTTGTGGCATTAGTGGTTGCGATCGTAGTCATTGCGGCGAGCCGCTTCTTACCCGGCGGGATTTTATTCACCCAAGCGCAGTTTTGGGTGGTGTTCTACGCCGGCTTCGCAGTCCTGTGCGCACTTATTCTCAGGCGCAGCGCTATGGCGCAAGCCTAGCCAGTACCGTGTTTAATCAATGAAAGTCCGCCCCCAGCTGCTTAGGGTAGAGCAGGTGGGGGCGGACTTTCTTGTTCAACCAAGAGTCTCTATAGGGATTAATCCACGGGTTTCCATGGCAGGCCAGAGCCAACCGCTTGGGAAATATTGCGCAAGCCGTGGGCGCGGATTTGGGCGGCAATGCCACGGTGGATATCGCGGATCCAATCTGGACCGCCATAGATGAGGCCGGTGTAGCCCTGCAACAAGGAAGCGCCGGAAGTGATGCGTTCCCACGCCTGCTCCGGCGTGGAGATGCCCCCGACGGAGATGAGGGTGAGCTGGCCGCCGACACGCTCATTGAGACGGCGCAGCACCTCCAGAGAGCGCTCGGCTACCGGGGGACCAGATACGCCACCGGCCCCCATTTCCGCTACCTCGGCAGGAGGGGTCTTGAGCCCCTCGCGGGAAATGGTGGTATTGGTCGCTACGATACCGTCGAGACCGAGTTCAAGGGCTAGGTCTGCCACTGCATCTACGTCGGAATCCGAAAGATCGGGAGCGATTTTGACCAACACTGGAACGGCGGTGCACTCTTGCACGGCAGAAAGAATGGGTCGCAGCGACTCCACTGCTTGTAGGTCGCGCAGGCCCGGGGTATTCGGCGAGGAAACGTTGACTACAAGGAAGTCAGCCAAGTCGCCCAATACGGAAGCAGAGCGGCGGTAATCTTCCACAGCGTGCTCGGCAGGGGTGACTTTAGTCTTGCCAATATTGATGCCAATAACATCGCTGTAGCGGCGCTTGCGGAGGTTTTCTGCAGCGGCCGCTGCGCCTTCATTGTTAAACCCCATGCGGTTCAAGATGGCCTTATCGGCCTTTAGGCGAAAAAGTCGCGGTGCAGGATTTCCCGGCTGTGCTTGGGCGGTGACGGTGCCCAACTCCGCGAAGCCGAAGCCAATCGGGGACCAGGTATCAGCAGCGGCGGCATTCTTATCAAACCCAGCGGCTAGTCCCAGTGGGCGGGGAAACTCTACGCCAAAGACCTCTTGGCGGAGCACCGGATCGTTGACCGGCAGCACCTTTGCCAAGGCCCGGTTGGCCGGACCAACCGCCTGGAGTCCACGCAGTGCGGTGTTGATAATTCCGTGGATGCGCTCCGGGCTAAGCTGAAACATGCCACGCAATGCCACTTGGTAGGCCTGCGCGCGCAGTCGATCGATAGTGCTGGTCATGGTGTTAAGACTCCTTCTTCAGGTGCGGGGTGTCCACGAACTGGAGGCCGTGGCCGGTGGCAGAGGCGGCGACGAAGGTGCCATTGTTAAGTACGGCAATGTTTTGTGCATCTGGCACGGTAGAGATATCTCCGCGCAGTTCCGGAACACCTTTATTTAACTCATAGGCATGAGCCTTGTTCGTATCCGTGGCGCTGACCCACGCCAGGTTGTGCTCCTTGTCCCAAGCTACGCCCCATGGGGTGCCATTGACGTTGCCGTATTGGTGCAGGCGAACGACATCATCGGAAGTGTAGATAGCCAAGCGTCCGCCCTCAGTATCGGAGGCAAGAACAACGCCATTGTCGCCCACCGCGATGCTTCCTACACCCTGGCCAACGCGCAGTCGACCGCCCGCGCGATCATTAGTCCAATCCACGTTTTGAATGGTGGAATCCTCGCGGTGAATGCGTACCACTCCATCGTCACCCGTGGAATTGGGCACGGCTAGTAGCTGGTCCGAGCCGGCTTCGACCTCGATGTCACCTTCGCGTTTGCCGTCTTTATAAATGCCAACGGTGCTGGAATCGGCTGAGGTAGCAAAGATCTCGCCGCTGGAAAGCTGGGTGGCAGCAGTAACAGGAGTCTCCTCCTCCATACGGACCTCCGCGGGAGAATCCGGGGAGGAGGGATCGATGAGCAGGACCTTTTCCGGGCAGGCCAGTACAAAGCCCGACGACGATGAACTTAGATCACCGCACTCCGCAGAAATGTCTAAAGCAGTTGCCTTATGGCCCGCAAACTCTTTCTGGCTGCCGATAAGGAGCTGGTCCTTAGTGCGCACCGCAAGCGAGTTATCGACAGCAGCAAGGTCTGTGATGTCTTCCTTAAGGTCTACGACGGTGCCCTCCGGGTCCGCCTTGACAGGGGAGGCCGCCGGGGTGGCATTGCCCTTGACCGCGGTTTCCGGATCGGCGCCCACGCCCACATCGGGCTGGCAGGCGGCCAGTGCGGTGGCGCTAAGCGCCAGCAAACTAGAAAAGATCAGTGCGGAGCCGGATTGAGATTTCACGACTCCTAATCCTAACAGCGCGCGTTATAAAAACCCGAAGCCTTGTTCCGCTGTAGTGTGAAGCGGGTGATTTCAAATACCGCAACAGACGCCGTCTCTTGGGCACAGGTCATTGTTTTGTCCATCGTGCAAGGTCTGACCGAGTTCCTTCCGGTTAGTTCCTCTGGTCACCTGCGCATTGTTTCCGAACTTTTTTGGGGCAAGGATGCTGGCGCATCTTTTACCGCAGTCATTCAGCTTGGCACCGAGCTAGCGGTGCTGGTTTATTTTGCTCCCATGATTTGGCAGATACTTACCGGTTGGTTCCGCGGCTGGACCGATAAATCCTCTCGTGGCCAGGACTGGCGCATGGGTTGGATGGTTATCGTTGGCTCTATTCCTATTGGAATCATCGGCTACGCCTTCGAAGATGCAATCCGCGGAGCCCTGCGCAACCTGTGGATCACCGCCGCCATGCTGATTGTTTTCTCTTTTGTATTTATCGCCGCAGAAAAGTTGGGGAAAAAAGAGCGTGGCTTTGAGCAGTTGACTATGAAAGACGCCATCGTGATGGGCCTGTGTCAGTGCCTGGCGCTCATGCCAGGTGTTTCTCGCTCCGGCGGCACCATCTCTGGTGGTCTGTTCTTAGGGCTGGACCGCGAGGTGGCCACGCGCTTTAGCTTTTTGCTCGCCATTCCAGCAGTCCTGGCTTCGGGGCTTTTCTCGCTTCCCGACGCCTTTTCTCCCGACGCCGGCCAATCCGCTACCGGCCTCCAGCTTCTGGTAGGCACTGGCATCGCCTTCGCCCTAGGCTACGCCTCCATTGCATGGTTGCTGAAGTTCGTGGGCAACCATTCCTTCTCGTGGTTTGCCGCTTACCGTATCCCAGTCGGTGTTCTCGTTATGATCCTATTGGCGCTGGGAGTCCTGCAGCCGTTGTAAAGCACACCGCGTTAGTATGGTGGCTATGCATTCTTGGCCTATACCTTCTTTCCGCCCTGTGCCCGGTGATGCGGCGCAGCTGCGCTTGTACGATTCCGCGAATCAAACCATCGCTCCCGTAGAGGTCGCAGGGGATACCGCCACCATGTACGTGTGTGGCATTACGCCCTATGACTCCACCCACCTGGGCCATGCCGCTACATACTTGACGTTTGACCTTATCTACCGCGCGTTCTTGGACGCCGGGAAGAAGGTTCACTACGTACAAAACATCACCGATGTAGATGATCCACTGTTTGAGCGCGCCGAACGCGATGGCGTGGACTGGCGCGAGCTTGGTACGTCTCAGATTGACCTTTTCCGTTCCGATATGGAGTTGCTCTCCGTCTTTCCGCCGCAAGACTATGTCGGCGCCATGGAGGCCGTCGATGAAATCGTGGAGATGGTCCAGAAGCTTCTTGACGCCGGTGCGGCCTACGTCGTAGATGATCCCGATTACCCTGACATCTACGCCTCCATCGACGCTACTGAGCAATTTGGATACGAGTCCAATTATTCTGCGGCAGAGATGCAGACCTTCTTTGCAGAACGCGGCGGCGATCCAGACCGCCCAGGAAAGAAGAACCCGCTTGATGCACTCATCTGGCGCGCTCACCGCGAGGGAGAGCCCGCTTGGGAGTCGCCCTTTGGTCCTGGCCGTCCGGGCTGGCATATTGAATGTTCCGCTATTGCCACCAATCGTTTAGGTTCGACCTTTGATATTCAAGGTGGCGGTAGTGACTTGAAGTTCCCACACCACGAATTTTCCGCCGCCCACGCCGAGGCGGCCCTGGGTGTGGACCGCATGGCAAAGTTTTATGTACACACAGGCATGATCGGCCTCGACGGGGTCAAGATGTCTAAGTCCTTGGGCAACCTTGTCTTCGTCCACAAGCTAGTAGGAGCAGGCGAGGAGCCCTCCGCTATCCGCTTGGGCGTCTTCGCTGGGCATTACCGCGATGAGCGGGATTGGTCGGATGAAGTGCTCGAAGAAGCAAAGCACCGGCTGTCCGCGTGGCGGGAAGCAGTGGCTACGCCAGGAAGCATGGCGGGGGCGCAAGGGGTCGTCGCCAAGCTGCGCGCGGCGATTGCCAATGACCTCGATACCCCTGCGGCGCTGGCTGCTGTGGATGAGTGGTCGCAGGCTGACCGTGGCACAGACGAAGAAGGAGCGGCAGATTTGGTTCGCACTGCCCTAAATTCACTCCTCGGCGTGCAGGTTTAGCCAAGATAGGGCAGTATCTACAGCATGAGCATTCGCGCCGATTTCCAGCCCACCGTAGATGAGTTCATAAGTGATCTGAAGTCCTTCGCCACCGGCGATTACCTCAAAGAGGAGGAAAAGGAGTTCTGGGAGGCTCCGTTTGATGCCAGCGTGCTTCCGGAGCTACGCGGTCACCTTGAGAATATGCTCGATGGGCTGGATGCCCTTCCGGATGATCCAGATGGCCCGCAGCTGGTAACCGTGTTGTCCAAGACCGTTCGTGCGTTGGCCAATTTTAATCGTGCCCAGCACGACGCTGTCCTCGAGCCGGAAGAGAAGGAAGAGCTATCTGAGCTTATCTACAATGCCTGCGCGGCAACTGGAGCAGATGACGAAGCTCTATCGCACATTCCAGAACTAGACTTTTAGTTCTTGTCCTCCCGCTTTTTGAGCGCCGGCCCGCGGCATATTCGCAGCCTGGCGCTTACTTCTGTGCCCTTAGCGCATGGTCGGTTTCACCCCACAGCCTTTTTAAAGAGAAAGTTAGTTTTATTCTCGTGCAGCACCCCGATGCCGTTTCTGGTCTGACAAAGCCCGCCGCCATTTTCTGGGACATGGATGGCACGCTCACCAATTCGGAGCCGCTTTGGGCGGAGGCAACGTTCTATCTCTCGGAGCTCCTAGGGAAGCGTTTAACTCCCACCCAGCGCCTTGCCACTGTAGGGGCGACTTTTGAGACGACCTTGGGGATTTGCGCAGATAATGCGGGGGTGACACTGCGGCCCGGTGACAGCGATCGATACCGCGCTCGGATGTTTGACTATGTCAAAGGTCTTTTCGCTCGCAAGCTGGAGATTTTTCCCGGCATTCCTGCGTTGCTGCATGAGCTGAAGGCGGATGGCGTGCCAATGATGGTGACGACTAATACCGAGCGCAACGTCGCCGATGCCGCCATTAGCGCGTTGGGGCGGCAGTACTTTGTCGATACCATTTGCGGGGATGAAGTACCTTCCGGGAAACCTGCACCGGATATGTACCGCGAAGCGGCCCGCCGCATCGGAGCAAAACCTGCGGATTGCTTGGTATTTGAAGATTCCGCGACGGGAATGCGCGCCGCAGTTGATGCTGGCTGTGTAGTCATCGGCTTGCCCGAAGATGACGAGGTGGAGGTTCCGCCGGAGGTCACCGAGGTCTCCCAGCTCCGCAACTCGCGGCACCTCGCCGGTGCTCGGGCCTCCGAGGTCTATGAGTGGTTTAGCAAGATTTCGGAATAGCGGTAGGACTTCAGGGTTTTACTACATTCCCTAACTACCTGTGGAACAATAGGTAGCCGTGAAGAACTTTGAGAACCTTTTTGCTGAATTATCCGAAAAAGCTGCCCAGCGCCCCGCTGGTTCTGGCACCGTTACCGCTTTGGATAAAGGCGAGCATCACATAGGCAAAAAGATCATCGAAGAAGCCGGGGAAGTGTGGATCGCCGCAGAGTATCAGTCTGATGCTGAGCTAGCAGAAGAAGTGTCTCAGCTGCTCTATTGGACTCAGGTCATGATGCTCAAGCGGGGGCTTACCCCAGAAGACATCTACAACTACCTTTAAACAGCGCCCCACGGGACGGAAGGATCCGCATGATAAAAATTGCTGTACCGAACAAAGGCTCACTGTCAGAATCCGCCGTGGACATTCTTGCAGAGGCCGGCTACAAGGGGCGTGGACATTCCAAAACACTCAACGTGGTTGATGCGGATAACGGGGTTGAGTTTTTCTTCTTAAGGCCCAAAGATATCGCCATCTATGTTGCCCGCGGTGTTTTGGATCTGGGTATTACCGGTCGCGATTTAGCTCTCGACTCAAAGGCGAGCTTTGATGAGGTTCTGCCATTAGGGTTTGGAGGATCTACTTTTCGCTATGCAGCCCCGCAGGGGGAGGAGTGGGATATCTCTCAACTGGATGGTCGCCGGATCGCGACCTCTTACCCCAATCTTGTCCGTGCGAACCTTGCCGAGCATGGAATTGAGGCCGATGTTATTCGGCTAGACGGCGCGGTAGAGATCTCCATCCGGTTAGGCGTTGCCGATGTCATTGCTGATGTCGTGTCAACTGGTACTACCTTGCGCCAACAAGGGTTGGCGCCGTTCGGCGAGCCGATCATTGAGTCCGAGGCCGTAGTAATCAAGCGCACAGGGGTAGAAGTTAGCGAAGAAGAGCAGGTGGTGCTCGACCGCATGCAGGGAATTTTGCACGCTCGCACCTATTTGATGATCGATTACAACATCGCGCAATCCAATCTCGATGCGGCTGCTGGTACTACTCCCGGGTTAACCGGTCCTACGGTCTCACCTTTGGCGCGTGAGGGCTGGGTGGCGGTGCGCGCGATGGTTCCCAAGAAAAACGCCAACCAAGTCATGGACCGGCTTTCCCAACTCGGCGCAGAGGCGATCTTGGCTTCTGATTTACGCATCGCCCGCTTTTAGGGGGAGCGAATTTTCTGGGTCGGCCCAAATAGATTCAGTCGTGGCTAACATTAGCGCTTGAGGTTACTCATCCGAATATAAGTCTCGACAGGCAAAGGAGCCGAGCCATCATGGCAAAGTCCTCTAAGAAAGAAGAAAAGGACACCAAGTCTGCAGCAAAGGACGTGAAGAAGAAGGAAGCTGATACTTCCACTCACGCTGCACAGCAGAAGGTGGCCGAACAGAAGGCACCTAAGAATTCCAGCAAGAAGACTCGCACCGAGACCGACCTTCTTGGCTCTTTGGAAGTTCCAGCGGACGCTTACTACGGTGTGCACACCGTTCGCGCTATGGAAAACTTCCAGATTTCTTACGTGACCATCAACACCATCCCGCACTTCATTCGCGGCATGGTCCAGGTCAAAAAGGCGGCTGCCATGGCAAACCGTCGCCTTCACGTGTTGCCTAAGAAGAAGGCCGAAGCCATCATCTGGGCTTGTGACCAGATCCTGGAAGAGGGCCGCTGCATGGACCAGTTCCCACTGGACGTATTCCAGGGTGGTGCTGGTACCTCGCTGAACATGAATACCAACGAGGTCGTTGCCAACCTCGCTCTGGAATACCTTGGTGAGGAGAAGGGCTCTTATGACATCATCAACCCCAATGATGATGTGAACATGTCCCAGTCCACCAACGATGCTTACCCGACCGGTTTCCGCCTGGGTCTGCATGCAGCGGTTGACCACCTCATTGAGCGCATGGATGGCCTGCGCGCCGCGTTCCAGGACAAGGGCAATGAATTCCAGGACATCCTGAAGATGGGCCGTACCCAGCTCCAGGACGCTGTTCCGATGACCTTGGGCGATGAGTTCAAGGGCTTTGCCAATAACCTGAACGAGGAACAAGCATTGCTGCGCGATGCTCAGCGCCGCCTGCTGGAGATCAACCTGGGTGCAACCGCAATCGGCACCGGCGTAAACACTCCTGCCGGCTACCGCCACCAGGTCACAGCAGCCTTGTCTGAGGTTACGGGCTTGGAAATGAAGACCGCACGCGATCTCATTGAAGCAACCTCTGACTGTGGTGCTTACGTGCTGCTGCACGCAACCATTAAGCGCGCAGCGATGAAGCTCGCCAAGATTTGTAATGACCTGCGCCTGCTGTCCTCCGGCCCTCGCGCTGGCCTGGCTGAGATTAATCTGCCAGCCCGCCAGGCTGGCTCCTCCATCATGCCGGGTAAGGTAAACCCGGTTATCCCGGAGGTTGTCAACCAGACTTGCTTCAAGATCTTCGGCAATGACCACGTAGTCACCATGGCCGCTGAGGCAGGCCAGCTGCAGCTAAACGTCATGGAGCCGGTCATCGGCGAAGCACTGTTCCAGTCCATTCGTATCATGGGCAACGCCGTCGATGCGCTGCACGAAAAGTGCGTCACGGGCATCACCGCCAACGCGGATGTGTGCCGCGCCTACGTAGAAAATTCCATTGGTATCGTCACCTACCTGAATCCGTTCATCGGCCACCACAATGGTGATTTGATCGCTAAGGAGTCCTTGGAGACCGGCAAGGGCGTCAAGGAACTCGTCTTGGAGAAGGGCCTGCTGGATGAAGCAACCTTGAACAAGGTTCTGTCCGTAGAAAACCTCATGCACCCAGAGTTCCGAGGCCAGCTCTTCATTGACGAAGACTAAGCCCACAGCGCTTTAGGAGCAGCAGGGTATAGTGCCCGCGGAGTAGGCCCCCGCAGTTGCCGCCACTTTTACTTCACATGGAAGTAAAGCAGGCGGAGGCTGCGGGGGTTTGTGCATGGTGAAGGGGCACTATTCACATTCATCTTTTATTCTCCTATACAGGGACGATGCGTCTTAGAATACCGGTCATTTTATAGCGGAATCCTTATTTTATGTGGGAATCAACACAAACAGGCACTTTGAATGAATAAATCACCACAGCGGGTGCAAAATAGAAGATGTTGAGGACGGCATGCACTCTTTATGGAGATGCGTGCCCATAGTTTGCATAGAGAGCGTATGGAGTACGTCCATGGTTATTGTTCATATAGTCATCGTTCTCGCGGCCATCGTTTTGGGTGCGAGAATTGGATCAATTGGTATCGGTATGGCCGGCGGCCTCGGCGTGTTGGCGCTTGGTCTCACCGGTGTTCCCATTACTAGGGAAGATATCCCCTTCGATGTTATCGGCATCATCATGACCGTCATTGCTGCTATCGCAGCAATGCAGCGAGCTGGCGGTATGGACTATTTGGTGCACATTGCAGAGAAGTTCCTGCGCAAAAACCCAAAGCGGATCACGTTCTACGCGCCAATTGTGACGTGGCTAATGACGGTTCTCGCTGGCACCGGGCACACTGCGTTTTCTACTTTGCCGGTTATCGTCGAGGTAGCTAAAGAGGGTAAGGTTCGTCCTTCACGCCCGCTATCCATCGCGGTAGTTGCCTCTCAGATGGCAATCTGTGCTTCGCCCATTTCGGCAGCCGTGGTGTTGCTCGCTAGCCTGCTAGAGCCGACTGGGGTGGGCTATTTGCAGGTACTGGCGGTCGTTATTCCGGCGACATTCCTGTCTATCTTCCCAGCTGCCTGGGTAGCTAATAAGTTTGGCAAAGAGCTTGAAGATGATCCGGTTTACTTGGAGCGCAAGGCACAAGGCCTGGTCAAGGAACCACTCGGCGCAGGGAACTACTCTCCGCAGAAGGGTGCCAAGGCTTCTGTTCTCGTGTTCTTGGTAGCCATCATCATCGTGATGGCGTGGGCCACCCTGACCTCGGAGCAGGTGGGGCTTATCGCCGACCCGACCCTTCCACGTAATGAAGCCATTATGACGGTCATGCTCACCGCTGCCACCATCATCGTTATGATGACCAAGGTCCCGGCTGGAGATGTTTTGAATACGCCGGTCTTCAAGTCCGGTATGTCCGCATGTATTTGTGTGCTGGGCGTGGCTTGGCTGGGCACCAGCCTTATCAACCACTACATGGACGATATTCAGTCTATGGCTGGCAGCGTTATTGAATCTTCGCCGTGGCTGCTCGCAGTGGTGCTATTCTTCGCTGCAGCGTTGCTGTACTCGCAAGCCGCTACGACCAAGGCCCTTATGCCGGCAGCCCTTGCCCTGGGAGTAAGCCCCATTACCGCAGTCGCTGCGTTCCCGGCGGTGTCCGCTCTGTTTATCCTGCCGACTTACCCAACCTTGTTGGCAGCAGTGGAGATGGACGATACCGGCTCGACTCGTATCGGCAAGGCCGTATTCAACCACCCATTCCTGATCCCAGGTACGGTCAGCATCGTGCTCTCGGTTCTCTTGGGCTATGCATTCGGTTTCGTCCTCCTATAACTAGAGGAAGTTAAAACCATCTCCAAGGCGCCCTTCAGGGCGCCTTTTTGGTTGCAGCATCAGCGGGCAACTTAATTCATTTCACTTTCTTGTCTAAATGAGCCTTATTTAACTCAATCGCTCGGTAGGCTTAGGCCATGACTACTCAGCTATCCGATGTTGAAATTGCCCAAGCCCACCAACTGCAGCCGATCACGGAGATTGCCGCCAAGGCGGGCATTCCTTCCGACGCCGTGATTCCCTACGGCACCACCAAAGCCAAGGTAGATATCACCAAGGTTGACTATTCCAAGGAAAACCGGGGCCAGCTGGTGCTTGTCACCGGCGTATCACCTACCCCTGCCGGCGAGGGAAAATCCACCGTTCTCATCGGCTTGACCGATGCCCTAGACCAATTGGGCAAGAAAGCGATAGTTGCCCTGCGAGAGCCCTCCCAAGGGCCAGTGATGGGCATTAAGGGCGGTGCGGCTGGCGGCGGCTATGCACAGATTGTGCCCATGGAGGACATCAATCTGCACTTCACCGGGGATTTTCACGCGATTACCTCCGCAACCAACACCTTGGCCGCCATCATTGATAACCACATACATCAAGGAAACGCGTTGGGTATCGACCCACGACGAGTAACGTGGCAGCGGTGCATGGACGTCAACGACCGTGCCTTGCGCAACGTGGTCACTGGACTGGGCGGCCCAGCCCACGGCGTACCCGCTGAAACCGGTTTCACCATTACTGCCGCTTCTGAAATCATGGCCATTTTGTGCTTGGCCACAAACCTTGAAGACCTGAAGAAACGTCTTGGCGATATCACCATCGGGTTCACCTACGATCAACGCCCTGTTACCGCGCGTGACCTGAACGCAGAAGGTGCGCTCACGGCACTGATGCGTGATGCCCTTAATCCGAACCTCGTACAGACCCTCGGCGGGGTACCAGCCTTGGTACACGGTGGACCATTCGCCAATATTGCCCACGGTTGCAACTCCCTATTAGCAACTCAAACCGCTCTACAATTCGGCGATATTGTCCTGAGCGAAGCTGGCTTCGGCTCCGATTTGGGCGGGGAAAAGTTCGTCGATATCAAGGCACGCTTTGGCGATCTGGATGTTGCCGGTGCGGTTGTTGTTGCCACCATTCGTTCGCAAAAATACAACGGAGGAGTAGCCAAAGATAAGCTCACGGAAGAGAACCTAGATGCGCTCAAGGCGGGCATTGTCAACCTTGAGCGCCACGTAGAAAATCTGCGCAAATTCGGTATCAAGCCAGTGGTAGCGCTCAACCTCTTTTGGTCGGATACGGAGGCGGAACGCGAGTTTATGCGGCAGTGGGCCAAGGACTTTGGAGTGGCCTTGGAAGAAGCCAACGTCTGGTCCGAGGGCGGTGCAGGTGCGACTAAGCTGGCAGAGACCTTGCTGGAGAACCTGCAGGGCGGTGCCAAGCAGCTCTACGATCCGCAGCAAGGAATTGAAGCCTCCATCGAGACCATTGCTCGCGAGATTTATCGCGCCGACCGCGTGGAGTATGGAGCAAAGGCGCTTAAAGATCTGAAGTACATCCAGGACAATGGCTGGGACAAGCTACCCGTGGTCATTTCCAAGACTCAGTATTCCTTCAGCGATGATGCATCTGAATTGGGTGCGCCGGAAGGCCATACGCTGCATGTCCGTGAATTGCTGCCGCGCACCGGCTCAGGCTTTATCGTTGTGCTTACCGGCAATGTTATGACGATGCCGGGGTTGCCAAAGAAGCCAGCGGCCAACAACATAGACGTCGATAAGGACGGCACTATCTCCGGACTTTTCTAAGGCCGCGTGGACCTAGTCCTTGTTATCCGCCGCGGAACCAGGCCACCCTGGATACTGCGGCGGCGTGCCGCCGAATTCGGGGCAGAGATCCTGGTGGGCACACCAGCCACATAGCTTGGAGGGCTTGGGGCGGAAATCCCCGGCGCGCCCATCGGCTTCAATTTTGGCCCACAACTCGCCGAGATCGCGCTCGAAGTACTCCAGCTCCTCTCGGTTTGGGCTAAGAAACATCGAGTCCAAGACCTTGAGGTACATAAGCCGCAACTGGTGGGGGATAGTGCCTAGAATGCGCCAGTAGACTAGCGCGTAGAAACGCATTTGGAATTGGGCATCTTGTGAATAGCGGGGCAGTGGTTTCTTGCCGGTTTTATAGTCAACGACGCGGACCTCGCCCGTCGGCGCGCGATCCACTCGGTCGATGAAGCCACGAACGGGAACGCCATTGGGAAGAACTGTGTTGACGTACATCTCGGTTTCTTGGCAATCAAAGCCCTGTGGGTCTTCCATCTGGAAATAGCCTTTGAGCAGTTCTCTGGCGGAAACGAAGAAGTCATAGGTGTCTTCTTCTGGCACGAGCTCGAGCAGTTCCGCGTCCTTTGCGGTCATGTCTGCCCACGAGGGCTTAATCATCTTTACTGCGGCAGGATAGGTGCGCTCTGCGCGCGGTAGCTTATGCATTTCTTCCAGTACGGCATGCACTAGGGTTCCTTTGACCTGTGCAATGGTTTTGGGTTCGGGCAGCTTGTCAATGGCCCGGAAGCGATAGAGCAGTGGGCACTGCTTGTAATCGGAAGCGCGCGAGGGTGACAGGGCAAGCGGGCGGGGTGTCGATGAAGTAGCCATGGTGTATCTAGCCTATCGCCGTGCGTTTCGTGGCAAGCTAGGAGGTATGAGTTATACCGAAGAATTCCTTAATTTCATCGCCGCTTCTCCTTCCTCTTATCACGCTGCGGAGGAGGTATCCCGCCAATTGCGCGAGGTGGGATTTGATCTACAGGATGAGAGTGAGGAATGGTCGGCCGCACCAGGTGGCCACGTGATGGTGCGCGGTGGCGCGGTAGCGGCTTGGTATGTACCACAGGAGGCGGATAAGAATTCTGGTTTTCGCATCGTGGGGTCACATACGGACTCGCCGGGCCTGGTGCTCAAACCCACGCCGGACTTTTCGGCGGCGGACTGGCAGCAAGTAGCAGTAGAGGTCTACGGCGGGGCGCTACTGCATACCTGGTTTGACCGAGAGTTGACCGTCGCTGGCCAGATTGTGACTAAGGACGGCACGCGGCATGTGGTAAATACTGGCCCTGTCCTGCGCCTGCCGTCTTTGGCCATCCACCTGTACCGCAAGGATGAGTTCAAACCAGACCGACAGCACAATATGCAGCCTGTCTTAAGCGTCGGTGACCCAGAGGCATCGATCTTGCAGGTAGTGGGGGAGAAGGCGGGCGTCGGCAAGCAGGATATTGCATCCTTCAACCTGATTACGGCCGATGCCGCCCGCGGTGAGGTCTTTGGGGCAGGAGAGCAGTTCATTGCAGCCGGGCGCATGGATAATCTTTCTTCTGTACATGCCTCCTTGGCGGCGATGAAGAATGCTGCCAAGGACTATCAGGGCAAGGATATTTTGGTCATGATGGCCTTTGACCACGAAGAGGTAGGTTCCAGCTCCCGCTACGGTGCGGGCGGGCCTATTCTGGCGGACGTCATTACTCGAACGGCCCGGGCACTGGGAGCTAACGAGGAGGAACGCTTCCAGATGTTTTCCCGCTCGAGTTGTGTGTCGGCCGATGCGGCACATTCGGTGCATCCCAATTACGTGGGCAAGCACGATCCCACGCACCACCCGATAATCGGCAAGGGCCCAGTGACCAAGATCAACGGCAACCAGCGCTATGCCTCCGATGCCACCACAGTGGCGTTGTGGGAAGCAGCGTGCGACAAGGCTGGCGTGCCGGTGCAGCGCTTTGTGGGCAATAATGACGTGCCGTGCGGATCGACCATCGGTCCCATCACCGCAACCCGTTTGGGCATCGACACCGTGGATGTGGGCGTGCCCATGCTGTCGATGCACTCGGCGCGTGAAATGGTGGGCGAGCGGGACCAAGTATGGCTTGCACAAGCGCTTGAGGCATACTTGGTGGGATAGTAATCGCAACCTCGAGGAGTCTTGAGACATGGCTTATTCCGGCCCCTTTGCCTATGGCGACCGCGTGCAGCTTACTGACGCCAAGCGGCGCCACTACACGGTCATCCTTGAAGAGGGAGGCCAGTTCCACTCCCACAAGGGCATAATTAACCACGATGACATCGTGGGTATGGATGAGGGTTCGGTTATTGAGTCCACCCTTGGCTCCTCCTTCCTGCTGTTCCGCCACCTGATGGTGGACCATGTGCTGTCCATGCCGCGCGGTGCCGCGGTGATTTACCCCAAGGATGCGGCACAGATCTTGGTAGAGGGCGATATTTTCATGGGCGCGCGCGTGCTCGAGGCCGGTGCCGGTTCCGGTGCGCTATCCATGTCTTTGCTGCGTGCCGTCGGCCCAGAAGGCCATGTGTATTCCTATGAGGTGCGCGATGATCACCTTGAGTATGCGGTGGATAACGTGAAGGAATATTTTGGCGAGCAGCCGGAGTGGTGGTCGCCGCGCCTTGGTGATCTGGCAGACGTTACCGCTGCAGACCTGGGTGGGCCGGTAGACCGCGTTATCCTCGACATGCTCGAACCATGGGAACACTTGGAGACCGTGCGCGATCTCCTCATCCCAGGTGGCGTGTTTATGACCTACGTGGCAACGGTGCCACAGCTAATGAAGGTCATGGAAGGCATTCGTGAACTCAAGTGCTTCACTGAGCCCAAGGCATGGGAATCGCTGGTGCGTGAATGGAAGGTCGAAGGCCTAGCTACCCGCCCAGAGCACCGCATGAATGCGCACACCGCCTTCCTCATCTGGACTCGCCGCCTGGCCGATGGTGTCACCCCACCACGCCCGCAGCGCCGTGCCCGGAAGTAGGGCCGCTTTAACGCCCAGAATTTAAAGCGGAAGTGCCCTCTTTCGCTGCCCGCGCCGCGTTAGAGTAGTGGGCATGGATGAAGCCACGGACTATAAGCGGCAGGTAAGCCAGCTTGCCGCCCGCAATCAGAAGTTGGCGGGCTTATTAAAAGAATCGCGCGTGAAGCTGGAGCAGCTTTTTGCCGAGCTCAACGCGCTGGCTGAGCCGGCATCGACCTACGGTGTTTTTCTAGGTTATTCGCCGAACCACAGCGAGGTGGGAACCACCGCGGAGGTCTATACCAATGGCCGCATTATGCAGCTTAAGGTCTCGCCTAACGTGGAACCAGGCAGTCTCTCGGCCGGCCAGCAGGTTCGCTTGGGCGATGGCTTCGTGGTCGTGGAAGGGTGCCCGCCTGAGCGTACAGGCGAGCTAGCAACGGTGGTGGAGCGCCTCAGTCAAGACCGCCTGATAGTGGCAAATTCCTCTGGTGAGGAAAAGGTAGTGCTGCTAGCCCAAGCACTGCGCGAGGATACCCGGGTGTCGGCAGGCGAGGTAGTACTCGTGGATCCCAAAGCTGCCATCGCACTAGAAAAGGTGGAAAAGACTGAAGTCACCCAGCTTTCTTTGGAAGAGGTCCCGGATGTGCGCTATGAGGATATCGGCGGGCTGGACGAGCAGATTTCCCAGATCCGCGATTCCGTAGAGCTACCGTTTATCCATCCCGACCTCTATCACCAATACGAGCTACAGCCGCCTAAGGGCGTGCTCCTGTATGGCCCTCCAGGGTGCGGTAAGACGCTTATTGCCAAGGCAGTAGCCCACTCTTTAGCCCAGCAATTAGGCAGCGACGGCACGAGCTACTTCCTCAATATCAAGGGCCCAGAGCTGCTCAATAAGTATGTGGGGGAGACGGAACGCCGCATCCGCCTCATTTTTGAGCGGGCCCGCGAATTGGCCCAGCTCAGCGCTGACCGGCCAGTGGTCATCTTCTTCGATGAGATGGAATCGATCTTCCGCACTCGTGGCTCGGGTGTGTCCTCCGATATGGAAACCACGGTTGTTCCCCAGCTGCTCACGGAGCTCGATGGAGTTGAGAGCCTGTCCAATGTGATCGTCATTGGCGCTACCAACCGCGAAGAACTCATCGATCCCGCCATCATGCGCCCCGGCCGGCTTGACATCAAGATCCGGGTTAACCGCCCGAATAAACAGGGGGCCCGAGAAATTTTCGCCCGGCACTTCACCGAATCCGTCCCGCACCAGGGCGCGTTGGACGAACTCATTATCGCCGCGGTGGATGAGCTTTATGCCGATCGCCCCTTCGTACAGCTGCACTTTTCCAGCGGGGAACGGGAAATATTGCATTACCGCGACTTTGTCTCCGGCGCAATGATTGCCAATATCCTCTCGCGGGCCAAAAAGCTGGCTATCAAGGACGCTCTCCGGTTGCGTGCAGGCAGCGAGCAGGCGGCAGGTGGGGACCACGAGGGCATCGCCAAGCAACACTTGCTCGATGCCATCGCAGCCGAGCGCGCCGAGTCCGAATATGTACCTACCTCCACCAACCCGGAGGAATGGACCAAGATCATTTCCCAAGACCATTCCGGTGCCCGCGTGGAACGGGTGGAGTTATTGACCACAAGGAGGAGCGCATGAGCCGCATTGTAGGTACCGAAACCGAGTACGGAATTGCGACCCCAGAGCTACCGGAGTACTCACCTATTATTTCTTCCACTCACGCGGTAGTAGCTTATGCCGCGATGCACACAGGGGCGCGCTCACGCTGGGATTTTGCCGAGGAACACCCGCTGCGCGATTCCCGCGGTTTTGATCTCAAGCGCTACCAGACGGTGCCCGTAGTCGACCCGAATGCCATCGGAGTAGCCAATGTGGTCACGGCTAATGGCGCGCGCTTTTATGTTGACCACGCGCACCCGGAGTATTCCGCACCGGAATGCACTAATGCCTGGGAAGCTACGCTTTATGACGCCGCAGGGGACGCCACGCTCCTGCAAGCGGCTGCGGCCGTGGCGGGGCTGAGCGCGCAAGGAAAGTCCGTTCTTGCCAACCACGAGCCCTGCCCAGCCCTGCGTTTTTATAAAAATAACGTGGATGGAAAAGGCGCCTCTTATGGCTCTCATGAGAACTATCAGTACTCCCGTGAAACGGACTTCGACACCATGGCGCAGGCCCTCATCCCTTTCTTCGTTGCTCGCCAGGTAGTCATCGGCGCCGGGCGCATGGGACGCGGCGAGTTTGGTGAAGAGCCAGGTTTCCAGATCTCCCAACGCGCTGATTATATTGAGCAAGAAATCTCGCTGGAGACCACCCTCAACCGCGGCATTATCAATACCCGCGATGAGCCGCATGCGGTCCATGCTGACTTCGGCCGCCTCCACGTCATCATTGGGGACGCGAATATGTCGCAGACGTCTACATTGCTCAAACTGGGGATGACCTCTCTGGTGCTCGATGCCATCGAAGAGGGCGTGGACTTCAGCGACCTCCGCCTGCAGGATGCTGTGGCGGAAGTCCCACGCGTGAGCCGCGATCTTAGGCTTCAGCATCGGCTCACGCTTGCCGACGCCCGCCAGCTCACCGCCCTAGAGCTCCTTGCCGAATATCGCGCACGCGTCACCCCACGCACACCCACCGATCACAAGGTCCTCGCGGCCTGGGACGAGGTAGTTTCGCTACTGGAGAAAGACCCGATGCAGGCCGCACACCTGCTGGACTGGGTGGCAAAGTATCGCCTGATTAAGGGCTATCTCGACCGCGGCGTCAATCCAGACGACCCCAAGCTGCGGCTCATAGACCTGCAATACGCGGAGATTGACCCAGCCAAATCGCTTCACCACGCTCTAGTGCGCAAAGGCCAGATGCGGCAGCTTTTTAGCGCCGCCGAAATTGAGCGTGCTTCCAGCTGTCCGCCGGAGGACACCCGCGCTTATTTCCGCGGCCGAGTAACGCAGAAATTCGGCGAGAACATCATTGCCGCAAGCTGGCAAAGCCTCACCGTACGAGTAGGGGAGGGCACCGACGCACCGTGGGCCACAGTCCCCATGGATATCGCCACTGGTCTCACTCAGGCTGAATGTGGAGAGATGATTGACGCCGCCGACACGGTCGAGGATCTTCTCCAAAGACTCACTGACAGCGAGATCCACCCCGAGTACCGTAATTAACAACCACGAATTAAAGCAGGATCCACAGAAAGGATTTCCCACCTATGTCCACTCACCAGTCTCAGGTCACCGGCGGTAATGGCGGCGATAACTCCGCTGGCGACGAGGAATTTACCTCCACGCAGCTCAGCATCAATACAACCGGCACCGATGAACTCCTCGATGAGATCGACGGGCTACTAGAAAATAACGCCGAGGAATTCGTGCGCTCCTATGTCCAAAAGGGCGGGCAGTAAGGGTGAGTGACCAGCGCCCTGTCTTTGCTCGACGCATCATGGGCATTGAAACAGAATATGGCCTAACTACCAGCGCGGGCTCGAAGGAACGGACTCTGAGCCCCGATGAGGTAGCGCGCGTGCTTTTCCGGCCCATTGTCCAAGAGCATTCCTCCTCCAATATTTTTTCTACCAATGCCAGCCGCCTCTACCTCGATGTCGGTTCCCACCCCGAGGTAGCCACCGCCGAGTGCGATAGTTTAAGCCAGCTTTTAGCCTATGAATGCGCCGGCGATGCCATTGTCAACCGGCTTGGCGAGCAAGCAGAGCAAACTTTCGCCGCTGAGGGCCACCCGCGTGCGGTGTACCTTTTTAAAAACAACGTGGACTCGGCTGGCAATTCCTTCGGCTGCCACGAAAACTATCTCATCAGCCGCCATATGGTCCTCAAGGACTTGGGCCTTGAGCTCCTGCCGTTCCTCATCACCCGTCAGCTCATCTGCGGCGCCGGCATGGTCCAACCCGCTAAGGGCGATAAGCCCGCCCAATTCCTGCTCTCGCAGCGTGCGGACCAGGTGTGGGAAGGCGTTTCTTCTGCTACCACCCGTTCGCGTCCCATCATCAATACCCGCGACGAGCCGCATGGCGATTCCAAACGCTTCCGCCGCATGCACGTCATCGTGGGAGATTCCAATATGGCCGAGCCAACTATGGCGCTGAAAGTAGGTTCAACGCTGCTCATTTTGGAAATGTTGGAGGCCGGATTTGAGCTGCCGAAATATGAGATCGAAAAGCCGATTCACCATATCCGCGCTATTGCGCGCGATATGACGGGATCGACCGAACTACCACTTAGCGGAGGTGGATCAGTCACCGCGCTGGAGGTGCAACAGCAGCTCTGTATGCGCGCAAGCCAATGGCTGGAAGAAAGGGAAGACGCTGGTACCCCTACCTCCGAAATGCGGCGCGTAGTTGATCTCTGGCAACGCACCCTGCGCGCCATTGAGACCCAAGATTTTTCCGAAGTGGACAGGGAAATCGACTGGGTCATTAAACTCGCCCTGCTTGAGCGCTACCGTGCGCGGCTCGGTGGGCAGTGGGACCACCCTAAGCTGGCCCAGATTGATATGACCTATCACGATATCCGTCCTGGACGCGGGCTCTACCATGTACTGCTGCGCAAAGGTCTTATCGATCGCTGGATTGAGGATTCTGATATTGAACGCGCGATGGACACAGCGCCGGCGACCACGCGCGCTGCGCTGCGCGGCCAGTTCTTGGCTACCGCGCGTAACTGTGGCGCCAATGTCACCGTTGATTGGACGCGGCTGAAAGTCAATCGGCCCGAACCGCGAACCGAGGAACTTTTGGATCCCTTCATTGCCCACGATGAACGAGTCGATGCATTGCTAGACTATATGCGTTCACACCACAGCTAGATCCACCATAGAGTCATATCAGGGAGACAACACAGCACGTGGCAGCACACAACCCCACGCCCAAACGGCATGATGAGGCGGTAGAAAGGCTCACCAACCTCTCCTTCGCGCTACAAGGCGCGGCAAACTCCGGCGGTAGCCCTGATCGCAGCGCTGCATGGATTCGTCGCCACGTTGCCGGGTACGGCGATAAGTCGGGCGAGGCTTTTGCCAAGTCCTTGGCGCGCGATATAGCGACCCTCCAACGCGCTGGGGTGCCCATTGTGCATTCCGGTGGTGAGGATGGCGCGCGCTACCGTCTTGACGCGAGTAGTTACCAGCTACCGCCGGTGGAATTTTCTCCGGAAGAGGCCATGGTTTTAGGCATAGCAGGGGGAATGGGTACCACGGGAGGCTTAAGCGATTTCTCTTTATCTGGGTGGACCAAGATTGCCGCCAGCGGCGCCTCGCGCAACCTTTCCGGCGCGCCGGTGTACACAGCAGTCAATGACATCACCCGCCTCGCCCCGGAAGTTATTACCTCTGTCCTCGCTGCGGTGCGCAACCGACTGCGCATTACTTTTTCCTACCGCGCAAACCCGGCCGCTAAGCCAGTACGCCGCGTGATGGATCCTTGGGGAGTGGTCAACCGTGATAGCCACATTTACATCGTGGGTTTCGATGTGGACCGCGGCGCCCCACGTGTCTTTCGTGCGCTTCGTGTCTCCGATATCAAACGCTCACATCATCCCGCAGAACACACCGTCCCAACAGAGACCTTGCAGGCCTTGGTAGAGCGCGCATTGCAGCGCGGAGAAAAGGTAGACGCGCGGCTTATTATTCCGGTGGGAAAGGCACAGGAGTTAATGGATGCGGGCGAGAAGCAGCCTGATGGCACAGTAATGCTGCGCAACGTGGATAAGGATTGGCTCGTGCGCACAGCGGCCGGGTACGCGCCAGAGGTACAGGTGGTCGAACCTGGCGGGGTGCGCCAGGAGGTCATTTCTCTTCTGCGCGCCGCCGCGCAACGGCAGGAAGGACGCTAGCTATGGCCGATGCATCGCAAAAGCTCCAGGCGCTCGTGCGCTCTTTGAACCTGATTCCTTACTTTAAAAATCACCCCGACAAAACGCCCATGGAAGCGGCTACGGATTTGGGAATGGAGCCCGGTGAGCTGAAGGAGGCCCTCGATCGTCTATTTTGTTCCGGCACGGGCCGCAATACTGAAGATCTCATTGATCTCAGCTTCAGCTACCGCGATGGGGTAACCATCCACAATGATCAAGGCTTAAGCCAAGCTCTGCGCCTTACCCCCACCGAGGCCGGCGCCTTGCTCCTTACCTTAGAGTCCCTGCAGGCCATGCCGGGGCTTATCGATGCCCACGCGGTCGAATCCGCCGCTGCTAAACTGCGCGGCATCATGGATGAAAAGACTGCAGCTATCTACGATTCGCTGTCTACTCCAGCCCCTGAAGAAACGGATATTCAGGCGCTTTTGACCCAAGCGGTCAATGAACGAAAGCGGGTGCGGCTGCGCTACTGGAGTGCTTCGTCTAATGCAGAATCCGAGAGGCTAGTGGATCCGGCGCGCATATTCATCGTTGATTCTGAGCCGTACCTGGCGGCATGGGAAGAAGCAAAGCAAGCCCATCGCACCTTCCGGATCGACCGCATTAGGAACGCTCATATGGAAAAAGAGCAGGCGCAGCCGCACCTGAAGGACCTCGATTTTGATGCCGCTTCACCCTTTAATTTGGGCAACGCGGACACCGTGAAATTAGCAATTCACCAAGAATTCACGTGGCTGGCCGAATACTACGATATGCGGCTGGGCGAAGACCTGGGAAATGGGGAAATAGCTGCAACGATGCCTATGGGATCAGTAGATTGGCTTATTCGCTTTGCCTTGGGTCAAGCTGATAGGTTGCGGGTAGTGGCTCCTCAATCCGTGGTTAAGCTCATTGCGGAACGAGGAAACACCGCTTTGAGCGGCTATACTCAATAGCCAGTTACTTGCCCGTTAACTGCGCCCGCCCGCTGGAAGATTTTCCGGAAGTACCGCTGCCCGGCATGCTGGCGCACTAGTTGAAAGAGGTTTCTCCATGAGCCTAGGACCTATGGAAATCGGCCTAATCGTTCTCGTTATCGTCTTGCTATTCGGTGCAAAGAAGTTGCCGGATCTGGCACGTTCCATGGGCCGTTCCATGCGTATCTTCAAATCTGAGGTTAATGAGATGCAGTCCGAGGATACCCAGCGTTCCCAGGCGCAGGCACAGCTGAACCAGAAGCAGCAGTCCGATGAGGAATTCTGGAACCGACCAGACATGCAGCCGGGCCAGCAGAACCACACCAACCCTCAGCAGTAAACGCCCCCAGCCCGTCGTTGCGCGAACACCTCTACAGCGCGCGGATATGCCCTCGCAATCCGCGTAGCAGGGAAGTGTTCGCTTCTTTGCGTTGAAAGAGCCACACTGATGTCGCCACAGTCACAGCCTGTTTCTGCCCCGAAGGCAAGCAAGAACGTGAAGGGGAAGCTGCGGTTTTCCCGTAAGCCGAAGAACCCTACCGGGGAAATGACCTTGGTGGAGCACCTGCAGGAGCTGCGCCGCCGCGTCATCATCGCTGTTTTAGCGGTGGTCGTCGGGGCGATCATAGGTTTTATCTGGTATCAACAAGCTCCGTTTGGTATCTCCCCGCTTGGCGAGATTCTCCGTGGCCCCTATTGTGCTCTACCAGCGGATAAGCGCGCCTCTTTCAGCGCGGATGGCGAATGCCGTCTTTTAGCCACCAGCCCGTTTGAAATGCTCCTGCTGCGTTTGAAGGTAGGCGCCTTGGCGGGCACGGTATTGTCCTCGCCAGTGTGGCTATATCAGGTGTGGGCCTTTGTGGTTCCTGGCCTTCATAAGAACGAGCGACGCTACACCTTGAGCTTCCTCACCGCTGCGGTGAGCTTGTTCCTCGCCGGCGCAGTGCTGGCGTATTTCATCCTCTCCGTTGGTCTGGAATTCCTCATGGGCATCGGTGTCGAATATCAAACCGCAGCGCTGACAGGTGAACGTTATTTTTACTTCCTCTTGGCATTGTTGCTCATCTTTGGCATCAGCTTTGAGATCCCCCTGCTCATTGTGTCGCTCAATCTTATTGGCGTGCTGGAATATGAGCATGTCAAGGACAAACGGCGGATCATTATTGTCGTCGTGATGATTTTCGCCGCCGTTGTCACCCCAGGCCAGGAACCCTTTTCGATGTTGGTTCTCGCCGGCGCCTTAATCTTCCTCCTGGAGATTGCATTCCAGTTCTGCCGCATCCACGATAAGCGCGTCCAACGCCAGCGCCCTGAGTGGATGGACCTTGACGACGAGGCTGCCTCACCGCTCGGCGCAGGACCAGGAGCGGTCGGCGGGCCTACACCCGTCGCGGCGCCAAGCCAGGTACACCCTTCGCCCGCTCCTTCTCAGCCGGTTTCTCAACCAGTCCAGCAGGCACAGCGACAGCAGCCGCAGACGTGGACCACCGGCGGCACCGAGACTTCGTCGAACAGCGGCGGCTTTTTCGACGATGTCCTCTAGGCACGGGTAGCCTGGGGAGTCATGACTGAAACTCATCTGGATTCTTTTTCTGCAGCCCTGCCATACCCCTTGGATGAGTTCCAGGTTAAGGGCTGCCAAGCCGTGGAAGACGGGCACGGTGTGCTGGTGTGCGCGCCGACCGGCGCCGGCAAGACCATCGTGGGCGAGTTTGCGGTGTCGCTGGCATTAAGCCGAGGTACCAAGTGCTTTTATACAACTCCCATTAAGGCGTTGAGCAACCAGAAGTATCACGACTTGGTGGAAGAGCACGGTGAGGAAGCCGTCGGCTTGCTCACCGGTGATGTATCGATCAACTCCGATGCAGAGATCGTCGTTATGACCACCGAGGTGCTGCGCAATATGATCTACGCAGAATCCGCAGCACTAGATCGCCTTACCCATGTGGTCATGGATGAGATCCACTTTTTGGCCGATGCCTCGCGCGGCGCAGTGTGGGAAGAGGTAATCCTCAACCTGGCAGACCATGTCTCCATCATTGGTCTATCTGCCACAGTGTCCAATTCGGAAGAATTCGGCGATTGGCTTTCCACTGTGCGTGGCGATACCACCGTCATCGTTTCCGAACACCGCCCAGTTCCGCTCGACCAGTGGATGATGCTGGGACGTAAGATTTATCCGCTTTTCGAACCCGAATCCGGCGGACAAGTCAACGCCGAGCTAGAGCGTAGAATCCAGCGCCTTGAGGCCGGCGATACCGACGACGGTCGCGCAGACTATAAGTCCGGCAAGGGTTTTCGCGCACGCGCCCGCCACAAGAGCGGCGGTCGTAGTGAATTCCGTGGAAGGGGAAGGGGACGCTCCGGTGCTTCTCGCCAGCAGGATCGCTATCGCCCCTTGGGCCGTCCGGAGGTACTGAAAGTACTCCAGTCCCAAGACATGCTGCCGGCCATTACCTTCATTTTCTCCCGCGCTGGCTGCGATGGCGCGCTCTATCAGTGTCTGCGCAGCCGCATGGTGCTTACCTCCCAAGAAGAAGCGCAGCAGATCAAAGAAATCGTCGATGCTGGTGTAGAAGGTATCCCCGAAGAAGATCTACAGGTCCTAGACTTCAAGCGCTGGCGCGAAGCCCTTTCCCGGGGCTTCGCGGCACACCATGCAGGTATGCTGCCGGCCTTCCGGCACATCGTGGAAGACCTCTTCGTACGCGGCCTCGTCCGCGCC
The DNA here is from genome assembly GCF_030229765.1 of Corynebacterium nasorum. NCBI lineage: Bacteria > Bacillati > Actinomycetota > Actinomycetes > Mycobacteriales > Corynebacteriaceae > Corynebacterium > Corynebacterium nasorum. The sequence goes on along the minus strand of NZ_JASPGY010000001.1, from coordinate 68,625 downwards.
GTCTTCGCTACCGAAACCTTGGCTCTCGGCATCAATATGCCGGCGCGCACCGTGGTGCTAGAAAAACTCATCAAATTCAATGGTGAGGCCCACGTTGATCTCACCCCCGGCCAGTACACGCAGCTAACTGGCCGCGCGGGGCGTCGCGGCATCGATACCTTGGGCAATGCAGTCGTGCAATGGGCCCCCGCCATGGATCCGCGTCAAGTAGCCGGCCTTGCTTCCACCCGCACTTACCCTCTCATTTCTACCTTCGCTCCAGGCTACAATATGGCAATCAACTTGCTGGGCATGCTTGGGTTCGAAGACTCTCTTCGGTTGTTAGAGAAGTCTTTTGCCCAGTTCCAAGCGGATGGCTCGGTGGTGGAAGAAACCCGTGAAATTGAGCGCGCGGAACATCGAGTACGCGAGCTGCGCAGCCAGCTGGATGATGCCGTGGCGTCGCTAGCACCTCCTGCCAAAGACGGGGAAGATCCCGCCGAGGTACTGATGGACTACGTCCGCCTGCGCCGCGAACTCAGCGCTGAAGAAAAGCAGTCCAAAATCGATAGCGCTAACCAACGCAACCAAGAAGTAATCGCGGTTCTGGGACGCCTGCAGCTAGGCGACGTTATTGCCATGCCTGGCAAGAAGCGCCCTATTCTCGCTGCGGTTGTCACGCCCGCTAACCAGACCGCGGATCCCCGCCCGTGGATTACCACGGAATCTGGGTGGTCTGGTCGGATCGACGCCGCTGGGATCAATAACCCTCCCATTCAGGTGGGGCGCATTAAAATACCCAAGCCGGTACGCAAGAATCCGCGGCGCAATACCCGTTATGTGCAGGATGTCTTGCACCGAGAGCACTTCGACCGCCCCAAGCGAATGAAGTCGCAGCCCCGTACTCGGCCCAATAAGCGGGTAGGGCAGTTGCGCGATCAGCTACGCGCTCATCCCGCGCACGAGTGGCCGGCCACCGACCGCGAGCAGCTGGCGGGCTTGGCACAAAAGCTCGCACGGCGCGAGCGTGACCGAGACAAGCTCCAGTCCAAGGTAAATAAGGCTACAGATACTTTGGGCCGCACCTTCGAGCGCATTGTAGACCTTCTGGCAGAGATGGACTATGTCGAGTTCACCGGGGTAGGTTCCGAACGCACGCCCGTAATTACTGAGGAAGGCGAGCGTCTAGCCAAAATCCACAGCGAATCCGATCTGCTCGTGGCGCAATGCCTCAAACGCGGCATTTGGGATGACCTGGATCCGGCGGAGCTTGCTGGCGTTGCCTCCTTGTGCTGCTTCGAAAACCGCAAGGCTACCAGTGGGCAGCCGGAAGCAGCTACCGAGCGCATGGCCGATGCCATGAATGGCACGTGGCGCGTTTATACCGAACTCACCGCCGATGAGCAGCGCCACCGTCTGCCGCCTACTCGTGAGCCGGAGGCTGGTTTCGCCCTGGCCGTCCACCAATGGGCAGCCGGTGCCCCCTTGGGCTATTGCATGGCTGCCGCTAATGAAGCCGGCGCCGAACTTACCCCCGGTGATTTTGTCCGCTGGTGCCGGCAGGTCATTGACCTCCTGCAGCAGGTGGCGAAGACCGGCTATGACGGCGAGATTCAGCGCAATGCCCGTCGGGCTATCGATGCCATTCAGCGCGGTGTGGTAGCCATCGGCGCCTAGAGGCCGCGGCTTGGGCGAGTAGACTCTGGGACATGACTGTTACTCAGACTTTTTCCGCTGATGTCTACGCCCAGCGCCTGCAGGCCGCCCAACAGGCCGCTAAGGACAAGGACATCGATCTGCTCCTCATCGGTACGGGTCCAGACTTTGCCTATCTCACTGGCTCCTGGGTTTCCTCGCACGAGCGCCTTACCGTTTTGGTCGTGCCGCAGCAAGGCAATGCGTGGATCGCAGCGCCTAATACCGATATCACCGATATCAAGGCGGCTCCAGTAGGAGAGCTGGATGTAGAGCTGCGGGGTTGGAACGACGGCGATAATCCCTATGAGCTAGCACTAGATGGTGCAGGCGCTGCTCTAAACAATGTGGCCCTGGGGCAGTCGCTGACTGCAGACCACGTCCTGCGTTTTCAGGATCTAATCCCACAAGCCAATTATCAGTTGGCTACCTACGCGCTGGCGGAGCTTTTTACCCGCAAGGATGAAGCTGAGATTGCTGAGCTGCGCAAGGCTGGCCAGGCCATCGATGCGGTCCACGCACAGGTACCAAAACTCCTCCAGCCGGGCCGCACCGAGGCGGAGGTGGCTCAGGAATTGGAAGAGCTCATCTTGCAAGAGCACACCGTTATCGATTTCGTGATTGTCGGCTCGGGCCCGAACGGCGCCAACCCGCACCATAGTTTCTCGGACCGTGTGTTAGCGGAGGGCGAGCCAGTCGTCGTCGATATCGGCGGCACTCTGCCTTCCGGTTACCACTCCGATTGCACCCGCACCTACGTGGTCGGCGGGGACGTTTCCAAGGCACCGCAGGACTTTCAGGATGCTTATGCCGTGCTTGCCGACGCCCAAGCAGCCGCCCGCGCTGCAGCCCACCCCGGTAGCACCGCCGCAGAGATCGATGCCATTACCCGCAAGGCAATCGCTGCAGCCGGCTGGGGCGACAACTTTGTCCACCGCACTGGCCATGGCATCGGCCTATCCACTCACGAAGAGCCGTTCATTATGGAAGGCAATGACCTCACATTGGAAGAAGGCATGGCCTTTTCCATTGAGCCGGGCATCTACGTGGAAGGCAAGTGGGGCATGCGTTTGGAGGATATCGTGGTGCTTACTAGCGATGGCTACGAGTCCCTTAACCTAGCTCCGCGTGAAGTCCGTTAAATGGCTGGCGTATTAATACTTGGCGGTCGCAGTGATATCGGCGGCGAAATAGCTCGGCGGGTGGCTCCCGGTAAGGACATTGTGCTCGCTGCTCGTGGCACCCACGGAATGGACGGTAGAGAACAGCAGTTGCGGGCGGCGGGCGCGCGCAGCGTGCACTTGCTTGATTTCGACGCCGCAGATTTTCCGTCCCATGCTGGAGTTGTCGATCGCGCGATAGAGCTAGCAGGACCTCTGGAGATTGCGGTTGTAGCCTTTGGCATCCTGGGTGACCAGGAGCGAGCGGAACGCGATGCTTCCCACGCGGTCGACATCGCCACGATTGATTACGCGGCGCAGATTTCCCTGCTCACCTTGGTTTCTGAGCGCATGCAGCGCGGCCACATCATCGCGTTTTCCTCGATCGCAGGGTGGAGGGCCCGTCGAGCGAATTACGTCTACGGTTCTACCAAGGCTGGTCTTGACGCCTTCTGTCAAGGTTTGGCCGATAAGCTGCACGGCAGTCGGCTAGGACTCATTACCGCACGCCCCGGCTTCGTGATTGGCAGCATGACAGAAGGAATGAAACCGGCGCCGCTTTCGGTGCGTCCAGAGGATGTGGCCGAGGCCGTGGTCAGCTGCATAGACCACGATGCACGGCGCGGGAGACCGCGTTCGCGCACCATCTGGATCCCCAGAGCTCTACAGGGCCTAGCGTGGATCATGCGCCTCGTGCCGCGCCCAATCTGGCGTCACATGCCACGCTAGAGTCTGCGATCCTGCTAGTGTGCGCGGAGCAGTGGGGAGTTGATGTCGAAGATGAATCCACGCGGGGCGAGTACGCGCAGAACCACCTCGGCATCGCCCTCAGCGATATTGTGAAAGACTAATCCGCCCCAAGGGGTGACGGTGATGTCTACTTCCAGCTGCCCAATGAGCTGTGCAAACTCGGCTGGAATTGCGCCTTTATGAACGCCTGCGCCCAGATCAACGATGCCCGCAGGCAGATGCTCATCCAGCCAGCCAATGGGGCCGGGTTCTGCCAGGGCGGAGCTTGTGTGTTCCTCGGCCTCCGCGCACTGGAGTGCTTCCTCATAATGACGGGCGGCGGCGTGTGGGGTAAGTGGGGCAGTAGGGGTGTCGACAAGCGGGGAGCGCCCAAGGTACAAAGAACCATCCTTGTCGATGTTTAAGCTCACACCAGCGGCACCCGCGGGCAAGTTATCCTCTTCCGCGATGACTGCAAGACCTGGCCCACCTTCTACCGCACCCAGTTCAGCCGCAATGTCTTGGGCCGCCTGCTTGGCCGCTGCCGATAGGGGTGAGGCCAGCACCGGCACCGTGGCGGCATGTAGATGCAGGCCCTGGAGCCGCCGCTTAAGCGCCTCCGCATCCGTAATTCCGCGCAGCTCGATGGCAGAAAACCGGTCGATGTACACAAATCCATCCGCGCAAGCACTGGCGCATTCTGCCAAAGTTGCCCAATCTGGGGCGTGGGTGCTGCCGCCGGCAACGTGGATGCGGGTGCACGTGCCGTACTGAGGGTCGTCGAAAAGCGCAGGAGTAAACATGCGCACCAGTTTAACCTGCCGCGGCTGCAGCATAGTTCACGAGTGTTGCCAGCGCATTTTCAGTCTGCCTCGTTAAACTGAGGCCATGCCGTTTTTCTATTTTGCTCTCTACATGGTCGCAGAAACCCTGACTTTCTGGGCCGTATCCACATGGATCGGTGTTGGTTGGGCGCTAATCGCGCTCTTTGTCACCATGTTTTTCGGAATGTCCATCGCCGGCATTGAAGTCCGGCGCTTGATGGGAAAGCAGGTCGAGCGCACAGGAGACGGCACTTACGTTGTCCGCGGCGGCAATATGGGCAAGACTGCCAGCAACGTAGGTCTTACCTTGGTAGGCGGCATGTTGCTCTCCTTGCCTGGCTTCCTAACCACGATTCTCGGCGCCCTACTTATTTTCTCGCCCACCCGTGCAATCATCCGCACAGTTATGGCAGCGTCTTTGTACCGCAAGATCGAGAATATGGGTGTCAAGATCTACGAGGCAACCCCGATGGCGCAGCAGCATGACACGTATGGCGATTTTGGCTCCTTCGGCCGCGGACAAGCCGCACACAGCGGGCACCCGAGTACTCAGGACGCTGGCCCACATGAGGTCTTGGATGAGGAAGAGATTCGCCGGTGGACTGAAAACCTAGATCCGGATGACTTTGGCCCTGCCGGTGGCGAGACTAAGGGCGGCAAGAGCTAGTGTTGCCTATCCTTGCCCGCCTTTTAGTGGCGGGCCTTTCTGGTCTGCTTACTTATGCCGCCCTTGAGCCCCGCGGCTGGTGGTGGGCCGCAGTCGCAGGCATGGGCTTGCTCTATGTGAGTTTGATGCCTTGGGGAACTAGGCACGTCTCCGCCCGTCTGGGCGCACTACTCGCGGTAGCGCATTCACTCGTGCTCTATCTTCTCACCTTGCCCTGGATCGGTGAATTGGTGGGAAGCGGGCCGTATATTGCGTTGGCAGTATGGCTTGCGATTTACGCCATCCTGCTGGGCTTTGGCGGCGCCGCGGTTGCACGGTGGAAGTACGGTTTTATTGCTTTCCCGTTCGTTTACCTCGCGGTGGAGGCACTGCGTTCTTCTCTACCTTTCGGTGGTTTTTCCTGGGTCAAACTGGCCTGGGGGCAAATCGACGGGCCGCTAGCCAAGCTAGCTCCGTGGGGTGGCACCTCGCTTATCACCGTCGCCACAGTACTGTGTGGCTGCGGAATCGCCGCCTTGGTGATTCAACGCGGGTGGAAGGCCAAGGCCGTCGCACTGGTGACAGTTATTCTTCCCCTTGCGACCGCGACGGTAGCGGGCTTGAGCATCAACCGCGACGACTCCATTGTCGGTGAAGCAAAGGTTGCTGCCATTCAAGGAAACGTACCTCGCATGGGCCTAGATTTTGCTGGGCAGCGCCAAGCGGTTCTCAATAATCATGTGGCCGAAACGAAGAGGCTGGCCGCGCGCGACAAGGACATCGACCTTGTCATCTGGCCTGAAAACTCATCCGATATCAATCCTTTCCATGACGGTAGGGCAGCCGCGGCAATCAGTGGTGCCGTTGATGCGATTGATGCCCCCGTTCTGGTTGGCACCGCTACGCGCGATGACGTGGGCGCCCGCAATACAATGCAGGTCTTTGCTCCTGGCCACGCGGTAGGGGACCACCACTATAAGAAGTACCTGCAGCCTTTCGGTGAGACCATGCCCATGCGGGATTTCTTTGCCAAATTTTCTGACTATGTGGACCTTGCCGGGGACTTCAAACCCGGCGATGGTCCAGGTGTGGTTTCAATGGGGGGCGTGCCGGTAGGCGTGGCGACGTGTTATGAAGTCTCCTTTGACAACGCCTTTAGGGAATCGGTCAAAAATGGCGCACAATTGCTTACTACGCCAACCAATAACGCCACCTTTGGCTACTCTGAAATGACCTACCAGCAATTGGCCATGAGCCGGTTGCGTGCGATGGAAACAGACCGAGCCGTGGTGGTGGCGGCGACCTCTGGAGTATCTGCCATTGTTCACCCCGATGGCCGCGTCAGCCAGTCCACGGAAATTTTCACGCCGGCCGCTCTCGTGGAGCAATTGCCCTTGCGTAGCGGCGAGACCTTTTCCGTTAGGTTTGGTTCGCCCCTGCAATGGCTCATGGTTATTATTGGAACAGTCTGCGCACTGGTAGCTTTGCGCACAAACCGCCTGCGACGCACCCCGCGCCGCTCCGGCACAGATACATACGTAGGAGCATAAACACTGTGAGCACGCTTGAAGCCTCGACCTTGGTCATCATCCCGACCTATAACGAGATCGAAAACCTCCCTCTCATTACTGGACGCGTCCGCGCGGCGGTCCCAGAGGTGCATATCCTCATCGTGGACGATAACTCGCCCGATGGCACCGGCGACAAGGCCGATGAGTTCGCAGCGCAGGATGACCATATCCACGTTCTCCACCGCGAAGGCAAGGGTGGCCTGCTAGGCGCCTATATCGCTGGCTTTGAGTGGGGCTTGGAGCGTGATTACCAGGTACTGTGCGAGATGGATGCAGATGGCTCCCACGCGCCGGAACAGCTCCACTTGCTGCTAGAAGAGGTAGACAAGGGTGCGGACCTAGTGATCGGCTCCCGCTATATTCCGGGCGGCGAGACCGTCAACTGGCCGGCTTCTCGCGAGTACCTTTCCCGCTTGGGTAATATCTACATCTCCGTGGCGCTGGGCGCTGGCCTGTCCGATATGACCGCCGGTTATCGTGCCTTCCGCCGCGAACTCCTCGAATCCATTGATTTCGACGAGCTATCCAAGGCGGGCTATATCTTCCAGGTGGATCTGGCTTTCCGCGCGGTTAAGGCCGGCTTCGATGTCCGCGAGGTTCCTATTACCTTCACCGAGCGCGAATACGGCGAGTCCAAGCTTGATGGTTCCTTCGTGAAAGATTCCCTGCTAGAGGTAACCAAGTGGGGCGTTGCCCACCGCACGGAGCAGCTGCAGGATTTCGGCGACGCCGTATCCAAGTTGGTCAATCGTGAAGTCAAGGATGGCTCCATTCACGATCTAGGCGTGCAGGCCCGCAAGAGCGCCGGCTGGGCATCTGACTTCGCCGGGGAAATTGCTCACCTAGCAAAGCACCAGATTGCACAGTTGAAGAAGTAGCCCATGCTTCAACGCTAAAGGCCCGTACCGTTCCTTAGTAAAACTAAGGAGGTACGGGCCTTTAGCTGCCGCAGAACCTTATGAGTTCTTTTGCTGCTGTTCCTGCTGCTCCTTTAGCAGGCGGGCTGCGGAACGGCGGCGGGAGCGCAGGTGGTTAATGCGCTCTTCTAGGAGCTCGTCCAACTCCTCAATGGAGCGGCGCTCACGCAGCATATCCCAGTGGGTACGTGGCGGCTTAGCCGGCTTAGACTCAACGCCTTCACCTTCTACAAGGTGGCCTAGCTTGCCGTTTTTGCACATCCATTCCTCAGGGATTTCAGCATCATCCGCAAAAGGCACCTCATAAATCTCGCCGTCTTCGGTGCGGTACTTCACCATTTGGCGTGGTGCGAGGTCGTGGTCGCGGTCGGTTTCGTAGCTGACTGCGCCCATACGGCTGCCACGGAGTACGCGATCTGCCATGCAACATCATCCTTTTCAAAGAGATCCCTGATTGAGTGCGAAGCAAAACTTCGCCTAAGAGCTACTAATTATAACGAACACCCTCGCGTCTTTGTTCCCAGCCCGCCTAAAATGCACTAAAATGTATCGGGTGATCCGTACAGCTAGTCGTGAACGCAACGTCGGTTCCTGCCAATGGTGTGGGAAGGACATTGATCAAGGCGGTAGAGGGCGGCCACGTAAATTCTGCAGCGCCTCGTGCAAACAGCGCGCGTATGAGCAAAGAAATAATGTTAGTGGCACGGGAATTCCCGCTAACGCTGTGATCCTTACTCCGGAGAAGGCAGAAAGTTTGCGCGACGGACTTTTTGAACTACGTTGTTCCGCAGAAGATATCAATACCGCCGCGGAGGAAGGCGCTAGTGCGCAGGAGCTTGCCGGTTTGTGCGAAGAGCTTGTTGCCCTGGCCCGACGCCTAGAAGGACTTCGATAGAAGATGAAAAAGTTTTTTTATAACCGCAAGCTCGTCATCACCATCTTTGTGGTGCTCATTGTATTGCTCACCGCCGTGGCCATTGGCCCTATGGTGTATTCGCTTCTCAAGGGCGCCGGTGTAAAAACAGAGCCTATTTCCGCCGATGGAGCTAAGGCCGCGTCTACGGAACTAGATGGATCCTGGCAGGTTGCCAAGGGGCGTGCTGATAATCATACCTCGGTTGGTTTTACCTTCAATGAGATTCTACCTGCAGAAAAGACCACCACATCTGGTTCGACCACCGAGGTGACCGGTCAGGCAGAAATTTCTGATTCCACCCTCAAAACCGCGACGGTCACCGTGGATATGGATGAGTTGTCTACGGATAAAAAGGTCCGCGACCAAAACATGAAGTCCAAACTCTTTGAGACGCAACTTTTCCCGGAGTCTTCCTTTAAGCTCACCAAACCCGCTTCGCTTGCCGACGTCCCAGATGACGGCACCATTGGCACGGTAAAGCTCACCGGTGACTTGACCATCAAGGATGAGACACACGAGGTTTCCCAAGACTTTGACGTTCTCCGCGACGGGGATAACATCGTCATCGGCGGCACCGTTCCAATTAACCGCCTTGATTATGGCGTAGAAACCCCGGAAATGTTGGCAGCAAAGGTCGAGGAAAAGGGCGAGGTCAATCTTCGCATTTCCTTCAAGAAGGACTAATAAGGACGAGCCATGAACACCCGCCAAATGATCCCGTTTATGTGGCTGCGCCTTCTTATAGTCATCGGCTTTACCATTTTCGTAGCCGTTCAACACATGTGGGTCATCGTAGCGGTTTCTGCCTGCTTGGCGCTTTTGACTATATGGCAGCTGTGGAGTGCTTACCGTAATCGTTAAATAAGACATCCAAAGCGAGCGGTAGTTGCCCCGAATATCGTCAATGTGACGTTATATAGTGGTGTGATTACATGCTCCAGTAGGGCGTATTTTTGCCGAAATCCACCCGTCCGACCACCCATCGGGAGCCACACGCCATAGATGGCTGGTGCCCGTGGCACGGCGGGGCTCAATAGTGCTTAATAGTTAAGGCGCCTGGCGTCGCAGAGGCAGACTGCATACCGGCGGCCCTCAATAGGATTAGCCAGCCAGCTTGGCGGACCAGTGGCCACTGGAGTGTGTCGCGGCAACTGCGCGACATCGCAAAGCAGAGCTTCACAGCAGAAGGCGGAGCGAAGATAATCGCCGCAATAAAAGGAGCAGGCGGGGATTCTGATAAGACCGACCAGAAGGCTCGAGGTATGCCAAGGTATAAATGAGGAACTGCCCAACAATGGATAAATGTCCGATAATGTACATTATGTCATTTAAACTAGGGGTGGCATTCCCCCCTTTTAGTTCCTGACTCCATACATTGATACCTGGACCCCGCCTCTATTGTTCGCTCCTGACAACACGCGCCCGAATGAAGCTTTCCAAATATGACATTCCTTCACGAAGATTGGTCTCTCGTCATTACTCTTGCCGCGGGCGACTTCTTTCTCGGCTTGGTCTCTCGTAGCCCATGCGGCCTTAAGCTCTGGATCGAATTCTGCGCTCGACGGATCCGATCCCTGCGCGTGTCCACCTCTAAATACGATGTAAACCACTTCCGGATGGTGTTCTTCATCCAGTGGACCGTTCCACCCACGCAGGCATGTCTCTTCAGTCCAACAGGTCACCCCTGAGCGGTCTACGCATTGCCCCATGGCTTCTTCTTGGGCGCGCGTCAGCGCAACCCCTGCAAAGGACTCATCAAGTGAATCGTCTTTCCGCGCAAATAATACGAAGATCCGCGCGGTGCTTTTCTTTTGCTTCTTCGTATCCATGCCCCACATCTTCTCACCCGGCTATCGGTTAGTTTTCAACTAAAATGCACACTAGCGCATATAAAGGCCAAGCAGGTCTCTATCAGGGGCGATTCCAAGTCGGCGAACGGACCTGATCACTACTGGGTGCGTAAAATCGGCATTATGACGATTCAGCATGTAGTAGATAAGCCTTCCCGCGCAGCCCTCTTTCTAGTTCTCGAAATCAAGGACGGCTGCGAGCAAGCCACCCGCGACATGCTGACGGGGTTCGCCGGACTCTTCAAGTCCGTGAACTTCCGCTATAACGAAGGCGAGCTTTATACCGTAGTTGGCATTGGCGCCTCCATGTGGCCGCGTTTGACCAGCGCACCCCTTCCTAATCGGCTAAAGGAATTCGAGGCAATTGACGCAGCGCACAAGGCCCCAGCAACGCCAGGCGATATTCTGTTCCACTTCCGCGCTAATAGCTACGATCTCTGCCACGAAATGGCCCGGCAGGTTTTAGACCAACTGGGTGATGCTGCAACGGTCATCGATGAGACCCACGGGTTTAAATACCTTGACCAGCGCGACCTGCTTGGCTTTGTAGACGGCACCGCCAATCCCCTCGCCGAGGAAGCTTTGGATACCGTGCTGCTTGACGACGCCGCCGATTACCCCCGTGGCTCCTATGTCACCGTACAAAAATACATCCACGACCTCGACAAGTGGAACGAGCTGAGCACCGAAGAGCAAGAAAAGGTCATTGGTCGCACCAAGGCTGACGATATCGAGCTCGACGATGATATCAAGCCTTCCAATTCTCACGTTGCTCTCAACGACCTTGAGGAAGATATCTACCGCGAGAATATGGTCTTTGGTTCTTTTGCTGCTGGTGAGATGGGTACTTACTTCATCGGCTATGCAAAGGATCCAGAAAACGTCATGGAACGTCTGCGCAATATGTTCATCGGCAAGCCAGAGGGAAATTACGACCGCATTCTAGACTTCTCCACCGCTCTTACTGGCACCAACTTCTTTGTGCCCAGCGCGGACCTGATGAAAAACTTCGACGAGCTACCGCCCGCCTAGCGGCGTCCCCCACGGTTGCGGTGGACCAATCCAAATTGCACCGCATCAATCATTCCGAGCGTCATTAAGGCCTCGCGGAGGGCAAATTGGAAGTTCCACAGGCGGCGGAATACTGGGTCGAACCCAGCCGCCGCGGCCTCCCGCAGGTGCCCATCAAAAAAGGATCGTTGCTGACGCAAAGATTCTAGGTAGTGCGTCCCCACGTGTGTTTCCGATACGATGCGCAGGTTCGAGTTCTTATCGACGAGCTGGTGCAGCTCCGCAGTAAGCGGATAGTCCAGTGCAGGCCACACATATGCCCGCAAGGCCTGAATCGAGGCCTTTCCGGCGTCGGTCATTGCTTCGGTCGCCACAAGGGACTGAATTCCTGCCCGGCCATTAGGGGTTAAGAACCGGTCGACTGCGCGAATATACTCTTTGCGCTCCTGTGGGCTAAGCTGTTCTATCTTTTCCACGGTGACGATTGCGTCATAGTGTCCGCGCCATTGCTTGGGATTTGGGACAACCCCGGGAATGCGTTCCACATGGATGGAATCATCTGCCCCCTCGAGCACGAGCGCCTCACGCATGTGACTTATCTGCTCTACATCGCTGGTCAATACGTCTACCGTTGCGCGCCGCTTGGTTGCGCGCATGGCAGGCTGCATTCCAGCGGCTGGGTACACCAATAGGTGGGTTCCGGCGCCGGTGCGAGTGACGTCGAGAAGCCAATCAGCGGCGCGACGCTGGGCATCGCCCAAATCATCTCTGTCCACACTCGTGGGCTCGCTTAGCGTCGTGACATCCACGAAGTGGCTTTTCGGTTCCTTGCGGCCGGCCTTGGGGCTATAGCTTTCTACTGTCTCCCTAATGGTCGTCGGCACACCGCTAGAAAAGATGCCACCCACATGGCTTAAACCATCACCGGAATAGAGCCGGACCAAATCCATCGGCAACTCCCCTGGCTCCGAATTGCCGGTGTCTAGCATCTTGGCCTTGGGAAGATATCCCACCCCCAGCAACCGCCCAAGCACTTTTACCAGCTGGGAGGACGAGCTGACGGACCACTCTCCTGCCATAAAGCTTTCTGCGAACCCCAGCCATCCACTGGCGGCGATTCGTTCAAACAAGGCATCGTGTCCGACCTTGAGATCTGGTCCGCCCTCTACTTCCAAGTCGAGTTCCAATCCGGCGTCATCGCAAGCCTTGGCAAATTCAGCCTCTGCACGGCGAGCCTTTAAACCAGGCCAACGAGGTGAAGGGACTGTAGCCACATTGGGCCAGGAATCTGCATCGATGGAGCTCAAATGCTCGGGGCGGATAAAACTCATAATGCCAGGTGCGCTCCTTGGTGGGCGGAGGAAGTCACTATCGGCAATTACCTTAGTCAGCTTGGCACGCACCTCGGCTTAGGCGCTCCGCACAGGCGCAATGGTTCCTGCCGCGAAAATAATAACGATGCACGGAAGTTTATCAGTCAATGAGTATGCACGTTCTGTTAGAAGTGTTTACACTGAATGGGTGCAAAACATTAGCTTTCTTGAGGAAGGTCGCAATAAATCCATGACTGATACCGCTTATCGTCCCAATGGTGGCCGTCACCACGTTGTCGTGGTTGGCGCTGGCTTCGGTGGTCTCAACACCGTCCAGAAGCTAAAGAACGCCGATGTAGAAATCACTCTCATCGATAAGAAGAACCACCACCTGTTCCAGCCGATGCTGTACCAGGTAGCAACAGGCATGATTTCCGCCGGTGAGGTGGCCCCGTCCACCCGCCAGCTGCTGCGCGATCAGGATAATGTTCACTTCGTCAACGCCGAGGTTACCGATATCAACCTGGCTGACCAGACCGTCACTGCCGAGCAGGATGAGTTCTCCCGCACTTACGCATATGATTCCCTGGTGGTTGCAGCGGGCTCCGGTCAGTCCTATTTTGGCAACGACCATTTTGCAGAGTTCGCCCCAGGCATGAAGACCTTGGACGATGCCCTCGAGCTGCGCTCTCGCATCATCTCCGCGTTTGAGAAGGCTGAGCTTACCGATGACCCAGCGGAGCGCGAGCGCCTGCTTACCTTCATCATCGTTGGTGCTGGGCCAACCGGCGTCGAGCTGACCGGCCAGATTGCCGAACTAGCAAACCGCACCCTCAACGATGTCTATTCCAACTACGGGACCACCTCCGCCAAGATCTACTTGCTTGACGGCGCCCCACAGGTACTGCCGCCATTTGGCAAGCGCTTGGGCCGCAAGGCACAGCGCACCTTGGAAAAGGAAGGCGTACAGGTGCACCTCAACGCCATGGTGACCGATGTGACTGCGGATACCGTCACTTATAAGGACATGAAAACCGAGGAAGAGACCACCCTGACGGGCGCTACCAAGATCTGGTCCGCCGGTGTGGCCGCTTCCCCACTGGGCAAGATGGTGGCCGAGCAGGCTGGCGTCGAGGCAGACCGCGCTGGTCGTGTCTCCGTGAATGAGGACCTGACCGTGGGCGAGCACAATAACGTCTACATGGTCGGTGACATGATCTCCCTCAACCGCCTGCCTGGCCTCGCACAGGTTGCTATCCAGGGTGGCGCGCACGTCGCTAAGCTCATTCAGGCAAAGGTGGACGAGGAGTCTACCGCCAATGAGAAGGAAGCCTTTGATTACTTTGACAAGGGCTCCATGGCAATCGTCAAGCGCTTCAACGCCGTCGTCAAGCTGGGCAAGACCGAGTTCGGTGGCTTCGCTGGCTGGGTAGCTTGGCTGGGCCTGCACCTGACTTATGTGATTGGCCTGCGCAGCCGCCTGGCAGTGCTGGTGAACTGGGCAACCAATATTCTTTCCCGTGACCGCGGCAACCTAGAAATCACCACTCAGCAGCGCATCGCGCGCAACATCATTAACAAGAACGAGAAGTAATTACTCCTCGATCGCATCGCCGCTCTCCTGCCTCAATGCAGGGCAAGGGCGGCGATTTTCTATTTTCCTGTCGTTACTCATTGATAGCGATAGCACCACCCCAACTGGGCACTGGAGCGCCGATTTTCGCACATAGTTTCCGTGACCTTTGTTAGGCTGAGAAACGCAACATGGGGTGCCGCACACAGTGCGGCTGAGAAATACCCATCGAACCTGCACTCAGTTAGAACTAGCGAAGGGATAGTTGTGGGATATAGTTTTCTCCGCGCGCACGATGCCGTGCGCGAGTCCACACCACTTATTCAATGTTTGACCAATAAGGTCGTTTCCAACGTCACCGCCAACGCCCTCTTGGCCGTTGGCGCCAGCCCGGCGATGGTTGATACTCCGGAGGAATCCCGCGAGTTTGCACAGGTAGCCGGCGGTGTTCTCATCAACTGTGGCACGCCTAGCTCCGAACAATACGGCGGCATGCGCGAGGCCATCGCGGGTGCGAATGCCGCACAGACCCCCTGGGTACTCGATCCGGTAGGTGCCGGCGGTCTCTCCAACCGCACCAAGTTCATGCACGACGTGCTGCCCCTTGGCCCAGGGGCAATCCGCGGCAATGCTTCAGAAATCATTGCGCTCGCAGGTACCGGACAGGGCGGCCGCGGTGTCGAATCTACTGATGAAGTGGAAGCCGCGTTAGATTCCGCACTAGCGCTTTCCCGGGACACTGGCGCTGTAGTAGCCATTTCCGGCCCACGCGATCTTATCGTCCACGCCGGTGAAACCACGCGCGCTGCCTATCTGCACTCCGGTCATCCGATGCTCCAAAACGTCATTGGTACTGGTTGTTCACTCGGTGCTATCTGCGCAGCATATTTGGCGGCGTGGGAGGATCCTTTCGAAGCAATCATCGCGGCCCACGCACACGTGGGAGCCGCAGGCAGCGTGGCAGCTGAAAAGCACCACGCGCCAGGCTCCTTTGCCGTTGCTTGGCTGGACGCGCTCTACGATGTCCCGACGGCGGACATCGAGGGACTAATCAAGCTCACAGACGTCGAAGGGGTTTAAATGGCAATCGACTGGTCGCTTTACCTTGTCACAGATCCAGATCTGGCAGGCGGGCGAGAAAACGTGGTTCGCATCGTGAAGGAAGCTGTACGCGGTGGGGTTAGCGTCGTCCAGCTGCGGGATAAGGAAGCTAGTGATGAGCAGATTGAACACACCGCCCGCGAGCTGCTGGCCGTGCTCGGCAATGTTCCGCTTTTTATCAATGACCGCGTGGAGGTAGCAGCAAAACTCGGCTGCCATCTACACATTGGTCAAAATGACATGGCCTTTCGTGAAGCCCGAGGGATGCTGTCCGATGAGCAACTTATCGGCTTGTCCATTGGCAACCACGCCGAACTTGCTGCCATTTCGGATGACGCCCGCCCGGATGTCATCGGTATCGGCCCTGTGTATTCTACGAACACGAAGAAGAACGCCCCGGCGGGGATGGGGCCAGATGCAGCAGCAGCCCTCGCCCGCGCCGCACGGGAACGCGGCATTGATTCCGTCGCCATCGGCGGCATTAAAGACCATAACGCGCACGAGCTGGCGGGAAGCGACTTTGCCGGCATTTGCGTAGTCAGCGACATCATGGCGGCCAAGGATCCTGCAGCAGCAGCCGCCCGATTAAAGGAGGCTTTCCATGGCTAAGGGCAACTATCCCCGCGTACTGTCCATCGCGGGTACAGACCCCACGGGCGGAGCGGGCATCCAGGCTGACCTAAAGTCCATTGCCGCTGCGGGCGGATATGGCATGAATGTGGTAACAGCCTTGGTAGCCCAAAACACCCAGGGTGTCCGCAGCGTACATGTCCCGCCAGTAGAATTTCTGCAAGAGCAGCTAGACGCAGTCATTGACGATGTGGAGATAGACGCGGTAAAGATTGGCATGCTTGCAGACGCCGCCATTACCGCCAAGGTCGCAGATTTCCTACGTCGCCTGCCGGAGGATGTTCCCGTGGTCTTGGATCCGGTCATGGTGGCTACCAGCGGGGATAGGCTGCTGGAGCAGGAAGCCGAACAGGCCGTGCGAGATCTGTGTTCCCGGGTGGATATCATCACCCCAAACTTGAAAGAATTGGCTGTTCTCACCAACACCGAGGAGGCAGGCGACCTCGAGCAGGCCATCGCCACCGCTAAACAATGGGCGAAGGAAGCTTCTACTGCAGTTGTGGTCAAGGGCGGTCACCTCGATTCCGATATCGCAGACAATGCGGTAGTGAATCCGGATGGGTCCGTTCACCGCGTCTCCTCGAGCCGGGTGGACACGAAGAATACGCACGGCACAGGTTGCTCCCTCTCCTCTGCTCTGGCTACCCGGCTTGGAGCCGGCGATAGCCACACCGCAGCGCTTACGTGGTCCACCCACTGGCTGCACGAAGCCATTGTGCACGCGGATGCGCTCCAGGTGGGCAAAGGGCACGGTCCCGTGGACCACCTGCACCGCTCGCAGCGCCTCATGCGGGCGGCCTCTACCCTGCCGCAGCCCTACCTGTCCGGCAGCTTGAAGGAACCAGAAAACGTCGAGCAGCCCCGCGTTCCTGCGGCCGGACCACACACGCAACGTCTGTGGAACCTGGCGGGAAATCACTGGGAGGCTATCAAGGCTCTGCCGTTTATTCGGGCATTGGGAACGGGCGCTTTGGATAAAGAAGCCTTTGGGTTCTATCTTGACCAAGATGCCCAGTACCTCAACGCCTACTCCAAGGCCTTGGCGCGCCTAGCCAGCCTAGCCCCTGCAGCGGCACAGCAACTGCACTGGGCCGAAGGAGCGCATGATTGCTTGGCGGTTGAGGCCGAGCTGCACCGCGGCTGGCTCCAAGAGGGCATCACTACCGCAGCTTCTAGGGTTACTAGCGCCTATACGGACTTCCTTATCCGTTCAACTCATACGGATGACTACGTGGTAGGCGCTGCGGCAGTATTGCCCTGCTACTGGCTTTATGCAGAGGTAGGCCTACACCTCGCAGATTTCGATTCCCCAGAACATCCCTATCACTCCTGGCTTTCCATGTACGGCGGTGAAGACTTCCTCAACGGAGTCCGCGCCAGCCTCGACATTGTCGAGCAGGCTCTCAGAGGGGCGGATGAGCGCACTCGTACACGGGCCGAGCGCGCCTACATCACAGCGAGCCACCATGAGGTAGATTTCTTCGACCAAGCCGATAGGCGCTTTTAGGCCAGAAGGTCCGACCCCGGACGCGAAAGGACGGCGACGAGGAAGGTGGAATGCTCCGAGAATAGCTTCATGTCCCACGAGGAGAAGGTGAAGTCGACTCGGTAGCCCACCTTCTGCGCCATATCAAGAAAGTCGGAGAACTCCCAGCCCCGGCCCTCGCCGAAGCCGGTGACCAGGCGACCACCTGGTTTGAGAGAATTAAAGATATTGCGCAAAGCGGGCTCGCGGCCTTCTTTTGCTAGAAAGCCCATCACATTGCCGGCAGACACGGCGATATCAAAGGGGCCTTCCGGCACCTCTTCCTCGCACAGGTCTCCAACGAACCAGTGGCCGTCCGGAAAGTCGTGCTCTGCGTGCTCAATAAGAATGGGATCTACGTCGACTCCCACGACGCTGTGGCCGCGGCGAAGCAATTCGCCACCGACTCGGCCAGTGCCACAGCCGGCGTCGAGGATGGTGGAGTTGCGCTCGACCATGGCATCAATAAGCCGGGCCTCGCCATTGATGTCCTTGCCTTGTGCGGCAAGCAGCTTCCATTTGCGGGCAAAATTATGGGAGTGCTCGGGATTAGCTTCGGTTACTTCTTTCCACGTGGGCATAGATTCGATTATATTACCCGCCTTCGGTGTAAGATTTACCCGCTGCATAAAATCGCCGTCGAATTTTTGCGAACTTGTCCGCACTACCGCGCAAAGGAGGCTGAAACGATGCCATCCGTACCTTCACCCTTTAGGGGCCGCAAGAAACCCGAGCCTCTAAGTAAGCCCACCTCCCTGCCGGTACCGCCGGAACGCGCGATTGAACACTGCCGCGTTTTTGTTGATGGCGAGTCGCTTCCCGGTGAATACTCCACCAGCTCTGCTTTGGAAGCTATCGAAGAATATGGCCGTGGTTTTATCTGGGTGGGCCTGCACGAGCCCTATGAGTCTCAGATGACCAAGGTAGCCTCACAGTTTGGCATCCACGAACTCATCGTGGAAGACGCAGTTATGGCTCACCAGCGTCCCAAACTCGAACGCTACGATGACCAGCTCTTCGTCGTCGCCCGCTCCGTGAACTATCGCGACCATGATGAAGTAACGGATAAGCGCCAGATCATTTCTACCGGTGAGATCCAGATGATCATGGGTTCCAACTTCATCATTACCGTGCGCCACGGGGCAAAGCTTCCCAACTTGGCCTACACGGTGGAAGATGAGCAGGATCTGGTGGAGCTTGGCCCAGTGGCTATGGCCTGGAAGATCCTGGATATGATGGTGGACCGTTACTCGGAGATCTCTCGTCTCATCAGCATTGAGGTCGATGAGCTGGAAGAAGAAATCTTTACCCCTAACCTCAAGTTTGATGTGGACCGCATTTACATGTTCAAGCGTGAGGTGCTGGAGATGAAGCATGCCATCGACCCACTTTCGGTGGCACTGAAATCCATGGTTTCTGACCACAAGGATCTGATTTCTAAGCAATTGCGCTCGTATCTGCGCGACGTCAACGACCACGAGCTCGTAGTCAAAGACCAGGTCTCCAGCTTCGATGAGCGCCTTACCTCGCTTATCGATGCCTCGGTGGCCAAGGTAACCATGCAGCAAAACTCAGATATGCGCACCATTTCTGCGGTCGTTGGCATGTGGGCTGCGCCCACCCTGGTGGCCGGTATCTACGGTATGAACTTCGACATCATGCCGGAACTGCATTGGGCTTTGGGCTACCCCATGGCGATTATCATTATGATTTTGGTCGTTGTGGGCCTGTGGGCTTGGTTCCGAAAGAACCACTGGCTCTAAAAACTGCGGTACGCTCGTATACTATGAGCGATATCACTGTCTATGGTGCCACCGGGCTTGTCGGGCAATTGGTGGCGCGCTACCTTGCCTCGATTAACGCGCCCTCTGTGACTCTGGCCGGCCGGAACCGACCGGTGCTAGCCGCGCTGCGCGATGAACTCAATCAGCACTGGGACATCGCCATCGCCGCCGCCGATGATGCCGACGCTGTGGAGCACATGGTGGAACATACCAAGGTACTAATCACCGTGATCGGACCCTACAGCCTTTATGGGGATAACGTCGTTGCCGCCTGCGCGCGCCATGGCGTAGACTATGTTGACCTGTGCGGTGAGGTTCCCTTTATTCGCCGCAGCATCGATTCCCACCATGCCGTGGCCGAATCTACAGGTGCGCGCATCGTTCATTCCTGCGGCTTCGATTCCGTCCCCTCGGATATTGGCATGCTCAATCTCTACCAGGCGGCAGGAAAGCCGTTTGCACGGGTGCAGATGGTCGTCGACAAGCTCAAAGGCGGAATCTCACCGGGCACCATAGAGTCTTCCCTGCAGGTCTCGCATGCCGCGCACGCGGATAAAGATGTGGCCCGCAACCTGCACAATCCTTACTCACTAGACCCGGATCCCAAGGCCGGGCCACGCTTAGACGGCCTTCAAAATGACTTCGAAATCAAAGAAGTCGACGGCGTGGGCTGGGTGGGTCCATTTTTCATGTCCATGTTTAATACCCGCGTGGTGCGCCGCTCCAACGCTCTGCTTGGGCGGGCGTGGGGCAAGCGCTTGTTTTATAAGGAAGCGTGGTTTGCAGGGACTGGGCTAGCCGGTCGTGCACGGGCCTATGGACTGGCACTCGCCACCAAGCTGCTTTTTGATGGCACCCAATCACGCTTGCGCCCCGTGGTGGAAAAGGTCCTGCCCACGCCTGGGCTTGAGGGCGCACATTTCCACATCAGCCACCACGGTGTGACTGAGGACGGCGAGCGCTGGCTTGCAACCGTCTCAGCGCAGGGGGACCCCGGCTACGAGGTTACCGCCATGATGCTGAGCCAGGCTGCACTCTGCCTACTCGAATCGCGCACCGACTCTGACCGCACAGGAGGCGTGCTTACCCCGGCCACCGGACTAGCTGAGCCGTATTTGGAACGGCTATCCTCCCACGGGATGTCCTTTACTGCCAAGCGGGTGAGCTAACGCAAAATCATGGTGCGCAAAGTGGTGCGGGCAATGAGCTCCCCGCCCTGGCGCATCTCAACGCTCCACAGGTGGGTGCGCCCGCCAAGCTGCACTGGTGTAGCCACAGCCTCCAGTTCCCCCTGTCCCGTAGAGCGGATAAAGTCGCTGGAATTATTCACTCCTACTGCGGGGGCGTCGGCAGCCACCACGCTCGCGATGGAGGCCACGGTTTCTGCAATGGAACAGTACAGCCCGCCATTGGCCACTCCCCAGGGCTGATGATGCTCGGGCTTAACCTGCAGTTTCGCACGCGCTTCGCGCGGGCCTATATGGGTAAATTGCAGCCCTATCAATTCCGCAAGGCCGCCATTGAGGGCATTAAGTGACGCCAATTCTTCTGCAGTGAGTACCCGCGTATGAGCGAGGTGAAGCAAGTCATTGAGTTTCTGCGTATCCGACATAGTCCACCAGCCTAGCCATTGATGCCAGCACCGCATCTCAGTGACGTAGGATAGGCAGCATGACTGATAAGAATGAACTTGCTCAAATTGGCGTCGTGGGATTGGCGGTCATGGGATCTAATTTGGCCCGTAACTTTGCCCGCAACGGCAATACCGTAGCGGTCTACAACCGCAGCCCTGAAAAGACCCATGCGCTCATTGAGGCTCACGGTGAGGAAGGCAATTTCGTGCCTTCGGAGACCATCGAGGACTTCGTGGCTTCTTTGGAGCGCCCACGCAAGGCAATCATCATGGTTAAGGCTGGCAAGGCCACCGATGCGGTCATCGATCAGCTGGCTGAGGCCATGGATGAGGGCGATGTCATTATTGATGGCGGTAACGCGCTGTTCACGGACACCATTCGCCGCGAGAAGGACGTAGCCGCCCGCGGCAAGCACTTTGTGGGTGCTGGCATCTCTGGCGGCGAGGAGGGTGCGCTCAATGGCCCGGCTATCATGCCTGGTGGCCCGAAGGAATCCTGGGAGACTCTTGGCCCGATTCTTGAGTCCATCGCCGCTAATGTTGATGGCACTCCATGCGTTACCCACATTGGTCCAGATGGCGCCGGCCACTTTGTAAAGATGGTCCACAATGGTATCGAATACGCCGATATGCAGGTCATCGGCGAGGCTTATCAGCTACTGCGTTACGGTGCAGGCATGGCGCCGGCCGAGATCGCAGAGGTATTCCGCGAATGGAACTCCGGCGACCTTGACTCCTATCTCATTGAAATTACCGCCGAGGTTTTGGCCCAAAAGGATCCGGAGACTGGTGCCCCGCTTGTCGACGTCATCGTAGACGCCGCCGGCCAAAAGGGCACCGGCCGCTGGACTGCCATCAATGGCTTGGAGCTCGGTGTTCCCATTACCGGCATCGCCGAATCGGTCTTCGCCCGCGCGCTTTCCTCCTCCACCGCGCAGCGCAGCGCTGCCCAAGAAGGCCAGCTGCCTGCCGGCACTATCAAGGAGCTGGACGTGGACAAAGCCGCGTTTATTGAAGACGTGCGCCGCGCCCTTTATGCGGCCAAGCTCATTGCTTACTCCCAAGGCTTCGATGAGATCAAGGCTGGATCCGAGGAATTCGGATGGGATGTGGACCCTCGCGACCTAGCTACTATCTGGCGTGGCGGCTGCATCATCCGGGCCAAGTTCTTGGATCGCATCCGCGCAGCCTACGACAATAATGCAGACCTTCCTGCCCTCATCCTCGATCCTTACTTCAAGGGTGAGCTGGAAGACCTCATCGATCCGTGGCGCCGAGTAGTCGTCGCTGCCACTCAGCTGGGCCTACCGGCCCCAGTCTTTGCCTCTTCCCTCTCCTATTATGACAGCCTGCGCGCCGAGCGCCTTCCCGCCGCCCTGATTCAAGGCCAGCGCGATTTCTTCGGCGCACACACCTTCAAGCGCACCGATAAGCCAGGTGCCTTCCACATCGAGTGGTCTGGCGACCGCAGCTTGACCCAAATCGACTAGATTCGTATTTCTTTGATGGGGCCCTTCGGGGCCCTTTCCCATATTTAGCAGGCGCTTCCACACGAATGCGGCGATCCGCCTTACTGCCGATAGTATGGGTAAACAATGACTACCTTTGCCGATCTCGGCTTACCCCAGCGCCTAGTGCACGTATTGCGTGACCAAGGCATCACCGAACCATTTCCCATCCAAAGCGCCGCGATTCCCGACGTCCTCGCGGGCAAAGATGTACTCGGCCGCGGCCCTACCGGTTCCGGAAAAACCTTTACCTTCGGTTTACCCATGCTCGCGCGCCTTGCCGGAACGGGTGCTTCCAAGCCCGCTCATCCCCGTGCGCTCATTCTTGCGCCAACCCGGGAGTTGGCCACCCAGATTTACCAGCGTCTTGATGAACCTGCGGCAACGCTTGGCTTGAGAGTTCTCGCCGTGGTGGGTGGGGTAAATATCAATCACCATATCCGCTCGCTGGCACGCCCCGTCGATGTTCTCGTCGCCACCCCTGGCCGCGCCCAAGATCTCATAAACCAGGGAAAGCTGTATTTGGATGCGGTCCGCATCACCACCCTTGATGAGGCCGATCAAATGGCCGATATGGGCTTTCTACCCCAGGTACGCAAACTCCTGCGGTTGACCCCAGCAACAGGTCAGCGATTGCTGTTTTCGGCGACCCTCGACGGGGACGTCAATAAGCTGGTGGAGCAATTCCTCCACGATCCTATTGTCCACTCCACTGCTCCGGTTCAAGCTGCGGTGGACTCCATGTCCCATCATCTCTTTTTCGTCGGTGACCGTCCGGCGCGGAATGAAGTAGCCTTGCGAATTGCTGCTCGCCAGGGCAAAACCATCATGTTCATGCGTACGAAGCACGGGGTGGATAGGCAAGTCAAAAAGCTGCGCCGTGCTGGCATCAATGCTTATCCGCTACATGGAGATAAGGGGCAAGGCGCGCGCACCCGCGCCATCGAGGGCTTTAGCGATGGCAGCGTCCCCGTGCTGGTTGCCACAGATATTGCCGCGCGCGGTATCGATGTTGCGGATGTTTCCCTCGTCGTTCATATCGATCCACCCGCAGAACACAAGGCATATCTCCATCGCGCTGGGCGCACGGCACGTGGCGGCGCGGCGGGGACCGTCGTTACTTTGGTCATGGATGAACAACGCAAGGAAGTATCAGCGCTTATTAACAAAGCAGGGGTCACGGCTACTGAGCACGATATTTCTAGCCGCGATAATCCTGCAGGTGCACCTGTACTCAAGGAGGTAACGGGTGCTCGCAAACCGAATGGTCCCGCCCTTCCCCCGCCTGGGCAGGCCACGCCCCAGAACCAAGCGAAGCCCGCAAAGAAGAAATCCCCATCTCAACGCCGCCGCCCAGGTAGTAGAAACACCCGTCGCCGCGGCCGCTAAGACAAGGAGGAATGCCCTCGTGCACACTTTGAGCCCGGACGATTGGCAAGCTCAGCTGCAACAACACGAAAAGCAAGCCACCGACCGCTTAGAGCGTTTCCGCCACCCTGGCAGCTATCACCCTGTCTTCGATTTTCTCTTTGAGTACTACCCCGTCCGGCCTTCCCACTTGAAGCGTTGGCACCCGGGTGTAGGAATAGCGCTAGAAGGCACTCCCCCACACGCCGAATGGCGCGACTACCACGCCACCCCAGACGGCGTAACCGTCGATGTGGCTGGCTTTCTACAACGCCGCGGTAGCTCGGTTCGTTATATCTCGAATCTTCTTCGCCACTCTGCAAGCAACCCCGCCCACTTTGACTGCTTTGGCCTGCACGAATGGGCGATGGTTTACCACACAGACACCCCGCGCCATTCGCTTCCTTTGCGCCTAGGTGCAGAAGGCACAAACCGCGTTGTGGATGAACACTCAATTAAGTGCTCCCACTACGATGCCTTCCGTTTCTTCACCCCACCAGCTCGTCCGCTTAACCTCACCGTGCTGCACCGCGAAGACCAGCCCGCAAATGACCAAGCGGGCTGCGTACACGTCACGATGGATCTTTATAAATGGGCGTGGAAGCTAGGCCCTTTGGTTCCCGGCAAGCTATTCCTTGACTGCCTAGATTTGGCGATTGAAGCACGCATCCTAGACATGGAGGCCTCTCCTTATGACTGCCGTGATTGGGGTCTCGGGGTAGTGCCCATCGAAACCCCTGAAGGCAAAGCCGAATATGTCTCTCGGCAGCGTTCCCTGGCGCAGAAGGCCGAACCGCTGCGAGCCAGGCTTGTCGCTGTGATAGATCAGGCACTCGCCCCGCTACAATAAGCCACTAACAACGGCAGTTTGCTTGGGAGGAACACACCACATGGCACGGCATTCAAATGGGAAAAATACCTTCGCAGTAGCGGGATGGGTTATTGCAGTGGCTGTCATCGCGCTTCTGGCCATCATCGCCTTGGTGACCTTCCTCGTGCGAGGTATGGACAACGCCGATGAGAACGATGCCGCTGCTCCCGCAGCTGTTGAAAGCAGCAGCGAGGCTACAACGGAGATGACCACGAAAACGACCTCCAGTGTCCCCACTTCCGCCGCGCCTACCAGTTCTTCCTCTCCACGGAGCTCCGCCCCAGCTCCTAGTTCCGCAGCACAACCCAAACCCGATCTAACGATGGCTGCAAATACCCTACTTCTTTTGGATACTTCCTCCTCAATGGCTCCCATCTACGGTCCTGTCTCCCAGGCCTTGGGCACCACCGCGTCTGACCTAGCTGCTGACGGCGGGGCTGTGTCCTTGTGGAATTATTCTTCACCCATCTCTGAGACGGCAACGGTTGGCTACCGCCAGAACTTGGGTTTTGGGGATGGCAATGCCGTATCCGGCACCCTCGGCGGCTTTGGTACCGGCGGTGTTCCACAAACGCGCAGCGCTGTTGTAGCGGCTGTAGCTAACGCTGCCGACCAAGCTGCAGGTAGCGGCGACAAGGCGCGGGTGCTCGTGGTGACTACAGGTACCGAGCAAGACATGGATGATGCTCAATTTACGGCTGCACTTAAGGACGCTGCTTCGAAGGACGTTTCCCTCAGTGTCGTGCACGTAGGTGAAGGCAACGTGGATGCAGCTCTAAAGTCCGCAGCCGATAGTTTCACCACCGTTGACTCAGCGGAGGAAGCCAAGCTTACTGGCGCTATAACTAAGGCCGCAGGCGTTTAATATCCAACCGCCCTTTCCCTCGGCACCAAACGATTATGTTGGGTGCCTTTATTTCTATCTCCATAGAGGTACCGACAGCTAGGCACAGGTGGCACTTCAATAATCGAGCCCGTGTTAAAAGCCGGATTGAAGCGCCTTGGGCTAGGGCCCAGCGACGCGAAGAGATAAAAGGTTCCGAGGGGCGCTTAACGTAGGCTGCTCGTTGTTTGGAGATCAAAAATCCACCCTATTTCCCCGTGAGCCGGGAAATAGGGTGGATTCTTATGTTCAAAGCCTAGGAGCTCTTGCGCTTGCGACGGGCAGCAAGCTCGTCGAGCCCGACGACGTTGTCCTCGGCGAAGTCTTCGATGCGTTCCGAAGGGAAAGAAGAAATGGTACCGGACAGTTCCTTCAAGATACCAGGAACTGCAATGCCAAAGACGCCCTGGCCACCGGCAAGCAAGTCAATTACCTCATCGTTAGAACGGCACTCATACACGGTGGTGCCATCTGATACGAGGGTGAGCTCTGCCAAATCATTGACACCACGATCCCGCAGGGACTCAACGGCCAAACGGATATTTTGCAGGGAAATGCCGGTATCTAGCAGGCGCTTAACAATCTTGAGTACCAATACATCCTTGAAGGAATACAGGCGCTGGGAACCAGAACCACGTGCCGTTCGAATGGACGGATTCACCAAGTTGGTGCGTGCCCAATAGTCCAGCTGGCGATAAGTAATGCCGGCAACCTGGCAGGCAATAGGCACGCGGTAGCCCACTTCCTCATCAGGTCCGACATCAAAAAGTGATTCCTGTACGTAGGTGGATTCGGACTGGGAGTCCTCGATAATGCTCACGTAATTACTCCAATGGGGTTTGTTGGAAGTTCTAAAGATCAATTAAAAGCCAAGCGCATGCACCCGTCAAGCGCTGCCTGCTCAACTTTCAAGTACAACTTTAGACTTCTAGAACCACATTGTCACCATTAGTCACACGCGTGTCATTAACTTTTTTCTTCATCATCCCCCGAAAGGAAATCCTTTTCTTCCATTCCCAAAGATCTCATCATGGCCTCGAAATCCGCATCTGCCTGCGCATTCCCTGATGCCGATGTGGAAGACTCCGCGTTTTCGCTGCCAGTTTCCGAATCATCTTGAGAAGGGGTAGAAATCTCCAAGTCGAAATATTCTTTCAGATCCGCATCACTGGCATAAACGGATACCTGCGCGAGGAGCTCCGCCTCGGCAGAAATGGGGACATTGAAAAATTCGGATACAGCTAGCGCATCGCTAACCCGAGCATCATAAGCCTCGCCGTTCGCAGCCTTAATGTCTACCATGAACGTTCCCTGGTGGTAGTTGGCAACGTCTATGGATTCCACCCCGCCTGTTGCCTCAAGGATCTCGCAGATCAGATCGTGCGAGTTGGGCCGGTTTGGCTGGTGCCCATCTAAAGCGGCGGCCAATTGCATGCCCTCAATGGGAGAAATCCACACGGGGATCAAGCGATTTTCCTCTGGCCAGCGCAACAATGCGCAGACATCATCTTCAGGACCGACTTGGTGGATTCCGTGGAACTCTAGGGTTACATCACTCATGACTACCACTCTCCCACAAAGATGGAATTGGTGGTGTATTAAGCCTGGTATTCGTCACGTAGGTCTGATTTCACCAGGGTCGCATGCAAAGACACCACGAGCGCGGTCATCTGCTGGGAGATTTCTTCCGCCTTCTGGTGTGCAGTATCAGAGTTTGAGTGTGCCACTGGAGCTGCGGCCTGGGAAATCAGGTCAGCCTGCCGGCGCGCGTTATTGCGCAGGGACTTAAGCTCACGGGCACCGAAACCAAAAGCCTTGAGGGCCACGGCGGCTGAGACAATAGCCACGTCATCGGTATTGAAAAACCCAGCAGCATCTGGGCGAATGAGGCCGTACTTCACTAAGGATGCGACGTCATCTTCACTGGACCCCGCCTGCGTGGCTACCTCTACATCAGTCAAACGCGTGACGACAGGGGCCTTAAACTGCTGCGGGGACAGGAGGGTTTCGGCATGGCCCGCAGAAACAATGGCGGTGACCTGACCGGAATCCATGGCCTCTAGCTGCTCACGGATAACCTTTAGCGGCGTATAGTTATCGCGCTGAGTGGTGAGAATATAACGCAGCCGGTCCACGTCTTCTTGGGTGAAGCGGCGGTAGCCCGAGGCCGTGCGCTGCGGGCTAATAAGCCCCTCTGATTCAAGGAAGCGAATCTTGGACACCGTGACGTCTGGGAATTGCTGATTCAGCGTCTCCAAAACCACGCCAATGGACATAGTCTTAGCCTTTTTAGCTTTGGGGCTGGTACGGCGTACTGCTGCTGCCGAAGAATCTGCTGCGCTCACTGTGTCTATCTCTTAGGGGTCCTGAAAAAAGTTCTTATCGTGCCATACGTAGACTACACCGCCCTTCCTCGAACGGAAGCGCGGCTGGTCTACGAAAGAATTAGCTCTGGTTAGCGATGAAAACCAAACGGAACTTGCCAATCTGGATTTCATCTCCCACCTCGAGCACCTGGGAGTTGCGTGGCTCGCGGTTCACGTAGGTTCCGTTGAGGGATCCCACGTCAACTACCTCAAACTTGTCATCATCATTCTTGCGGAATTCCGCGTGACGGCGGGATACCGTAACGTCATCGAGGAAGATGTCCGCCTCGGGATGGCGGCCAGCGGTGGTAGTCGCCTGGTCCAACAAGAAGCGGGCACCCGCATTCGGGCCGCGCTTGACCACCAAGAGTGCCTGGCCCTCTGCCAGGTTATCGGTACCGGCAACGGCAGTCTCGTTGCCATTCGCGCCGTTTTCCATCTCCTTGAGCAGGTCTGCGCGGAATACAGATGTGGTCTCTACCTGTGGTTCCGGGGTTCCGGTGTTCTCGCTCATTGTTACCTCCGGGGATTAGTTACGAGTTACTTATGACAATACTAGCGACTTATTTGGGTCCGCGACCCTTTGGTGGAGATTTATTTCACCGGAAAATGTTTCCGATACCGCTCAGCACGGAATTTCCCTTGCCCGCAAGGGGGTTATCGGAAACCATGTAGGTCCACGTAGCACTCGGGCGGGCTAGGCCGGCGTCATCAAGGTGCGCCCCGGCGGCGTCGATAAGCACTGTGTGGAAGGTTTCCACCGACTTTTCGACGGCCCGCTGGGCCAAGTCCTTAAACTCCCTTACCGCAATGCGGTGGTATTCATCGATCGGCGTCTCGCGGGCGATAGCGCGCAAGTGAATGGACTCACGGACATCGTCCATGAGCTCCAGATGGTCGGCCCATGCAAGGTCCAAGTGATAAAGCATGATTTCGCGTGCGGCCTTAACGCGAGCTTCCTCGGGAACCTCCGCAAGCTCTGCTGCGCGCTCTGGGGCGCGTTGGGAAAGCTCCTGCCAGGCTTGATCGGTATCCAAAAGCTTGGCTCGGCGCTCATCAATGATGATGCGTTGATCAGCTAAGAGCTGATTGTACTTCCATGTCTGGGCATGGATCTCGAGCAATTGCCCTTCGGTCACGCGCTGGCAGTGCGCTACAAAGTCACTGACCCGTTTGGACTCGATACGTCCGTCCTCGGCCGGTTGGGCGCGGACAGTTTCGCCGTCGCCGCCTTGCTGAACCACGTCATCCTCCAAGGAGACAAAGAAGAGGGAAAGCCCCGGATCTCCTTGCCGGCCCGCACGCCCGCGCAGCTGGTTGTCCAAGCGGGCGGTGCGGTGCCGCGAGGTACCGATGACCGCTAGGCCGCCAAGCTCCGCTACTGCGTCATGGTCGGCCTCACTAGCGCCGCCCAACTTGATATCAGTACCACGACCGGCCATCTGGGTAGAAACGGTAACGCGCCCGATATCTCCGGCCTCGGCGACTATCCGCGCCTCTTGCTCATCATTTTTGGCGTTGAGGACATTGACCTCAATGCCCCGCTTGCCCAGTGCATCTGCCAAATCCTCCGATTCGGCGACATCCTGCGTGCCCACCAGGATGGGTTGCCCCGTAGCGTGGATGGCGGCGATTTCTTCCACGATAGCGGCAGATTTATCCTCGACCGTCGCAAAGATACGGTCTTGTTCGTCAAACCGCTGCAGAGGCTTATTACGGTCAATAACAGAGACGTGCAGACCGTAGAACTGGCGCAGCTGATCGGTTGCCTCCACCGCGGTGCCCGTCATCCCGCACACCAGTGGGTAGCGCCGCATAAGTTCTTGCAAGGTGATGGTATCGAGAATGCGCCCACCTTCAGAGACTTCCAGGCCTTCCTTGGCCTCTACCGCCGCTTGCAGGCCATCGGGCCAGCGCTGCAGGTCGGCAACGCGGCCCCGCGAGGCATCGATAAGCTGCAGCTTGCCGTCAACCACAATGTAGTGAATGTCTCGGATAAGCAGCGCTTTGGCATGCAGGGCAAGGTTAACCTTCACCAAAATGGTGCCGATATTCTCCTCGGAATAGAGCGAATCAATGCCCAATTCTTGCTCCACACGGCGCGCACCATCTTCGGTCAATTGAACGGTGCGGCCGTCCTCAGAGATGATGTAGTCCAGCTTTTCGCGCAGGTGGGAAACCACATTGGTGATATGTCCGGTGGGTGCTTCGCCCGGTCGGTTTCCGGCAAGTACCAGCGGCACAAGGGCCTCATCTACCAAGACGGAGTCGGCTTCGTCCACCAAGGCAACATCCCCGGCGGCCTGCACGGTGTGGGAACGGTCAGTGATCTGGTTATCGCGCAGCAGGTCGAAGCCTAGCTCGTTCACGGGCGCATAGATAATATCCTGTGCGTAGGCAACGCGGCGTTCCTCCGGAGTCATGCCCTCTGTTACCGAGGCAACGCTCAGGCCAAAGAACTCCACTACGGGGCGCATCCATTCGGCGTCGCGAGCAGCAAGATAGTTATTGACGGTAACTACATGGACGCGCTTTCCGGTCAGCGCAAAGCCGGTGGCAGCCATGGCACCCACCAGTGTCTTGCCTTCACCGGTGGCCATCTGGATGACGTCTCCGGTGAGTAGGCGCAGGACCGCTTGTGATTGCACGTTAAAGGGGTTCATGCCCAGGGTGCGTTCGCAGGCCACTGCCAGGGCCGCGAGGAACTGCGCCTTATCCACTATCTCACCGGACTGAACGGCATCGCGCGCGGCCTGGGCCACAGCTGCGTCATCGTGCTGGCTCAATGTCCGGGCAGCTTCGTCTGCCGAACCCACGATGGCCTTGGATTTCTTATTATTACGCTCGCTTTGCGAGCCCATTGCCTTCCAGAACCAATCAAACGCGCCCATGACTCATCCTCCTTAAATGGATTACTCCTATCGACTGTAGTCAACCTCGTATGGATTGCGGGAAAGAGGCCCGTTATTCTAGTTCTCATGCAATCCGTCAATGTAAAGCTGCCTTCGAGCCGGGGTACTGAGATGGCTGGAACCATCGACTTCCCGGATTCTCCCCCGATCGCCTACGCCATCTTTGCCCATTGCTTCGCCGGCTCCCGCCATACCCCTGGTGCCGCCCGCACCGCGAAGCAGCTCACCGAGTTCGGCATCGCCACGCTGCGCTTTGATTTTCCCGGCCTGGGCCAGTCCGCCGGTGAATTCGGCGATACTACCTTTAGCCAAAACGTCGATGACATCCACGCCGCAGCCGCGTGGCTGACGGAACACTATTCTGCACCCCAATTGCTGATGGGCCACTCGCTGGGCGGAGCCGCCGCTTTGAAGGCAGCTACGACCATGAAGTCCCTCAAAGCGGTAGCTACCCTCGGCGCCCCGTTTGATCCAGCCCACTCCGTGCTTCACTACGCGGATAAGATTGGCGAGGTCGACGCCAATGGTGAAGTAGAAGTCGTCCTCGGCGGCCGCGGGCTCATCATCTCCCGCAAGTTCTTGGAGGACTTGGCAGATACCAACCCCGAGGAATATCTGCCTAAGCTACGCAAGCCCTTGATGGTGTTGCACTCTCCCATCGACCAAACCGTGGGTATCGATAATGCGCAGAATATCTTCCTCCTCACGCGCTACCCCAAGTCCTTGGTCTCCCTCGACAAGGCCGACCACCTGCTCACCAAGCAAGGTACGGCCGCTCGTGCAGCGGATCTCATTGGGGCGTGGGCCGAGCAGTTTATCGTTCCCGATTACACGCCGGAAGAAGTAGGTACCGACGCCGCCGTTGCGCAGCCGGCCACCGGCACCAAATTCGGCGTGGTCGTGCGCCACAATGACCATAGCCTTAGCGCCGACCGCACTAAAAAGAACGGCGGCAAGGGCAAGGGTTTTACCGCCGAGGGCCTTCTTATGTCTGCCCTCGCTGCGGCGTCGACCCAAGCTATCAAGGAGGCTGGCAAAAAGCTCGCGCTTGGCGACGTCCATGTGAGCATCATCCAAACCGGCCCTGCCAGCTTCGAGCGCCGTATCGAACTCGCCGGTAACCTCTCAGCGGAAGAGGTATCAATTTTGCACTCTGCCGCGAAGGATACTGATGTCGAGCGCATGCTAGGCAACGTCACCATCGTGGACGCACACTAATGCCTGCTT
This sequence comes from Corynebacterium nasorum, assembly GCF_030229765.1. Classification (NCBI taxonomy): domain Bacteria; kingdom Bacillati; phylum Actinomycetota; class Actinomycetes; order Mycobacteriales; family Corynebacteriaceae; genus Corynebacterium; species Corynebacterium nasorum. Next base: position 36,594 of record NZ_JASPGY010000001.1, on the reverse strand, counting down.
ATGACTCCTCGCGCCGCTGTCCTTGTGGCACCGGCCTTTCCTACGGCGAGTGCTGCGGCAAGTACCATGCCGGTAGCAATGCGCCCACCGCAGAAGCGCTCATGCGCTCCCGGTTTAGCGCTTTTGTTACCGGCGACGAGGAGTACTTGCTGCGCACGTGGGATCCTGTCACTCGACCTGAGGCCCTCGACTTGGCAGACTCCCCCATTAGGTTCTACCGCCTCGATATCCTAGATACCCAAGGCGGCGGCCTTATGGATAGTTCCGGCGTAGTGGAATTTGAGGCGTTTTATAAGGGAGCAGCTGTCGGTTCGCAGCGCGAACGTTCCTCGTTCCGCCGCTTCGACGGTACGTGGGTGTATTCCACCGGCGAGCTTTAACGCAGGTTACACCCCAAATTTCACAGTAGAATCCTACTGATGTAATCTAGATGAGTCGCACAGTGCGACGGCGGGCTATGGCGCAGTTTGGTAGCGCACTACACTGGGGGTGTAGGGGTCGCAGGTTCAAATCCTGTTAGCCCGACAAAAAGCGGCCAGCACCTACACGGTGCTGGCTTTTCTTATACTGCAAGCAAAATCGAGATTCCCAGCGCAATGAGCACCACGGGAAAGAGCACACTCTCCCACTTCTCCAGCGCTTCGGCTATTCCAGGCCGAGTTGCCACAAACCGCGCCGCCCAAACAAGTGGGGCTACAAGCGCAAGAAAGACGGCACAATAAACTGCTACTTCGGCCGGCGTAGAGGTAGTAAAAACGGGCACGTATACGCCGATATTGTCCCCTCCATTGGCAAAAGTGACTCCGGCGACCGCCAGCGTGCTCAGCTTTTTACCGGAAATATCCTCATCGTCATCCTCACCTCGGAATGCTTGCCACGCCGCCCACAGGCCCAATAACAACGGGATGAGGCCAAAGTAGCGAATGAGATCGGTCGGTATAACGGCGTTGAAGCCCAATCCGACAACGGAAGAGGCCACCAGTATGCCAAGGAAACCGAGATACTGGCCCATCAGTATCGCGGCAGTTGTTCCCTTGCGCCCAGCACCGCGGGCGAAAAAGAGGGATAGCACTATAATGTCATCGATATTGGTGGCCACAAATAGCCCAGCGGCCGCTGCGAGAGTAGTAAGCACTCACCCAGCCTATCGCGCCATGACACTTGTCATGAAAATTTCATGACAGATCCTATTCACCATTCTTGCTGGCCCCGAATACCTTTTAGGTATGAGCACGACAGACCTTAGGGCTAAACACACGCCAGCCATAAAAGTATCCGGAGTCAGTAAAACTTTCGCCTCGAGGAGCTCAGAGCCGGTCCGTGCGCTGAGCGAGGTTTCATTTAGCATCTCCCAAGGCGAGATCGTAGGGCTCCTAGGCACCAATGGTGCAGGTAAAACCACCCTCTTTGACCTCATCCTAGGGCTCACCACCCCCACCGCAGGCAACATTGCCGTGCTTGGCCGCACCCCACGGGCCGCCGTCCAAGGCTCAGAAATCGGTGCCGTACTGCAAACCGGCGGCCTCCTACCCGAGCTCACAGTCCTTGACACCCTGCAGATGATGTCCGCCACCTTTCCACATCCACTGCCAGTCGGGGATATAGCCGCACAAGCCGACCTCACACGGATCCTTCACCGAAAGGTGGGCAAATGTTCTGGTGGCGAACAACAGCGTGTACGCTTCGCCCTCGCGCTTTTAGGCAATCCCCACGTTCTCTTGCTCGATGAGCCTACTGCGGGAATGGATGCTAATGCTCGCCACGAATTCTGGACCACCATGCGCCGCCAGGCAGAGATGGGACGAACTATTGTCTTTGCCACCCACTATCTGGAGGAGGCGGACAATTTTGCGCAAAGGATTATTCTCCTTCATGAAGGCCAACTACGTGCGGATGCAAGCGCCCAGGATTTTCGCGAGCAGTCGGCCCAGCGCATTGTCGAGGCGAAGTTCGCAGGGCCAGTCCCCTCTACAGACGAGCTACCGATTTCTGCCGAGATTTCCCAGTCTGGCGACTACGCCCGCATGGTAACCAGTGACTCTGATGCGCTTGCAAGATACCTCCTTAACCACACCTCGGCGCGCGACATCACAATTCGGAACCGCTCCTTAGAGGACGCATTTTTAGCGATGACTGCGCCCCAACCTTAACCAGCCACTTCCAGTAAACCTTTACACAAGGAATCTCCCATGACGATTAAACCTGCAACCACCACTGCACGAACCCTGCGGTTTGCTGCCCATAACCTGCTGCGCCTGCGTCGAAACTTCACCCCGATATTTTTCAGCACCATTTTGCCGGTGTTTTTCTATCTCCTCTTCGGCGCCATGATGGACTTTGGCGATACCCCCTTTAAAGGAGGTAATTATGCTGCCTTAGAAATGATCAGCATGGCACTCTACGGCGGCGTCGCTGGTTCCGTTGCAGCCGCTGGCTCCGCCGTCACCGATGCCAAGACTGGGTGGGCACGCCAACTAGCGCTTACTCCATTACGCTCACGCCAGCTGCTATGGGCAAACCTCATATCCATCGGCTTTCAAGCCCTGCTACCCATTACGGCAGTATATTTGACTGGCGCCGCTACACATGCGGAAATGCAGCCACACCAGTGGATCTTAAGCTTCATTTCCTGCCTCCTAGTTTCCATTCCCTTGGGCTTTTATGGCTTGGTGTGGGCAATGGCGTTGCCCACCGACAACTCCGTCGCAATCGCCTCGACGTCTGTTGTTCTTTTTCTTTTCGCGGCGAATGTGTTCACACCGCTGACCAAGCCGCTAATGGAGTGGGGCCGCTTCACTCCCCTTTTCGGTCCAGCTGTACTAGCCCAGTGGCCTCTGGCAGAAGGAAGCCAGTTTCTCAACGGGGATGAAGGCACGATTACGCACCCGTTGTGGATGGCGTGGCTAAACTTCACGGTATGGACGACAATCTTCCTGACCGCGTGTCTCCTGCTACGCTCCCGCGACAAAGCTCGGCGCTGATGTCATCTCTCCGAGAGCCATTCCGCGGTTTCAGCCTCAAAAGTGCGCTTTTTGCTAGTGTGTGGTTAGTCTTCCTCATTCCCGGACTGGGGAGCACTTTTGCCGCGCCGGGGATGACCCTTACTAATCAAACCGGGGCCCTTTCGTGCGCTCTAGTGTTCGGTCTTGTCTATTTCTTCGCTTTCGGCGCTGGAGGCTACTACCCCCGCGGATGGCGGGTAGAGCAGCGAATCGGGCTGTATTGGTTTGCACTTGCAGCCATCGCGGTATTGTCGACTGTCTTCTTCGGGAGCATTGCCGTCATTTTTGCGCCGTACTTGGCGGCATTGCTCGGCTTTAACCTTCCTTTGCGCCACAGCTTAGCGTTCACCCTTCTTACAGGGGCTGTGGTGGCTGCTGCCACTTGGTACCTTACGCCCAAAAATATCGGCTGGGTCCTCATCGTCCTTTTCGCTTGGCCAATATTTTTAGTGCTGCTCGGCACCTTTTCCCAGCGTCAAGATAGTCGCGCAGAGCTAGAACGCCGATTGGAGCTGGCACGCCAGCGCGAGGATATTGCGACCGATGTTCACGATCTCTTGGGGCACTCTCTTACCGTGATTAATCTTAAGTCCGAGCTGGCGCGCCGGCTAATAGATACGGATCCACAGCGGGCAAGGCAGGAACTGCAAGAGGTAAGTGAGCTTTCTCGCCGAGGTCTGGCGGAAGTCCGCTCCACAGTGACTCGGATGCGTATGCCCACCTTTGAAGGCGAAATCCACGCCGCTCGGAGGGCGCTCGAAACCGCGGGTATTGCGCCCTATTTGCCTTCGGCTACCAAGGCCACTGGTCTTTATGACGCCGAATTTTCCTGGGCGCTGCGCGAATTGACCACCAACGTGGTCCGGCACTCCGGTGCCACCCATTGCTGGGTCCAAGTGACAGACCACCAACTGCAGGTAGCAGACGATGGCTGCGGATTCGGTGCAGAAGAAAGCCTGTTCCGTCCCCAAGGAGGGCTTAGTGGTCTGCGCAAACGCGTGACAAAAGCTGGCGGGCAGCTGCTTTTTACGCGCCGCAATGACTGCACGCTCGCCTTGGTTACTATGGACGGAGACAACGACTTTCTTCCTCTTAGCACCGACGGAGGTGTAGGCGATGCCTGAAACCATTCGAGTTCTCATTGCTGAGGACCAATCATTGGTGCGAGGCGCGCTAGTTGCTCTCTTGGAAACAGAGCCAGACATTAGCGTTGTGGCACAGTGTGCAACGGGTGCGGAGGTTGCGGGGCTCGTCGCCAAGCATAGCGTCGATGTTGCTCTGCTGGATATTGAAATGCCCGGCAAGAACGGGCTAGATGCCGCCGCTGAACTGCAAGGCACGGGCTGCCGCAGCCTCATAGTCACTACCTTCGGCCGCGGTGGCTACGTGAAACGGGCGCTGGAGACCGGAGTTTCCGGGTTCGTAGTCAAAGATACCCCGCCAGAAAAACTAGCCGAAGACATTCGGCGGGTGCACTCCGGGTTCAAGGTCATTGACCCAGCACTCGCCCAAGAGACCATTTTCATTCAGGAAAATCCACTGAACACACGCGAACAGGAAGTCGCAAAATTTGTCTTGAAAGGTAGCGGAACTCACCAGATCGCCCGCAAGGTACACCTGAGCAATGGCACGGTACGCAATATTGTATCTTCGCTCATCGCTAAAACCGCGGCTGAAAATCGCTTTGAGGCAGCGACCATTGCGCAAGCACAAGGTTGGCTTTAATAAAACGCGGCCCCGGTGCTGAAATCCCCCTGTTGCTTGTATATGCCTAATCGGGCCTTTTTAGCTCGAGCACATTGACCATGCCCTGAAGGATTATATCCATCACCTTAGAAGCCAGGTTGAAGTAGAAATTAGCCGAGTGATAGCGCAAGGCCCCTACGGTACTTAGCTGCGAGAGGCCGTGGATGGAAGCCCACAAAGCTGCAATCTGGGTAAAAAGAATCCACGGCGAACGTGGTCCATTAGACTCAGAAATGGCATCTCGCACCAAATTCATGATGAAGGTAAATGCCTTGCCCATATCAAATGGTTGCTCAGTTTCGCCGGTCTCGTCGAAAGAAACGGGGACGATTGAGCGGCTAGAGACCTCAATGAGGGCAACAAACCCAATGGGATCCTCAAGCGCATATTCCAAGTACCCAAAGCCGGTTGCCTTGATATAAGCAAGTCCGTGGGAGCCTTCAGGCAGAACCTGGTTTTGGCGCATGATTGCCAGCGTATTAGCTTCATCCAAGGATTCTTCCAAAGCACGCAACAGGTGAGAATCGCCGTCAAAGAGATGCTCGGCATCTGGCAGATCTACGCCCGCCCGTGCAGCTGCTGAGCCCAGATGCAGATTAGGAAGCCCATTGTAGACGATTTCTTCCGCCGCACCTCGGAAAATGGCTGCGCGCTTTTCCTCCGCCGTGCACTTTGGCATGTCCTTTGCAGCAGTAGTAAACGGGACCGGCGGTTCCCCAGAAAGCGCCTCTGGTTCGAAGGGGGCTATCTGCCCGTCGCGCAAGCAAATTTCCAAGCCGGAAAACAACGTCTCAAGACAAGCATTAAAGGTCTGCTTCTTCGCCGTCGGCGAAAGGTGTCGCATAATTCCAAACGTGGCCAAGTGGGTAATTCCCTGCAGCTCACACAAGAAAGAGAGCGACTGGATAACTACCAGCCGGTGCTTAAACTCGCCCCGTGCGGCAACTGCCGCATCCCGCATGTGCTCGAGTACCCAGCGGAAGATGGGAGGAAATGCGTCGAAGCTTTCCGCCTGCTCAATGCCGTCTTCAAAGTTGGGAAAGCTCGTCGCCGTCTGACAGTTATTATAAGCAGCGAAATAGGTCGGGTTTTCAATAGCTAAGTTAAAGTAAACCTTGGCTACTTCACGAAGTTTCTCAATAGCCGCAGCATCATCCGGCAACCTATCTAGTGCCTTAAACGCTGCCACACGGATTCTTTCATCCAGGAATCGGCTGGTTTGAATATATAGGTCGTGGTCGTCTTCAAAAAAGGACTTAGCTTCATCGACTGGCACATCGATTTGCTCCGCGACAGCACAAACCTGTAAAGCGTCGCGCCCACCCTTGGCCAGGATACGAGCACTCTGCTCCAGCAAGCGCTGCTTAGCGGAGCCCGCGTGGGAGACGGAGCCTTCAAGATTGTTCACACAAATAATCCTAGCGATTTCCTGCAAAAATTCAGCCCGATTCGCCCATTTTATAGTTCAATTCACCCACAAAAAGGTGACATCACTGGGATAGACCTATTGCAGATCACTGCGTTCAAGCCCGATACAATTTTGGCCCCAACCCTGACGGGTTGGGGCCAAAATAAAAACTAACTGTTCACCCGTCTAGCAGGTGAACGCTATTTACTCGTTGCCGAGCTTGCCATCAGCAGCGTCGCGAGCCTTGTCGATCTGGTCTGCCTTGTCCTCGCCCAGCTTGCCCTTAGCTGCGTCAGCAGCCTTGTCCAAGCCCTTATCGGTGAACTCTTCGCCCTTGTCGGAGTTCAGTGCATCCTTGGCCTTATCGAAGATACCCATGTGGTTATCCTTTCTTCTAGTTCTAGCTTTGTCTAATTATTGCCGTGTCCGGCAACACATCCCAACGTACCGATACTTCTAGCTCCATGCCACCAAATCGAGCGATTGAGTCACTAGACCAAATATTCTTTTCCGCTAAACCAAAAGCAATTCCGCTCTGTAACGGAGTTCTTCTCAGAATGACAAATGGAGGCCCCACAGCCTGACGACCATGTCAGGCCACTGGCTTAGCCGCACTCCAAAGCCCCATGCTATTAGGCAGCGGCAGCATTTTGGCTAATACCAAATGCCCAGATTCTTGCGAATGCTAGCGTTAGACGATATTGACGTTTCCTCCCCTGACAAAGGCTTTGCACCATGGCTACTGCTAACCCACCGCGCCCATCACACCCGGATACGGGCGGCGAATTTTTTGGCTTAGTTTGGCCAGGCAAAGACGCAGCCCGAGAAGCCGCACATACGCCCTTGGCGCGGAATTTCCCGCTCGATTCTGCTCTTAGTACACCGGGTGACTCCCTCAATAGGATTTTTGCCGCAGATAACCTTCCAGTCTTAAAAGAGCTAGCCGCCCGCCGGGAAGTCTTCGACGTCATATATATCGATCCCCCTTATAACACGGGCAAAGACTTCGTCTACCGCGATAACTATCGTTTACGTCGCCAGATGCGTTCAGGTAGCTATGCGGAATGGCACTCGGAATGGCTGTCGATGATGCTCCCCCGGTTAATTTTGGCTCGTGAAGTACTGTCCCCTGAGGGGTTCATCTTCGTCTCCATTGGCGAAGACGAGGTAGCCAATACCCGCAAGGTTCTCGATGAGGTTTTTGGCGAGGGATGCTTTGCCGGCCAATTGATTTGGAAGAAGGCCGGTACTGGCAAAAATGATGCAAAATACGCCGTGGTAGAGCACGAATACATCCTGTGTTATGCCCGAACTCCAGACAACCCCGGTTTCAATATCGATATCCGAGGTCATACCTCCACTAAATATAACCATGAGGATGACAAGGGAAAATACTCCTTGGTACGCCTAGATTCTAAAACCCTTGGTTACCTTCCTTCTCTAGATTTTCCTATTTCAGGGCCCGATGGAAAGGAGTATTGGCCAGACCAACCGGTGGGAAAGAAAAAGGTCGCTCGCTGGCGATGGAGCCTCGACAAGGTGGAACAGTTCTACGATGAGCTGGTTTTCCGTCGAGGGTTTGTCTACACCAAGAACTACCAGAAGGTAGGAGCACGCCCACGTTCGATCCTGGACGGCGAGCGCTTTGGAGTGACCCGCACCGGCCGACGCGATGCGGAGGAAGCAATGGGTATAGAGGGCATCTTCGATTTTCCAAAGCCGGTACGCCTGATTAAACACCTTCTGTCCATTGGTGGTGGCAAGGATGCTCGCGTCTTAGACTTCTTTGCTGGGTCCGGCACCACAGCGCAGGCGGTTATAGAGCTCAACGCCGAAGATGGGGGGTCCAGGACTTTCCATCTAGCGCAAATTCCGGAGCCTACCTCCCCGCGTAGCACGGCTCACCGCGCTGGTTTTTCTACCGTTGCAGATATTTGCATGGAAAGGGTGCGCAAGGTTCCAGGTGCTACCTTTCAGGTCTTTAAGCAGAGCTAGGTTTGTGCGGTACCGGCAGGACGACCAGGAATTCCGAAGAAATCTAAGACGCGATCGGTAGCGAAGAACCTACCTACCTCGTTGTGCGCGTCCGCCGTGCCTCCAGGCCACACGTGCGAACCCCCGGCGATACGGATATGTTCGAGCGGTGCGGTACAACCACTCCACCTCATATCGAGCGCATTATTGACCAAGCGGGTGGTATCGACCTTGGTCGAACAACCATTGCGTTTGCGGTCCTGTTCCAGCACGGACTCCACGGAGTAGTACTTGGTCTTGTGGCGAGTGCCTCCGTAATAGCCCACCACAGGGTCTACGGTGCCGTGCATATCCAGCCGCCCGACGGGAGAGTGCGCACAGTTTTTCAGAATGTCTTCATAATAGGCAGCGGAAACGGTGGCAACGGATTTGAAGGTATCGGGCATCTGGCAGGCCAGATAGGCAGCGAATCCGCCGCCATTAGACATACCGGTGGCAAAAATTCGACCATCATCTACGCGGTAAGTAGCGCGGACCGCATCAATTATTTCCCGCACAAACTTCTTATCTTCCGTTGTCGAGGTCTTGGCATATGGAGCGGGGCTCCACGCCTTTTTCTTGCCTTCTGGGAAAATCATGATGGCATCTGCAGCATCAAGACGAGAATAACCACGGAGGTTTTCGGCAGACTGACCCCACCCGTGAAAGGCGAGGACGATAGGCCATTTTTTATCCCCAGAATAGTCTTTGGGCACACTGAGGATAAAGGAACGCCCGGAAGGCAGGTTGATCGTCCTAAAAGAGCCCGGCTCAGGGCCGTTCAAGGGTGCGGAGGTAGGGATTCCTAGGTTAACGGTGTTGGTGGTCTCTGCCGCGTGCGGGGACTCTGTTGATTCGCTAGAACACGAAGTGCCAGCAGCGGCAAGGAAACACACAGTTACCGCACCGAGCACGGCCCGAAGTGACCTCGCGTTCATCCTTGTCTTCCCTTCTGCCATGCGTCCCATAAGTGCTTATAACGGCCACCATAATCTAGCAGGTCGTGGTGACTTCCCTGTTCAACCACGCGGCCATTATCCATCACGATGATTCTATCCGCCCGTGCTGCTTGGTCGAGCCGATGCGCCACGACCAACGCCGAACGCCCACGGGTGACTTCGATGGCGGCCTTTTCGAGGGCTTCGGCTCCCACCGAACCCGCCTCCGCAGTGGCCTCATCCATAATGACGATTTTCGGGTCCAAAAGCAATATTCGTGCTAGCGCGAGTTGTTGGGACGCCACAGGATCTAATTGGACTCCCTGTGAGCCGATAACCGTATCTAGGCCCTCGTCTAGTTGCGCAAACCAGCGTGCGCCCACCCGGTCGAGTGCTTGAAGCATCTGTGCGTCGCTTGCCTGAGGGGCAGCCAAAGAAAGATCCTCGCGGAGGGTGCCTGAAAAAACGTGTACCTCTTGGGAGATCATGGCTAATCGCGCCACGCGCTCAGCGTCCGAAAGAAGTGCTACCTCTACCCCGTCGACCAAGACCTTTCCTTCCTCAGGAACCCGCAAGCCAGCCAAAAGTGCGGCCACGGTAGTCTTACCCGCGCCGGAGGCTCCGACTAAAGCCACCGTATGCCCGGCAGGAATATTGAGGCTGATGTCTCGTACAGCCCAGCCACCGTTGCCGTAGCTAAAACTCACATTTCGCATTTCGGCTTCTCCGTATGGGGCTGGAGCGCCGTAATCCGGCACCGCCCGCGGCGGGTCAACGACGACCCCGACTATGCGAGACAGCGAGGCGTAGCCGGATTGTACGGTGTCGATTACCCGCATCAATCCCATGAGTGGGCCCCGCAAACGGATGAGCAGAAGCATGGCTGAGGTTACGGCGCCAACCGTGAGTGCTCCCGTTTGCACCGCCCAAAAACTCACCCCAAGACCACAGCACAGCATGGTGAGCTCGATGCCAGTCATCCACAGCTGTAGAACCATCATGGTTTTACGTGCTGCGTAGCCATCCTTTACCACTTGCGCGGAGGCACGTTCGATGCCGGCATGCATCTGCCCTTCCAGTCCAAAGGCGCGCACGGTCTTTCGCCCTCGTATCGCCTCAAGAAGCCTGCGCGCGCGCTCAGCCATGGCCGCACGCTCGTCGGCATAGCGGCCAGGGGCTCGGTGCAGGTACCTGCAAGCGGCGACTACATATAGCGGCGTAACTGCAACTATTACCAGTATGTATTGCCAATTGAGGCTAAGCAGCGCCACCCCGGTGGTGGTGATGGCAAAAGCAGATTTGGCCAACACTGGTGCGGTCTCGGTGACCGCTGCCGAGAGCTCTGCTACATCATCGGTAGAGCGAGAGACCAAATCCCCGGTGCCCGCTTCCTCCACACGATGTGTGGGCAAGCGCAAAGCGGTAGACAGCATGTCTTCACGCAAAGCCGAAATCACCCGCTCTATAAGGCGGGAGAGAAGAAAGAACCCCGCTGCGGAGAGCACTGCGGAGACGACGGCTACCACTATCAACGAAAGGCCAATAGTAGAAATTGCGCTTTTGGTGATGACGGCATCAACAATCTTTCCCAGCAGGATCGGGATCGCTACATTGGCGCTTGCGCCCGCGGTGAGTAAGGCAATGGCCACGGCAGCCTGCAGCCGCGAACCGGGGACGTCGGAAAGTTGCCGGCTAATTTCTTCGCGCACCTGGCGCCAAGAAGCCGTAGGAAACCGCATCATAGCCTCGATCCCACAGCAGTCCATGCCGGCGAAGCGGCATAAACGAGTGTTGGCTTTATACCGCGGTGGTGTGCTACCCGCTGCGCAATGACTTGCTCAGTCACCGAGTCCACGGCGGTAGTGGGATCGGCTAAAACAAGGACCGCAGGGTCCGCCGCAATTGCTCGTGCTAGCGCCACGCGCTGCTGTTGTCCCCCGGAAAGATTCCGGCCGCCCTCCCCCACCTCGCGATCTAAACCACCCGGGATATCTTCCCCCGCGGCCGTGTAAAGCGCCCGTTTGGCAACCGCGCTATCGGAAGAAATATTCTCCTGCACGGTTCCCTCAAAAAGCAGCGTATCGTGCGGAGCAACAAGGAAACGCTCCCGCGGCAGAAAAACTAGATCACCTGGGACAGGCTCGGCCACTACGCTCACTCCAGGGGCGAGGGCCGGAAGCTGCGGTTTCTTGCCTTCCACGCTGGGAGCAGCAAGGACGGCTGTAATGCGGGCAGCACTTGCCTGCGCGGCTGCCCAGCGCGAGGCAATATTTCGTCCCAACATCGTCATCGGCGTGATGACGAACTGCGTCAGACCAATAACCGTAATAAGCTCACCCACACTGATAGTGGAATGCATTGCCAGCGCACCTGTCCCAAGGCCCACCGCAATGACATACACCGAGCCCAAAATCTCCGTAGCAGCATTGAGGCGCGCTTGGGAGGCATTGGCGTCTACCGTTCGCTCATAGGCAGTGTCAGAGGCCTGGGCATAGCGCATACTCACCGTTGCTACCGCACCCAAGCCTTTGAGTATCCGAAGGCCGTGCACCAGATCGGTGGCCATTGCACTGGCTTTGGCCAACGCCGCCTGGCGGATTCCTGAGCGGGCGCGCAGTGGCTGTGCCGCGCGCACCGAGCCCGACACCACGAGCGGGCCGCCACACAAAATGGCAATGCCCAAGGGTAGATTGATGCGGCTGGTCATGATAGCCACATACACAATGGCGCTAATCTCTGCGACGGGGAATACCGTCATCATCACCGCATTCTGCACCCGCCTAGCGTCCGTGGAGGCAATAGCCAGCAACTCGCCGGCGCTGCGGGGCTTGCCCGCCATTCCACGCGGGTCTTGAATCCTATCCGTGATGGCCATGCGGACATCGTGGCCAATTACCAACATGGCTCGGGCATTCAGCCCGCGCCCGTACCAGGCGGCTAGGGCATTAAGACCGAATGCGGCTACTAATACCGCTAGCCATAGCCCCAGCCGGTGGATGGATCCCTGCTCCACGGCTTCATCGATGGCATGGCCCACTATCATTGGGGTGGTGGCGTTAAGCAGAAAGGACACAACCATGCATAGCGCTGCCGGCACAGTAAGAGCAGGGCGGGAAAAGACCGTCTTCATCAGCCACCTGGGATCTGATGCTGCGGGAAGTGTCCTCATAGGCAGCCATTCTAATTCGCGGTAGGTTAGATGAGCTATGTCGACTCGCCGCCCAGATCCCCGTCACTTTCCTAGCTACCGCAAGGCCTCCACGAAGCAAGGCCCCGGTTTCCGCACTGCCGCGCAACGCACCGCCTCCGCCCAAGCCTTCCGCCGCGGCGCTAGCACGTACCACGATGTACGCCCTGGCTATCCGGACGAAGTCACTGCCCTTATCGCCCCTGCCCACACCGTAGCTGATATAGGTGCAGGTACCGGAAAGCTCACTGAGTCCCTTCCCAATGAGCGGGTTATAGCCTTGGAGCCTTCCGCCGATATGGCGGGAGTTCTCGCTTCCCGTCTACACCTGCCGGTCCTGCGTGCTACGGCCGAAAACACCGCGCTTGCCGACGCCTCCTTAGACGCAGCCTGCCTCGCCCAAACCTGGCACTGGGTTGATGTGGCAGCCGCCTGCGCAGAGCTTGACCGCGTCCTCGCGCCGGGCGGAAAAATCCTCTTGGTCTGGAATACGCTCGATGTCAATGCCGACCCATGGGTTTTGCGGCTTTCTCGCATTATGCACTCTGGCGATGTACATAAACCGGGTTTCTACCCGGACTATACGGCGCCGTGGTCTTTAGAGCGAGAACTCCGCCTGACCTGGGAGCACGAACTTACCCCGGAACAACTTCACCAGCTAATGCATACCCGGTCTTACTGGCTACGCAACGGCGAAGCCATCCATGAGCGCATGACCCACAACCTGGACTGGTACCTCTACGAGCACTTGGGATATACGCCCGGACAAAAACTGCACATCCCGTACCGCACGGATGCCTTTGTGCTGGTACGGGAGTCGGATTAAAGCAGGATCTGCGCTAGGAGCGAGCCCACGACGCAGGAAGTAAATACCGAGATGGCGCCGGGAATCAGGAAGGAGTGGTTGATGACGAACTTGCCAATGTGCGTCGTTCCCGTGCGGTCAAAGCCGATGCAGGCAAGGTCCGAGGGGTAGGTGGGCAAGATGAAGTAGCCGTAGGCCGCGCCGTAGAAACCGACGATGATGGCAGGGTCGATGCCCAGCTGCAGGCCAATCGGAGCAATTGCAACCAAGGCCGCGGCCTGCGAGTTCACCAGCTTAGACACGATGACCAGCACCACGGCGTAGGCCCATGGGGCGGCCTCCACTACGGAGCCCAGGTTGGATTCCAAAGCGTCGATATGGGCTTCGAAGAAGGTATCCGCCATCCAGGCCACACCGAACACGGAGAATACTGCGGTCATGCCGGCTTTAAACACCGGGGTGGAAGCGATCTTTTTTGGGTCTGCCTTGCAGCTGAGCAAGATAATTGCGCCGGCTACCAGCATGACCATTTGGATAACCAGGTTCATAGACAGCGGGCTTAGCTCGCCATCATCTCCCGGAACAAGCGGGCGAAGGAATTCAAAGGCACCGAGGGCGACAACGCTGGCGATAGCGACGAGGAAGATAACTACCGCACGCTTTGCTTCCGGCGAAAATTCCTCATCCATAAGCGACCCAGTGGATTGGTTGATGCTTTCGGCAAACTCCGGATCCTTCATTCGCTCCTGGAATGCCGGATCCTCGTCCAAGTCCTTGCCGCGGCGCAGCGACCACAGTGCGGCAAGAATGACGCCAGAAAGTGACGCTGGAAGAGCCACCATCAGGATCTGCGGGATGGAATAGGCGTGGTCGATAGCGCCGGCATTTTCCGCGATGATAGACGCCAAGGACACGGTGGCCACAGACACTGGAGAGGCCGTAATACCCATCTGCGCCGACGTCGAGGCGACAGCCATCGGGCGTTCTGGGCGGATGCCCTTTTTCAGCGCAATGTCCTCAATAATCGGAAACATCGTGTACACCACGTGGCCCGTACCGCATAGGACCGTCAAGAACCAGGTAGTAAGCGGCGCGAGGATGGTGATGCGCTCTGGGTGGGCGCGAAGGAACTTTTCGGCAAATTGCATCATCACTTCCAACCCGCGGGCCTGTTGCAAGGTAGCCGCGCAACCAATGACTGCGATGATGGTCAGCATCACTGACACCGGAGGCTCGCCCGGGGCGAGGCCGAAAACAAAGACCATGAGCATCAGACCGATGCCGGAGATTAGTCCCAGCCCGATGCCACCATAGCGAGTGCCCAAGAGCAGGGCGCTAAGGATGATGATGATCTGGAGCACGATGGCCAGAATTGAATCTGGCGCGATTACGCTGGCTAACATACAAAGCCTTCCATCACGAGAGGATCTATAACTGGTTATATCCTATCGATCCCCACATGAACGGACATAAACGGACAGGCGAGCTAATTCTCACACCGTTTTCAGTGCAAAAATCGCTCGCCTGAATGCTATAATCCCAGCGTAACGGGCATACTGCTAGCGCTTCTTGCCGCGCCTCTCCCGCACTCGCACTGCGATGCGGATGGGCGTTCCATGAAAGCCAAAACGCTCACGGAACTTGCGCTCGAGGTAGCGTCGATAGGCCGCATCCAAAAATCCTGTCGTGAACAAGACAATCGTCGGCGGCTGCGTGGATGCCTGCGTGGCGAACAAAACGCGCGGCAGGCGGTTATTTTTCATCGGCGGAGGATTAGCTGCGATGGCCTCACGCAACCAGTTATTCAACTGACCCGTAGACACGCGCTGGTCCCAGCTTTCCAGCGCCTCGATCATGGCAGGTTCCAGCTTCTGCAGGGCGCGGCCCGTTTCGGCGGAAATATTCACACGCGTAACCCACGGTAGGTGGCTCAGCTGCTGATCGATCTCGCGGTTAAGGTAGTAGCGGCGGTCCTCATCCATGAGGTCCCACTTATTGAATGCGATAACGAGGGCTTTGCCTGCCTCTAGCACCATATTAAGCACGCGCTGATCCTGCTCAGAAATCTCCTCAGAGGCGTCGATAAGCATAATGCAGACCTCGGCAGCATCGATAACGCCGCGCGTACGCAAGGAGGCATAGTACTCATGTCCCTGCGCGTTTTTGACCTTCTTGCGCAGGCCGGCAGTATCAATGAACTTCCACAGCTGCTCATCCAGCTGTACCAAAGAGTCCACCGGATCCACGGTGGTGCCCGCGACATTATCCACCACGGAGCGCTCTTCACTGGTCAGCTTATTGAGCAGGGAGGATTTACCCACATTAGGCTTGCCCACCAAAGCGACGCGGCGCGGACCAGAAGTAATCGCGGTCTGCCGCGGCTCTTCCGGAAATACCCGCAAAATCTCATCGAGCACATCCGCGCCGCCGCGGCCGTGCTGAGCAGATACCGGCCACGGATCGCCCAGGCCCAGCGCATAAAACTCGGCCATATCCGCATACTGATTATCGGAATCAAACTTATTCGATACCAGAATCACCGGCACGGGGGATTTTTGCAGGCGGCGGGCCATGACCTCATCCGTCGCAGTAATTCCCACCTTGGTGTCTACCACCATGACGATGACGTCAGCAGTTTCCATCGCCACCTCTGCCTGGCGAGCGATTGCGCCATGGATGCCCTTGACGTTCGGATCCCAACCGCCGGTATCTTGTACCAAAAAGCGCTGCCCATTCCAGTCCGCTACATAGGAGATTCGGTCACGGGTAACGCCCGGGTGGTCTTCTACCACTGCTTCGCGGCGGCCAAGGAAACGATTGACCAAAGAAGACTTGCCCACATTAGGGCGGCCCACAATGGCTACCGTGCACAGAGCTTCTTCGGTGTGATCATCGGACTCAACACCAAAAGCACGGGAGAGTTCCTCCCATTCCTCTTCGCTTAGCGGCTCTTCTCCTTCTGTTTCTTCACCAAAATCGGCCTCGCCGAATTCCGAGTCATCGAACTCATAGTCAAATTCCTCGGCATTGAAGTCATCAGCGGCCCAACCAGGAGAGGCTTCTACCACCTCATCATCAAACTTTCCGGCCGGGTAATGGAACTGAGTCTCCGACTCTTCCTGGGGATCATGCTTAGTCATTGACCGACTCCTTTACCACGTTAATCAGGGCCTGTATGACATCCTCAGGGCTCATATCCGAGGTATCAACTAAGGTTGCATCGTCTGCTGGGCGCAACGGCGAGGTTTTGCGTGAAGAATCTGCCGCATCGCGGCGCTGCACGTCTGCGAGTACCGTCTCGTAGTCTGAAGCGATTCCTGCCCTTTCGTTCTGCGCCTGACGTCGGCGGGCTCGGACTTCAGCAGAGGCGGTCATGAATGCTTTAGCAGGGGCATCAGCAAGCACAACAGTGCCAATATCGCGCCCTTCTACAATAGCGCGATGTGCCTCGCGGGCTAGCTTGCGCTGCAGGGCTACCAGGTTTTCCCGAACTTCCGGAATGGCAGATACGGCGGAGACATTGCGAGTGACTTCGTCTTCCCGAATAACGCGCGCGACATCCTCGCCGCCGAGAAGAACCTCGGTGGAATCTGGATCATCGGAAACTTCCAATGGCAGATCGGCTGTAGCAGCAATCACCGCGGACGTATCCGCAGGGTCCACTCCCTTACGCAACACGGCAAGAGTTGCTACACGGTACATGGCACCAGTGTCGATGTACTTTGCATCGAGTTGTTTGGCTAGGGCGCGGCACGTGGTCGACTTACCAGTCCCAGAAGGGCCATCCACAGCCAGGATGAGGCCCTGATTCGGCATATTAGAAATCATTACATCTCCACCGCCTTATACAAACTAGTCAATTCGCTGGAATTGAGAGCACGTAGGCCGCCGGGCTTCATATCGCCCAACTGCACCGTATGAAGTTTGGTACGCACCAAACGCTGCACGGGGAAGCCCTCCTCTTTCAACATGCGGCGCACAATGTGCTTGCGCCCCTCATGCAGCTCAAGACGAACCAAAGAATATCCCTGGTTGGTATCTACAACCTGCGCAAAATCTGCCTTTGCCAGGCCATCCTCCAACTCGATTCCTTCCTTGAGCTGTCGCACAAGCTTCCGGTCGGCCTCACCCAAAACAGTGGCGAGGTAGGTCTTCGTCACCTCATACTTAGGGTGCATCAAACGGTTAGCCAACTCGCCGTCATTGGTGAGAATAAGCAGCCCCTCGGTATCGGCGTCGAGGCGGCCTACGTGAAAAAGACGCTGGCCAGCAGCAACCTTTTCCGAAACCACGTCGCCTACGCACGGGCGGCCCAGGTCATCAGACATAGTGGACTGCATGCCGCGCGGCTTGTTGAGCACAAAATATTCGTGCTCCTCGTTGACATTGACGCGCACACCATCTACTCGGATGACGTCAACAGAGGGGTTTACCTTAACGCCCTGCTTGGAAATGATCTTGCCGTTGACCTCAACACGGCCGGCATCGATGAGGATTTCAGCGTGGCGACGAGAAGCAACGCCTGCCTTAGCGAGCACCTTTTGGAGACGTTCCCCCTTAGGCTTGTCTTCATCGACCAGCCAATCGGCGCCCAGTTCTCGGGCTACGGATTCTGCAGTAGCCTTCTGCTTTTTCTTTGACACATGCTGGTGACGGGCCGGCTTAGCATTAGAGACAATGATGTCACTGTCTCGCTGCTTCTTATCCGGTGTGCCGTCACGGCGAGCGGGAGGAGTCACGTACGTGTCCTTTTCTCTCGAAGATATGAAATTACCTGGGCAATCTTACCCCACGCTAGTACTCCTCGTCGATCGCCTCCACGTCAGGCAATAGCGGCGCCAAGTCCGGCAAGCGCTCCAAAGAATCAATCCCTAATAACTCGAGGAACAATTCCGTCGTCTCATAGCGGTGCGCGGCACCTTCAAAATCATCCTGCGGCAGCTCCCGCACCAATCCGCGCAGGCCTAGGGTCCGCATAACACCATCGACATTGACGCCGCGAACAGCGGCAACCTGCTGGCGGGTTACGGGCTGGCGGTAGGCTACCACCGCCAATGTCTCCAGGGCCGCACGCGAGAGCTTTGTCTGGGCGCCATCCAATAGGAATTCTTCTACCGCGCCTGCGTTTTCGGAACGCGTATAAAAGCGCCACCCCTCTTGGGTCTCGCGCAACTCGATACCAGAACCACGATCATTCAGCTCGCGCTGGACAGCGCGCAGGCAATCACTGACGACGTCCCTTTCCGCCCCCAAAGCACGCGCCAAGGACTCCACCGAAGCTGGGGAATCGAGCACGAGCAAGATTGACTCAAGGCGGGAACGGAACTGCGAGATGAGGGGAAGGTCCATAGACGCCAAGCTTACTGTAGCGGAAAACGACGCCTGAAATTTCCTAAATCACTTTCGGTTCCTATTGTGAGGCGGATACCATATTGCAATGGAAACTATTACCCGCACTGACAGACTCATTCTCATCCCACTGTCCGCCGCCAATATCGAAGAGACCCACAAGGTCTACAGCGACGGGCGAATTTGGAGCCACCGACCCAACGGGCGCTTTGCCGATGTCCGCACTACCCGTGCGCTCGCCCAATCATCCTCCCAATCGTGGGACGCCCACCATTTTGGACCATGGGCCGCCTACATGCGCCATAATCCTTCTGAGTTCGTCGGAGTTGGTGGGGCCATTTTTGTCGAAGACGGAAATTTCTGGGACATCAAATACCGCCTCCGCCCTGCTCACTGGGGCTCAGGATTTGCTACAGAGATCACTTCGGCGACGCTAAAGAGCATTCACCAGGTTGATCCTGAATCCCCCATCACCGCCCGAGTGACGACCAACCACCCAGCAGCGATCCGGGTCATTGAAAAGCAAGGACTCCAACAAGTGTGGGAAGGCCGCCGCGTAGGCACCGAGGACAACCCAGATGAGCCTGACGTACGCGTTTATTCTGATCGCGAGCTGGCCCCGGAGACGCTGAAGTTTATCCAGCAGCGTCCTTAGTCCCAGTTCGCGGCGGCAACTACCGCTGGGTCAACGTCCAAACCCGTCCACGAAAGGTCCAACTGGCCCAGCGCTTCTTCCTGTTGTGCGTCAACCGCCTTGGCCTTGTACAACTCCAAAAGAGCCAAGAAACGGCCCACAACTTGCATAGAAACCGTGCAATCGCGGGTCAGGGAACCAAAACTCATCCATTGACCGGCGCCCAGTAGCTTTAAGGTTTCCAGGATCTTGCCGGCTTGCTCTGGTACCGATACCGCCACGGAGTGCACGTGGCCGGTGGCCACTTCTTCCGGCGGCTTTGGGCGGAAGACTCCCGCGGCGAGCTCTGCGAAACTGGCTGGCGTATGGCCGAGGGAGACAGGAGGCAGTAGCTCCGCAAACTTCTCCTCGATAGCTACCGCCCGCGGATAGCTCCGCTGGGCCTCGCGCTGCCACTCCGCGAATTGGTCCGCTACTAGTTTATAGGCCTTATATTGCAAAAGACGAGCAAAAAGAAGGTCGCGCGACTCCAGCAGTTCCAAGTCTTCAATCTCGTCGACATCACCGCGAGGCAGGAGCCGCGCCGCCTTTAAGTCCAAAAGCGTCGCTGCCACCAGCAAGAAATCAGTGGTCTCATCCAAATCCGCAGACTCGCCCAGCTGCCGCGTATAGGCGACAAACTCGTCCGTTACCTCTGAAAGCGCAACATCAGTCACGTCCATCTTTTTGGACTGGATAAGCTGCAAAAGCAGGTCAAATGGGCCCTCAAAATTTCGCAGTGCAATGCGAAAGCCCGTAATCTCCGGCTGGGTCACGATACCTTAAACGGTCGAGCGCTCAATGACCTCTTTGGCCAGGTTGCGATACTGCTGCGTAGCAGGAGAGTTTGGCGCCCACGTAGTAATCGGCTCTCCGGCCACTGACGTTTCCGGGAAACGAACGGTCCGAGTAATTACGGTGTCAAAGACTTTATCGCCAAAATAGTCCACCACTCGGGACATAACTTCCCGAGCATGCTTCGTGCGGCGATCAAACATGGTCACCAAGATACCCATGACCTCAAGATCAAAGTTGATACGGTCAGAGACCTTTTCCACCGTGTCAGTCAATAGCGCTAAACCACGCAGGGAGAAGAACTCGCACTCCATTGGGATGATCACGCCCTGGGAACAGGCAAGCGCGTTGACGGTAAGCAGCCCCAACGAGGGCTGGCAGTCGATGATGATGAAGTCATAATCGCGCCGCACTGGGCGCAGGGCCCGAGCTAGCGTGTGTTCGCGGCCTACTTCATTGACCATCTGAATTTCCGCAGCAGAAAGGTCAATATTCGCCGGTACCAAATCCAAGCCTGCTACACCAGTGTGCTGGATAGCGGAGTGAATAGAGGTATGGCTATCGAGCATGACGTCATAGATAGTGTCCTCGATATCGTCATGTGTGAGCCCCAAACCTGCCGAAAGCGCACCCTGCGGGTCAAGGTCAACCAAGAGGACTTTACGGCCATACTCAGCCAAGCAGGCTCCCATATTAATGGTGGAGGTGGTCTTACCCACGCCGCCCTTTTGGTTACACATCGAAATAATGGTGGCCGGCCCATGCTTTTCCAAGGGTGCGGGTTCTGGCAACTCGCGGATAGGACGACCGGTCAGCCCCACCTCTACATCAGAGGCAGAAAAGAGACCCTCTTCGCTCACAGTCACACCTGCTTCCTTGACGCCAAGTTCCGGACCATGACACTTGGCTTAGGGTTGATTACAACGTTGTCATTAAAGCGTACCCGCTACAGCAAGAAAGTACCGAGACTTAGTTTATATCAAGCTTTTAGCGTTGACTAGAACGTCGTTTGAGTGCGGCCACTAGAGCGATCAGAACGATAAGTATCGCCGCAGCTGCCCCTCCGATAATCCAGCCCATATGCGAGCTCTCATTATCATCTTTGGGTTCTTCCTGTTGCCGCTTATCGAGGTTCTCTGACGCAGATTGATAATTAGGGTCCTGCAAAGTGACGATGAGGGCGGCACCAGAGCCATCGTTGCGCAGCAACTGCATAATGAAGGGATTATCAGGCGCTTCCCCCTCTGGATACGTCAGAGTGAGGGTACGTGATGAAGCATCCACGTCGCGCTTTACGCCTTGGATAATATTGCCTTCACCATCAAGGTAGCGCAGCTTAACGTCGTTTTCCTCCGTGTCCTTAAACTGCTGGTAGAGGTCGTAGGCCTGCTTGAGCCCCATCTTCGCGGTAATCGTATTGCCTTCGATATGAGATTCAAGGTTGACGTATTCCGCACCTTTAAGGTTGGCTTCCCCTGCCGGCTTACGTTCCGGTTTTTCGCCTGGGACTACCGGGAGATTTTCGTTCTCTTTCGCCGGCGCGGGCTTTTCCGCCCCACCTTCGGCCCCCTTGTCTGCCGGCGGATTGCCGCCGTCATCCGGCCTATTCGGTGCCGGGCTCGGCGCTGGAGCACCCTCTGCACCGTCGATTTCTTCCTGAATGTCTTCCTGCTCCACCGAACCATCGGCTACCAGCGTGAGAGTTGCATTCATACCCTGGGCGGAGACGGGAACAGAGATTTGGCCGCCCTCTGGTGGGGCGGTGATGGTAGCAGAGGTACCAGAGGCAGAAACGTTCCACCCATCACCCGAGTAGCTCGCCTCGGCCGGCACTGGCAGGCTCACGGTCGTGGTTTCGCCGGCCGGAACCGGGATAGGCGCGGCAATAGCGGCTTCTACCTCCGGTGGCAGCTGTGCCTGCGCCACCGCGGGGAAAAGCAACGCGGTAGAAAGTACCGCGCCGGCTACACGAGTAGAAAACATATATGTCCTTTCTTAGGCACGGGGGTGAGCAGTGCGCCACACCTCACGCAAGGAGTCGGCAGTGACGTGGGTATATATTTGCGTTGTCGTCACGGATGAATGTCCCAGCAATTCTTGCACGGTGCGCACATCTGCGCCGCCTTCAAGCAGGTGCGTCGCAAAAGAATGCCGCAAGGTGTGGGGAGAAATGGACTTTCCCAGATCTACACGCTGTGCAGCTGTCTTTAACACTGCCCACGCGCTTTGGCGCGATAAAGCTCCGCCGCGGGTATTGAGAAACAACGCCGGCGTTGTGCCTTTGCTCAGCATCGGACGAGCCCGCACCAAATAGGCGTCAATGGCTTGGCGGGCATGCGAACCCAAGGGCACAATCCGCTCTTTGTCGCCCTTTCCGTGCAGGTGGATTACCTCTTGCGCGGAGGAAACGTCATCAACGTTTAGGGAGATTACTTCTGAGATTCGCGCGCCAGTACCGTAGAGCATTTCCAGCAGAGCACGGTCGCGCACATCCACCGGGGTTTCAGTGGGAATTGCCTCAATAAGGCCGCTAACCTCGTCCACCGATAACGTCTCCGGCAAATGCTGTCCAGTTGATGGAGGGGTAACCTCAACCGCAACATCGACGTCTACAACGCCTTCTGCCACGGAAAATTTATGCAACCCGCGGGCTACGATGAGAGCACGATTAGCCGAGGACGCAGCCATTTTTGACCGCAGATCCTTGAGATAAGCCTCCACCATAGGCCGCGTTACCGCGCGCAGGTCCTCTACCCCGTTGTCCTCCAACCAAGTGACATAGCGCCGAACATCACGGCGATAATTACTCAACGTATTGGCAGAAACGCCTCGCTCAACCGCTAGATGGTTAAGCCACGTCTGCGCTATATCTTCGACCGCGCTCACAGCTGCTTCAGGTCCGCGCCCGTGCGCCGGGCACTCATCGACGTCGGCCGCAACGTGAAAGGCTCATCCACGCTGCGGGTCGCCTTGCCACCGCGCAGCACTGCATAAGCCGCCAAAATGCCGCTGCAGGCGATGGAATTGACGATTTCGCCCCGCATTACCTTGTCGACGGCGTCCTCGAGCCGGACCCAAGCAACCTCCATATCAGCTTCTTCATCCCCGGTAGCCTCCATGCGCGGCACCTCAGAAAGGTCGGAGGCTAAGAAAACACGGACCGCTTCTTCGCAGAACCCCGGTGAAGTTACCAAATCCGTCAGCACTGACCACGTCTGCGCGCTCAGACCAGCTTCCTCCTGTAACTCCCGCTTCGCGCCGGTTAGCTCATCTTCGCCGCGTACGTCGAGCAAACCTGCCGGTAATTCCCACAGGCGCTTGCCCACGCTGTGGCGATACTGATACACCATGGCAATGCGTTCGTCCGAGTCCAGTGCCACCACTGCCACCGCGCCTAGGTGCTCTACTACCTCGCGGGAGGCGGAAACATCACCGGGCATGACAACCTCGTCGCGGCGGAGAGCGAGAATGGGGGCGTCGACAAGCAATTGCGAGTCAAGCACCTTGAAATCATGCGCCATGAGCTATTCCTTTCCCGGTAGGGCAGAATCCGCGGTCTCTGTGGCACCATAATCGCCTTGACCACCATCGAGCTGCTCCTCGGTGGCCAAAATAACGGCAATGCGCTCCACTGCGCGCTCGGTGCCATCGACCGTGGACAGCTTCGCATCCTGGTCGCGCACCTGGGCAAGTGCCTTATCGTCCTGAGTTTGTTTGGTACGCCCGCTAAACACTACAGAACCATTGACATCATCCAACCCGGTAACAAATTCCGCCAAAGCATCGGAAGGGTAGCCGCGCAGGCCATTGCCAGAGACGACGATAATGGCCTGGGCGGGAACGATGGTCCCATCCTCGTAGTCAATGAAGCCTTCGTCGCGCAGCTTATGGAGCACATCCGCACGCTCTTGTACTGATGCCATGGGCTTCGTGCTCTCAGGATCCATAGACAATGCAGTGCCGAGCACCTCACCGCTGAGCGCTCCCGCAGAATCCAGATCCTTGGTATCTGCCTTCTTAGGCGCAGTGTCTTTCAGGATGGGCAAAAGCTTGTCTTTAGTTTCGGGGCGCAAAAAGTCCTTGGTCAGCTTAATCTCGCCGGCCTCCGTGGCACCGGAAGTTTCCAAGAGCTTCCGGATTGCGTCCACGTCTCCGCCATTTGCATCGTCGGTGGTGACGATGAGCACGGGGCGCTGAGACAATGCCCCGTTTACTAGTTCCGCCCCGGAATCAGCCACGATTTTATCGCTCGCCTCATTTTGGGTCTGCAAAATCTTATTGTCCTGGACGACCTTGCGGTGCTCCTCACGGATCGGATCATCATCGGCCATGCCGGTGGTCAGATTGGGAGCAATGATCAGGGCACCCAGCGCCACGCCTACTGCGGCGCCGAAGCCCAAGCCTGCTACTAGCTCAGTCTTTGCCATGCTCTATGCGCCCCCAAAGAGCCTGGACCAGGTTTCGCTGAGGTTACTTGCAAAGTCCTGACTTCCGCCGAAACCGACAATGAGGATAACCGCCGCAATGGCTACCAGGATTCCCAGCAGTGCCCACAGCCAGCCAAGGTTGGACGAAGGTGCACTGTAGAGGTTAATCACCGCATCCGCGTCAACCACCTTGGTGCCGGCCTTAAGCCGGGAAAGCACCGCCGACGGGTTGGTGCGATCCGCAAAAATATCATCAAGGTCTACCCCACCGCCTGCCTGCACGATGAGGTCTGCGCCGTGATAATCAGCAAAAAGCAGACCCAAATCGGTACCTGAATGCGTCGCTGCGGGAAAAGTCATGGCACCGATGCCGAGGTCGTGGATGCGGTCAAGGCCTTCTACCTCGCCCTCTGGATCCGCAGGAACAACCACACGGGCGCCACAACGCAGGGCCTCATCGCTGACGCCATTGGGATCACCAATGATGAAATCTGGCTTATACCCCTGTGCTAGCAACGAATCTGCAGCCTCTCCCACCGCAATCAGCAGCGGCTCATACTCGCGGATAAAGTTCCGCAGCTGCTTGAGCTGTTCGCGGTGTCTGTCTGTTGGCGAAAACAGCACGACCTTGCGGCCTGCGATCTCAGAGCCAGAAGCGGGAACCCCGAGGCCGTCGATAAGCAGCGGCCCCTCAGAGTTAATAAAATCAATGGAGTTGCCAAAGAAGGATTCCATGTGGTCAATCAGCGCACCCTGTGCCGCGGTAAAGTTCTTTTCTGCTCGCTCGCGAGTAACCACGCGGCCCGTGCCAAGAGCTTTATCACCGCTAAAGACGGTGCCATCCTCCCCGATTCGCGCCTTCTTTCCATCCTTGAACTCGGACACGAAGGACTGGCCAACGCCCTCAACGAGGGCAATGTCGGCGTCAAGCAAAATGTGCGGGCCATAATTGGGGACCGTACCGGTAGAAAACTCCGCCACGTTAATCACGGCGGAGGGTTTAAGGTCAACGAGGGTCTGGGCCTCGTGGCGAGAGATATTAGCCGCATCAATTACGGCGACATCGCCTTCACTAAATTTTTTCATCCCCTTAGCGCCCGGAGTGCAATCGCGCAGTGCACCAGGCTGCTCGGGGTTACGGGAAAACAGAGCCATGACCCCTATTGTGACGTGATTATTGTTTCTAGTGGGTTAGGCGCGCGGAAGCTTCTTGCTGTGCCCGCTCAAAAAGCTCCTGCGCGTGCGCGCGACCAGTCTCCGTATCATCCAAGCCTGCCAGCATGCGCGCCAACTCCTCCACGCGCTCGTCCTGCGAAAGCTCGGCCACACCAGAAGTGAATTTTTCCTTCGAAACATGCAGGTGTGCATCGGCATACGCTGCTACCTGCGGCAAGTGTGTTACCACGATAACTTGGTTGTGCACGGCCAAACGTGCCAGGCGGCGGCCAATTTCCACCGCCGCGCGTCCGCCCACACCGGCATCTACCTCATCGAAGACCAAGGTGGCGCCGTCCTCATCCGCTAGCACCACCTCCAAGGCCAACATGACACGGGAAAGTTCGCCGCCTGAAGCTGCAGACGCGATCGGCTTTCCGTTCAGCTGCAGCTCGGCCGCGTCCGCGCCAGTTTTAGAATATTTCGCCTGCGTCAACTCAACCGTCAACGTTGAATTCGGCATGGCTAGGCCGTGCAGCTCTTGCGTGACCTGCTCCCCCAAAGCCTTCGCCGCTTGCCGGCGCCCCTTTGTCAGCTCCCCAGCCCGCTCAACCATCACCGATTCAGCGTCCTTGACCTGCTTTTTCAATTCCTCTAGGGCTTCAGTTGAGGTATCCATGGATTCGAGCTTTGCTGCAGCTTCATCCCGCCAAGCTATAACTCCGTCAATATCCCCGGCATATTTGCGGGTCAGTGTACGAAGCTCCTGCTGGCGCTGCAAGGACTTTTCTAAAAGCTGCGGATCCGCCGGCAACCCGGCCAGATACCCTCCCAGCTCGCCGGAAATATCGCCCAGTTGTGAAGAAATCTCACTGAGCCGTTCGCCCAAGGCGGCCAATTCCTTGTCGGTAGTCCCCGCCAATGCCGAAACCGCCCGGCCCAGCAACGCCGAGGCAGCCTCTTCCAGTTCCTCGGTGCCGTCGATAGAAGCCAGTGCAACTTCCGCGGATTCGCGAAGACCGTCGACGTCTTGCAGCTTGCGAACCAGCTGCACCAGCTCCTCATCCTCACCCGGCTCCGGCGCAACGCCGTCGATCTCATCCACCGCGAACTGCAGGCGATCAACCTCTTGCGCGAGTTCGCGGCGCTGCTCTGTACGCCGCTTATAGTCCTTTGCCAAACGGCGCCATTCTTTAAAAGCCTCGGTATAGCGACGGCGTACCTCGGTCAACGTAGGATCCGCACGGTCTACTGCACCCAATTGTTCCTCGGGAGCAAGCAAACGCAGCTGATCATTTTGCCCATGGACCGTAATAAGTTCGCGGGCAAATTCGCCTAAGGTTGCCGCAGGCACCGCCCGACCACCCAAATAGGCCCTCGATCTACCTGCAGCAGAAACCGTCCGGGAGACGATGTATTCTCCATTTTCATCGGGCTCCCCACCTACTGATTCGACCAACTCGCGGATAGAATCTTTCCCCGAGGAAAAATGCCCCTCTACTGCTGCTTTCTTCGCCCCATCCCGCACCCGGGAGGCATCCGCGCGTCCACCTGCTAAAAGCCGCAATCCAGTAACCACCATGGTCTTGCCCGCGCCAGTCTCACCAGTAAGCACGGTTAGACCAGTAGAGAGCTCCGCGGAGCTCTGGCTAATAACGCCCAAGTCATTAATGGAAATATCGACGAGCACTACTTCTCCTTCGGCCCGCGCCACCCTTCTACGGGCAGGCGCAGCTTCGAGACTAAACGGTCAGTAAAAGGTTGGTCATCCAAGCGTACCCATCGCACCGGACGCGCGCCTCGCACTACCTCCACGCGAGCTCCCGGCGGCATTGCGAGCTCACGGAAACCATCCAAAATCACGGTCGCCGGAGTTGTACGCATGGTTGATTCAACGGCAACTAAAGAATTGGGCGAGACGACTAGTGGCTTAGTAAACAAAGCGTGCGCATTATTCGGTACTACCAAAATCGCATCGAGAGAGGGCCACAGCACCGGCCCGCCAGCCGAAAACGCATAGGCGGTCGACCCAGTAGGCGTGGAGATGAGCACCCCATCACAACCGAAGGAAGACACCGGCCTGCGGTCAACTTCCAAAATTGCGTCCAATACTCCAGAGCGATTTTGGTTTTCTACCGAAGCCTCATTCAGAGCCCAGCTGCGATTGAGAAGGGTTCCTTCCTCGTCAAAGATGGTGACATCGATGGTGAGTCGATCCTCAATGCGGTACCTTTTGTCTATGACCCGCACTAAGGCCTGATCTAGGGATTCGACTTCCCACTCAGCCAGAAATCCCACATGCCCAAGGTTGATTCCTAGCACCGGAATATCCACAGAACGTGCCATATCCGCTGCACGGAGGAAGGTTCCGTCTCCACCGAGTACCAGGACTAATTCGCACCCCGAAGCCGCGTCTTCGGTGTGGGGGACGTGCTTTAGCCCAGGCAAGACCTTCTCGTCCGCGCACACTCGAACAGTAATCCCGGCATCTTGTAGCAGCTCCGCTGCTCGCGACGTTGCCTGCAGGTTCTGCTCGCGGTTGGCATGAGGCACCAACAGGATCTCACGGGTCATTGCGGGCCTTCCTCGACTGCACGGTCAATCATTTCTTCTACTCTAGCCAGATCCGTGGGAGCGCCGTCCTTTTTCAGCCATAAGAAGTACTCCACATTGCCGCTTGGCCCAGGCAGCGGGGACGCTACAGCTCCGTGCATGCTCAACCCAAGGGACAGGGCAAACTCAGCGACTTCCTTGGTTACTTCCTTGCGCAGTTCCGGTGAACGAACGACACCACCGCTTCCGAGGCGCTCTTTGCCCACTTCAAATTGCGGCTTCACCATGGGCAACAACCAAGCGCCGTCCTTCAGACATTCCACAATGGCCGGCAATACCAAGCGGAGGGAAATGAAGGACAAGTCGCCTACCATGCCGTCGCAAGGGCCGTCGGTAAGCTCCAGCGTTAAATTCCGGATATTCGTACGGTCTAAAACGGTTACGCGATCATCGTTTTGCAGGCGCCATAGCAACTGCCCATAGCCTACGTCGACAGACAGCACTTCCTGCGCACCGTGTTCAAGGCACACGTCCGTAAAGCCACCGGTAGAAGCGCCGGCATCGAGGATTCGGCCGTTCATATCGACGTCGAACGCCGCCAAGGCGCCCAAAAGCTTGTGAGCGCCACGTGAAGCCCACTTGTCTTCTTCGGCTTCCTCTACCTTGATGGAAACCTCGGGCTCTACAATCGACGCCGGCTTTTGCGCCTTGAAGCCACCAACCGTGACACGGCCGGACTTAATCATCTCCCGTGCCTGCTCACGTGACCGCGCAATCTTTCGGCGCACCAGCTCCGCATCTAACCTACGACGTTGTGGGGGCATTAATTCTCCTGCAATGCATCGCGCAACACATTGTGGGCGCGATCAAGCTGATCTACTTCAGCGGCCAAATCCGCTGCGTCTTCTCCAAGGATCTCTGCTACTTCCGCATCGATCTCTGCCGGCTCCTTGACAGCCCGAAAATCATGCGGCTTTACCGCCATTGCGCAACAACCCTTTCCGCACGCTCGCTTCGCGGCTGAATATAGCGGGGCGGTGACGGCATGGCCCATGCAACTTCCAACACGGTGCGCAATGCCTGAACGGAGGTAGATTTTTCGTCACCGCCCTCGAGCAGAAGATCATGTCCATCACACCGAGCAGTAAATCCACCCTGTGCTCCAGGTCGGGCAACAGAGACCGGCAAAGCCAGTTCATGCATACCTGCACCAATAAAGTTGGGGCGCGCCTCCACAGGTGCCTCAATAAGTTCTAGTTCCCCAGAAACACCGGTAAGCACATGGAAGGTATTCATGGCAGCAGAATTACCACCGGCAATATCGGTATCCAAACGGTCGCCTACAGCAAGCGGTTTTTTCGCACCAATTTGCTTCGCCGCAAAAGTAAACATGGCTGGCTCAGGCTTTCCAGCAGACACCGGCTCTACCCCGGTGGCGGACTGGATGGCGGCCACGAGGGAACCATTGCCCACGGCAAATCCCCTCTCGATAGGCAGAGAAGTATCTAGGTTCGATGCGAAAAACTTCGCTCCCTGGCGGATGGCCAGAGCCCCTTCAGTCAATTGCTCCCAGCCAACAGAACGGTCAAAACCCTGCACAACAGCGGCAGGCTTGTCATCAGCGCTGGAGACCACCTCAAAGCCCATCTCGCGGGCCAAATCACGAAAGGAATCAGCACCAACAATGAGGAGTTTCGAGGCGGCTGGCACCTCATCCGCCACTAATTGAAGGACTGCTTGGGCGGAGGTAATAATCTGCTGCGTGGTCGCCTCGAGCCCGATGTCTGCCAGCATCTTCGACACTGCTTCTGGGCTGCGTGAAGCATTGTTCGTCACGTACACCGCCGGCACACCACAGGTATTGATGACGTCCACCACGTTAGAAAGTGGGCGGCCGCCTTCCCACACGGTGCCATCAAGATCGAGCAGAAGAGCATCGTGTTTGCTTAGAACCGTCACTACTTACACTCCTCTAAGCGCTCCGCTGCATCGGTCCAGTCGCCCTCATCAATCGACACTGCGTGTTCAAACCAATCCTTGGCCTCATCTTTCCGGCCAGCTTCCAGCAGTGCGTTGGCGTAGGCATAAGCCAGGCGGCATGCACCTATCCCGCGTGCATCGCGATCAGGATGAGCGCGTTGGATAGTTACGACGGCAGACTCGGCTTGGCCCATATCTAAGCGGGCTCCGGCTAAAACAATCGCTAGCTCAATTTTAGATTCATCATCTAGGTCGGCCGCCTCATCCGTGCGCCCAAGCTCGAGCGCCTTTTCTGGGCGTCCCAAGCCGCGCTCACAGTCAGCCATTACGGCCAGCAGCCCAGGCCCGCCGGAAATACGCCGGGAAGCACGCAATTCAGCGAGCGCTTCCTTCCACTCGCCAGCACGATATGCGGCAATACCATTGACCTCTCGGGCGATAGCCACGCGGCCGGCACGGTCCTTAGCAGCACGTGCATGGCGCAAGGCAAGCTTGGGATCGTCTTCCATCCAGGTCGCAGCCATGATCATATGCTTGGCGACGGCCTCGGAATTCTCCTTCGAGAGCGATTTTAGGTCCTGCAAAACCAAGGGATCCAAATCGTTAACATCCACCTCGGCCGGGATGTCTGGGTCACTCATGCGACGATTGATGCGTTCCTCACGGTAACCGGAGCGCTGCGGCGAAAAAGACTTCTTTTTCCGGGAATCGCCCTTAAAATCACGGCCCTTGTTATTGCGTGGTTTGCGGTCACGTCCAGCTCGCCCGTTGTGGTTGCGCTCCGACATTAAGCCCTACCCTTTCTTGGTTGGAACTAGCACAGAAATACCGGCCCTATTCTACAACCCCAAGCGAAAAAGCCGGAATTTAGATCCTCTTGCGCTGCCGCAGCGTGAGCCATACAGCGCTAGGCCAAACGCTCGCCCAGACCGGTTCAATAAGACGGCGCTCGATCCTACTGAACGCAAATTAATTGCCAGGACCACCCACAGTGGAAAGCCACTCCGCCCCGCAACGCTCCACAACTCTTCACCGCCGACCGGCCGCGCAGTTGTACGAGCGTGCAAACGGACACTAGGAGGCTTAATCGCTCATTGCGTTACTGAACGCTCCGCGGACGCCCTAGTGCCGTACTCTTGGCTTTGCAGATGAGGCCTTCCACCGGCCGGGAGGGCTGGTAAAACGCAAAAAGAAGAGGGCGGTGGTATGCCGTCCTCTTCTTCTTTGTTGTATTTTGTTGTGTTTGTTGTTTGGTGTCGGCGGTGACTTACTCTCCCACAACCTCCCGGTTGCAGTACCATCAGCGTGTGCAGGCTTAGCTTCCGGGTTCGGAATGGGACCGGGCGTTTCCCTGCAGCTATTGACCACCGACAAACCTTCAGAACATCTACCCTCTTTTTGGGTGTTTGGGTGTTGTGTCAGATACTGCATAGTGGACGCGGTCACGACAGTGACAAATTTGTTGTTTCTTGTTTTTGTTGTTTTGCCAGCACACATTGCGTGTGTTGGTGTTTGTTGTGGTCAATTAGTACCAGTAGCCTTCACACCTTACAGTGCGTCCAGGTCTGGCCTATCTACCCTATCGTCTTTAGGGGACCTTAACGAAACCTCATCTTAAAACAGGCTTCCCGCTTAGATGCTTTCAGCGGTTATCCCTTCCGTACGTAGCCAACCAGCGATACCCCTGGCGGGATAACTGGCACACTAGAGGTACGTCCGTCCCGGTCCTCTCGTACTAGGGACAGCTTTCTTCAAGTTTCAACGCGCGCGGCGGATAGAGACCGAACTGTCTCACGACGTTCTGAACCCAGCTCGCGTGCCGCTTTAATGGGCGAACAGCCCAACCCTTGGGACCTACTCCAGCCCCAGGATGCGACGAGCCGACATCGAGGTGCCAAACCATCCCGTCGATATGGACTCTTGGGGAAGATCAGCCTGTTATCCCCGGGGTACCTTTTATCCGTTGAGCGACACCACATCCACAAGTAGGTGCCGGATCACTAGTCCCGACTTTCGTCCCTGCTCGACATGTCTGTCTCACAGTCAAGCTCCCTTGTGCACTTACACTCACCACCTGATTGCCAACCAGGCTGAGGGAACCTTTGGGCGCCTCCGTTACATTTTGGGAGGCAACCGCCCCAGTTAAACTACCCACCAGGCACTGTCCCCAACCCAGATCATGGGCCAAGGTTAGATGCTCAATCCGATCAGAGTGGTATTTCAACAACGACTCCACCACCACTAGCGTGATAGCTTCCAAGTCTCCCACCTATCCTACACAAACCGAACCAAACACCAATACCAAGCTATAGTGAAGGTCCCGGGGTCTTTTCGTCCTGCCGCGCGTAACGAGCATCTTTACTCGTAGTGCAATTTCACCGGGCCTGTGGTTGAGACAGCAGAGAAGTCGTTACGCCATTCGTGCAGGTCGGAACTTACCCGACAAGGAATTTCGCTACCTTAGGATGGTTATAGTTACCACCGCCGTTTACTGGGGCTTAAATTCTCAGCTTCGCCAACAACGTTGACTAACCGGTCCTCTTAACCTTCCAGCACCGGGCAGGCGTCAGTCCATATACATCAACTTAACGTCTTCGCATGGACCTGTGTTTTTGATAAACAGTCGCTTCCCTCTATTCTCTGCGACCCCACAACGCTTAACACCGCAAGGATGCTCACATCGTAGGGCCCCCCTTCTCCCGAAGTTACGGGGGCATTTTGCCGAATTCCTTAACCACAGTTCACCCGAACGCCTTAGTATTTTCAACCTGACCACCTGTGTCGGTTTAGGGTACGGGCCATACACACACATCGCTAGAGGCTTTTCTCGACAGTACAGGATCACCACCATCAACCCTTTTGGGTCTACGCATCACGCCTCAACCATATGTGCGGCGGATTTACCTACCACACGGTCTGCACGCTTACACCACCAATCCAATAAGTGGCGTGGCTACCTCACTGCGTCACCCCATCACTTGAACCACACATCAGGCCCCACGACATCAACACCACCAGACTTCAAAGAAGACCAGCAATGCATCCGCGGTGGTTAGTATCAGTGCTTTATCATGGGCGCGCATGTACGGGTACCAGAATATCAACTGGTTATCCATCGACTACGCCTGTCGGCCTCGCCTTAGGTCCCGACTCACCCTGGGAAGACGAACTTGACCCAGGAACCCTTAGTCATCCGGCGGATAGGATTCTCACCTATCAATTCGTTACTCATGCCTGCATTCTCACTCGCACACAGTCCACGCCTCCTTACGGTAACGCTTCAACCCATGCACGACGCTCCCCTACCCAACAAAAAAATTGTTGCCGCGGCTTCGGCGGTGTACTTGAGCCCCACTACATTGTCGGCGCAGAACCACTCGACCAGTGAGCTATTACGCACTCTTTCAAGGATGGCTGCTTCTAAGCCAACCTCCTGGCTGTCTTCGCGATCCCACATCCTTTTCCACTTAGTACACCCTTAGGGGCCTTAACCGGCGATCTGGGCTGTTTCCCTCTCGACTATGAAGCTTATCCCCCACAGTCTCACTGCCGTACAACACAATTAGTGGCATTCGGAGTTTGGCTGACATTGCTAAGATTGTAGTCCCGCTCAACCAACCAGTCGCTCTACCTCCACCAAGCTATAATACGACGCTGCACCTAAATGCATTTCGGGGAGAACCAGCTATCACGGAGTTTGATTGGCCTTTCACCCCTACCCACAGCTCATCCCCGCAGTTTTCAACCTACGTGGGTTCGCGCCTCCACAACCTCTTACAGCTGCTTCACACTGGCCATGGGTAGATCACCCCGCTTCGGGTCCAGGACATGCCACTTGACACCCCATTAGGATTCGGTTTCCCTACGGCTACCCCACACGGGTTAACCTCGCGACATGCCGCTGACTCGCAGGCTCATTCTTCAAAAGGCACGCCATCACACACACACGGTGCTCTGACGGATTGTAAGCACATGGTTTCAGGAACTATTTCACTCCCCTCCCGGGGTACTTTTCACCATTCCCTCACGGTACTCATACACTATCGGTCACACTGAGTATTTAGGCTTACCGGGTGGTCCCGGCAGATTCACAGCAGATTCCACGAGCCCGCTGCTACTCGGGCAACCCAACAACCCACACATCATCATCTTCAGCTACAGGACTCTCACCTACTCCGGCAGGCCATTCCAAACCACTTCACCTAACAACAATGCGCAAGCACGATGATGGTAGTCACCGCACATCAGGGCCCACAACACCGCACACACAACCCCTACCAGGTATCACATGCACACGGTTTAGCCTCATCCACGT
This sequence comes from Corynebacterium nasorum, assembly GCF_030229765.1. Classification (NCBI taxonomy): domain Bacteria; kingdom Bacillati; phylum Actinomycetota; class Actinomycetes; order Mycobacteriales; family Corynebacteriaceae; genus Corynebacterium; species Corynebacterium nasorum. The sequence continues at coordinate 2,248 of NZ_JASPGY010000001.1, read as the reverse complement.
TCGTTCGCCACTACTAGCAGAATCATTATTATTTTCTTCTCCTACGGGTACTGAGATGTTTCACTTCCCCGCGTAAACCCCCACAACAGCTATGAATTCACTGAAGGGTAACCCCACATAACCAGGGCCAGGTTTCCCCATTCGGACATCCTCGGATCAACGCTTAATTGACAACTCCCCGAGGCTTAACGCAGCCTTTCACGTCCTTCATCGGCTCAGCATGCCAAGGCATCCACCATGCGCCCTTAATAACGAACACACAAACCACCACACACAAAAAGCGCGGGCGGCCACACAAGTGAACTTGACAAAATAAACACAAAAAAGAAATCACACAAACACACACAACACACCACACACAAAGCGCAGCACGTCATACGTGTTTAATGCTCGCGTCCACTATACAGTTCTCACACAACACCCCAACCATCAACCAGCACACACACTGTGTCCACCAGTCATATGGTCAGGCACCAAAAAAGGGGATAATGCCCCAGACACCCAACAATGCACCAACATACAAACAAATACTTTTTTCAAACTGTGCACGACACTGTGTGTCACAAAGCGCCATTCAAACACTCGGTCTTTGTCTTAAAGGTGTATCTTCCACCCGGAAATTTTCAAACAAACAACGTTGGCAGCATGACACTCGCACACTCAACCAACACCCACCACAAAGTGGCAGGACAAGGCACAACTGTGCCCAAATAATAAAGCTCCTTAGAAAGGAGGTGATCCACCCGCACCTTCCGGTACGGGTACCTTGTTACGACTTCGTCCCAATCGCCGATCCCACCTTCGACGGCTCCCTAACAAGTTTGGGCCACCGGCTTCGGGTGTTACCAACTTTCATGACGTGACGGGCGGTGTGTACAAGGCCCGGGAACGTATTCACCGCAGCGTTGCTGATCTGCGATTACTAGCGACTCCGACTTCATGGGGTCGAGTTGCAGACCCCAATCCGAACTAAGGCCGGCTTTCAGCGATTCGCTCCACCTCACAGTGTCGCTGCGCGTTGTACCGACCATTGTAGCATGTGTGAAGCCCTGGACATAAGGGGCATGATGATTTGACGTCATCCCCACCTTCCTCCGAGTTGACCCCGGCAGTCTCTCATGAGTCCCCAACCAAATGCTGGCAACATAAGACAAGGGTTGCGCTCGTTGCGGGACTTAACCCAACATCTCACGACACGAGCTGACGACAACCATGCACCACCTGTACACCAGCCACAAAGGGAAAGACTATCTCTAGCCCGATCCGGTGTATGTCAAGCCCAGGTAAGGTTCTTCGCGTTGCATCGAATTAATCCACATGCTCCGCCGCTTGTGCGGGCCCCCGTCAATTCCTTTGAGTTTTAGCCTTGCGGCCGTACTCCCCAGGCGGGGCGCTTAATGCGTTAGCTACGGCACGAAAGTCGTGAAAAGACCCTCACACCTAGCGCCCACCGTTTACGGCATGGACTACCAGGGTATCTAATCCTGTTCGCTACCCATGCTTTCGCTCCTCAGCGTCAGTAACTGCCCAGTAACCTGCCTTCGCCATCGGTGTTCCTCCTGATATCTGCGCATTTCACCGCTACACCAGGAATTCCAGTTACCCCTACAGTACTCAAGTTATGCCCGTATCGCCTGCACGCCCGGAGTTAAGCCCCGGAATTTCACAGACGACGCGACAAACCACCTACGAGCCCTTTACGCCCAGTAATTCCGGACAACGCTCGCACCCTACGTATTACCGCGGCTGCTGGCACGTAGTTAGCCGGTGCTTCTTATCTAGGTACCGTCACAAAAAGCTTCGTCCCTAGCGAAAGGAGTTTACAACCCGAAGGCCGTCATCCCCCACGCGGCGTCGCTGCATCAGGCTTGCGCCCATTGTGCAATATTCCCCACTGCTGCCTCCCGTAGGAGTCTGGGCCGTATCTCAGTCCCAATGTGGCCGTCCACCCTCTCAGGCCGGCTACCCGTCGCCGCCTTGGTAGGCCATTACCCCACCAACAAGCTGATAGGCCGCGAGCTCATCCTACACCGAAAAAACTTTCCAACCATCACACTAAAAATGGCTCCTATCCGGTATTAGACCCAGTTTCCCAGGCTTATCCCGAAGTGCAGGGCAGATCACCCACGTGTTACTCACCCGTTCGCCACTCGAGTACCCTGCAAGCAGGGCCTTTCCGTTCGACTTGCATGTGTTAAGCACGCCGCCAGCGTTCGTCCTGAGCCAGGATCAAACTCTCCACAAAAAA